>DATJST010000593.1:0-3538 GCA_035503975.1 Acidimicrobiales bacterium | reverse complement strand
AAGTGGCAATCACATACTCCCCCCTCTTCTATGTCGTCAGCTGCCGATAGTACTACTACTATCAGGCGTTTTCGTTATAAGGTCAGGTCAGGAACTGGCTGAAGAACCGAGGCCGGGCTCCGTCGGGGCATGCACGAGGCCCTGGGAGTCCACGATCGGGTCTCTGACTACGGGGTTCTCCATCACGAGCGACTCGTAGTAAGTGGTGTTCGGGATGACCATGCAAAGGTGGATGTTGGCCATACCGCCACCGTGGACCTCAGCCCGGAGGCGGAACGAATCTGCCGTATGGGCAATCCGGAGCGCCCCGGTGATCCCACCTTTCAAACCTGCGCTCGCCCGGACGTACGTGGCGCAACCCGAGGCGATGAAATCGGCCGTGTTCATGTGGGCACCATCCGCGGTCTCGGCTACGAGGAGCGGGACGTCCACGCGCTCGGCCAACCATTTGTAGGCGGTGACGTTGAACTCACGCATGGGCTCCTCGTACCATCTGTACCCGGCCTCGGCTAGGGCCCGGCCGAGGTAGACGGCGTCCGGTAGGTCGAAGCCGGCCGATCCGTCGTACATGAGGTCGATGCCGTCGCCAACGTGCGCCCGCAGTGCCCCGGCCAGCTCGGCGTCGCGCCGCGCATCTCCCCACGCATGCAATTTGATCGCCCGGTAACCGAGGCCAAGGCATTGGTCGGCGACGTCTAGGTACTCCTTGATCGTGGAGAAGGTGACCGTGGAGGCATAGGCTGGGATTTCGGTCCGGAACGCGCCCAACATTTCGTAAACGGGCACCCCGAGGGCCTTTCCGGCCAGGTCGTGGAGGGCGATGTCCACTAGGCCGAGGATGTAGATCGGGAACTCCTCGATCCGGTCGAGCTCCCAGATCCTGTGCCACAACCACTCCCGGCGAAAGGGGTCTTCCCCGATAAGCTCATCTCGTAACCGGCGATTGACCAGGTCTTCGAGGATCACGCCTCGCCGGGCCTGCGCCACTCCCTCCACGCCCTCGTCCGTGGAGATGCGTAACAGGCCTCCTTCGAGTTCAGGCTCGGAGCCCGGCAGTCCGGCTCGCCACACGAAAGGCGGGGTCCGGGCCGGGATGCGGAACCGCTCCACTTCGACCTGAGATATCTTCACTAGCTCCCCCTCGATATGTGGGTGGGCGATTAGAACTCTTGTCTGTCAGGCATTGCTACGCTTATTTCACCTCAGAAAGGCCGCGCTGTGAAGCTGTTGGGCCTTAGGCGTAAAAGCGGCTCGGTGAGGCAGGCCTCCGACACTGGAGATCCGCTCCCTTGCGGGAAAGAGTTGACCACGGGGAGCCGTAGGAAGCCTCGACGGCGGTGTCGACAGTTTTCATAGCTGTCCCTCCCCCTGCCCGGCATACGGTCCCCTTAACATCCGATGCAACTACAGCGTAATTCTGTCGCTGGCAGACTGAAGGCGGCCGGGTCACGACAGCCTCTCAGCCTCCAACCATTTGTAACCTATGTCATAGCACATAGCTCTGCGGGCCACAAGACCCTGATAGGATCAGGACCCGTGGAAGGGTCCCTCGTCCGCAACCCGCTGCTAAGGCAGGCGATGCACCCTGACCCGCGCGCCCTGCCTTCGCCGAGGAGATTGTCTGGGCCCGTAATCCAGAAATTCGTCGACGAAATTGTTAGCGGTTCATTACCTCCCGGCAGCCCTTTACCTCCAGAAGCGGCGCTGTGCGAACACTTTGACGTAAGCCGTACCGTTATTCGGGAGGTTCTCAAGGTCCTCGAGCAGAAAGGGCTCGTTCGCGTACATAATGGCAAAGGCACCTGGACAACCGACACCGATAGTTGGAACCTCCTGGACCCGCTCGTGCTTGCCGCCCGGATGCAGCACGACCGGGAGCTCAATTTCCTGCCGTACCTCATCACCGTCCGCATGGCCCTCGAGGGTGAGATGGCGGCCCAAGCGGCGGCTGTGGCGACCGAGGCCCAGATCCGCGACATGGGCGATATCCTGGCCCAGCTGGCGCGCTCGATGGACGACATCGATCGTTATGTGCGTTTGGACTACGCCTTTCACAACGCCCTTATGGGGTCGTCTGGCAACGAGCTCGGGCGGGCCATAGTCCTCGCCATTCTGCAGCCGTCCCATGCTTATGCGAGGTACGGCACACCCACCCTGGAACACGTGCGCCAGTCCCAGCCGGGGCACAAAGCCATTTTTGAGGCAGTCCGGCGTCGCGACTCGCGCGCGGCGCGTCGAGCGGCACGCAACCACATCGCCGGGGGGATGGAGATCGTCCCGGGTAGCGCAGGCTAGCCTCTCTCTTGGCCGATCGCTCACCAGCCATGGCAGAGAAATTGTACCTGAGGTCAAAAATCAGCGCCCGTATAGCGGCCCCCAGAGCGTCGAGGAGAATGAGTGGATGAAGATAATGGTCGGGCAGCTACAAGAAATAGACGAAGAAACGGCGGCGTTCGCCCTTCAGCTTGGCGTAACCGCTGTGCAGCTCAATACGCCAAAGCTCGACGACCGTAACGGTTACTGGACCCACGAGGCGCTGACAGCCGTGAAGGAGCGGTGCGCCAACTTCGGCCTGGAGCTCGTCGCCCTCGAGAATGTCCCGCAATCGTTTATGCAATCGATCAAGTTGGGTGGCCCCGACCAAGCGCGGCAGCTCGAGCAGTACTGCCAAACTGTGGTCAATGTGGGCAAGGCGGGTGTGCCGTTCCTCGGGTTCAACTTCCTGGCGACGGGTGTGTGGCGGACTGACAACGAGGCGGTGGGACGGGGCGGGGCCAAGGTAAGCGCGTTCGACCTTGCGTTGGCCGGCAGAGGCAATGCCGCTGGAGGTCCTCAGGGCAACACAGGTTTCGACCCGTCGATCTCCGAAGACGAGCTGTGGGACAACTTCGCCACGTTTCTGCACACGGTCCTGCCGGTGGCGGAAGCGGCCGGAGTTCGGCTGGCCCTGCACCCTGACGATCCCCCCGTAAGAGCGATCGGCCCGACCGCCCGGCTCTTTTACTCGGTGGACAATTTGGCCCGCGCCTACGACATTGCGGGCGGTTCACCGGCGTTCGGGTTCGACCTGTGCCTCGGGACGGTCTCGGAAATGGACGGAGGTGGTGCGGCCGTGCATGATGCTATTGAGCGGTTCGGCCCGGCCGGCGCCATTTGCTACATACATTTCCGCCAGGTGCAAGGGACGGTGCCATCATTCCAGGAATGCTTCCTCGGCGAGGGCAATTACTCGCCCCGCGAGGTTGTCGACTTGCTGCGCCGGGTTGGCTTTGACGGCTACTTGCTAGACGACCACGTACCCAAGGTGGCCGGCGACACGGCGTGGGGACATCGTGCCCGGGCGCACGCCATCGGCTATATACAGGGGCTTATAAACGAGCCGCAAACAGCGACTGTGGGGTAACGCGGGACCTGTTCGCGGCGACGCCTCGGGCCCGTACCTCGATCTCCACACTTACGCGACGAGTCCCGACGTTGGCCAGTTCGATGACGAGCCGCCCAGTGCGGTCTTCGGTCGAACAGGTTGTGCCACGGCTTC
>DATJST010000592.1:0-5762 GCA_035503975.1 Acidimicrobiales bacterium | reverse complement strand
ACGAACGAGACCGCCGGCGCATCGTCGTGTCGCTTTCTGCTGCCGCCAAGCCCGCCGTCGCCCAGATGCGCGACCGCCATGCACCGGCGGTTGTCCGGTTCCTGTCGGACCTGAACGACGAAGAGGCCGCACTGTTCATCGATCAGCTGAGCAGGTTGATCGCCTGCCTGAACGATGCCGACGTGGGTGGCGAACGAAACGGACCGCTGACGAACAGAACTTGCTGACGAAACTCGAATTGGTGCCCTCGTTCGCTAATCCTTTAGCTGTTTTACGACCAACTCGCTCCAGCCTCGCCGCAGCGCAGGCCGCGACAAGGTAACCGTCAACACCCTGACCGACACCATTGCTGCCGCTCCCGCGGCCGGAGGCGCGCCTTCTCGTTCCCCGGAAATCGCCGTCAGTGAAACCACAGCCAACGGAGGAACTCAATCGGCGACGATTGCCGGCTCGCCGCCTACACAGTTTGGACGAGCTAGCGTGGGCGAGGCCAGGGCCTGGTATCGTAAGCGGAATAATGAGCCTCAGGCTCACCTTTCGTTGATGGTCTCTGCTTTGGAGGTGGCCATGATCACCCAGTCGTTGCCCGCACCCGACGCGGCCAGGGTACGGCGCTCTATCCGCTGGCCAGCTCTCGGGTTGGCGGCAATAGCCCTGTTGGCTGGCACCGGCACCCCAGCCTCGGCCCAAACCGGGACGACACTTGTGGTGCATGTGAAAGAGCGCGCGCTGTCGCCCTCGTGTGGCACGGGTAGCGTCAATGTCACGAGCCGGAGGGTGGCACCCGGCAAGGCCGTCTGCTTTGAGATCGTGATTACGGTCGCCGGCCTGGTGACCGTGGCGTCGGGAGCAGGCTTGATCGATGTCGCGGTCACCGATGACTCGCCCCTCGGCCAGGCCAAGGTTGCGGTCATCTCCAATGGTGTGGCCGGCGCCAGCAGCGCGCCCGGTTGCAAGGAGTCGTCCAGCACCACCGGCGGCGCCGTCATCACTTGCACCATCGACGGGGTACCTAGAGGTAAGGATGGCATTGTCACTGTGACGGCGACGGTGCCAGCCAATGCCGCCGCCGGCACGCGCTATAAGAACACAGTCAAAATTGTACCTGGCAATATGGACGAAGTGAACACGGCCCGCAGCCGCTTGACGGCGTCGGCGACCGTAATCGCGGGTGGGGAGGTCCCGTCGTCTGCTACCAGGTCCTAGCGATAGGGCGTGACCTTTCGCACCAGACCGGAGCCTGACACGCGACAGGCGTGATCGGCGACAAGTATCGTGCTGAGTAGGGCTACCTGAGAGGGCATTTCCGCCCAGCTGAACCAAGGAGGCGCATCGTGACAGTCAGGTCTCGTTGGCCGGGACGGGCCGCTGCCCATCGCGGGATCTTGGCATTGGTCCTGTCGCTCGCGCTTGCCGTCGGAGGTGCCACCTACCCCGTCGCGACGCCCGCCGTGGCGGCGACGAGCCACAGCAAGTCCAAGGCGACGCTCCCTGACGCCACAATCCAGAAAGAGGTGCTGGCCGCCCTGCGGAAAGCAAAGTTCCGCTACGTCGTCTTCTGTGCGGACTACCACCACTTCGTCGCTGGGTGCCTGAAGGTGACCGTCAAAGGCGGTGTGGTCACTTTGAGCGGAGTGGTCAGGAGCACAACCCAATGGGAACAGGCAGGGAAGCTCGCTCGCCGCCAGAAGGGGGTCAAGAGCGTCGTCAACCACATCACCACGTCGCTCCCTGGGCCTCACCAGACACCGCTCCCCGTCCCCAACACGACCACCACGACCGCTCCCGCGACGACCACCACGGAGGTGATCAACGTTGCCGCCGCCGGTACCACCGTGGACATCTTCGGCAGTAATACCTGCTTGAACTCCAGCGGCGTCGGGAACGGGCAGCCATGCTCGGTTTGTAACAATGCCCAGTACGACCCGGTGCCACCGGCAACTGTGGACATCGGGACGTACCTCAACCCAGTCCAGCCGGGAGTAAAGGTGACCCTTACGATCACGGCGGTCGACGTTCCTCGTCCTGTCGTGCTGCCGTTCCCCGCCGGGTCCACCAGCAACCCGGTCACGTCGACCCGGACCGTGCTTGCCGGGACCGCGCACTACGGGGGCGACGTCAATCTCTCGTTGGCAGCCGACGGCGGGCCGAACGATGCCTCGTTCTACGGCCTGGAGATCGTGGCCTCCGTCCAGACCCCGAGCGGCGTGGCGAGCTCGGGCGCATGCGACCTCGAAGTCGACCGGCCCGCCCCACCGCCGCCGTCGGCTTACCACTTGGTGCTCATATGCCCGCCGTCGACCCAAGGCGACCCCGTCGCCCTTATGGGCAGCGTTTCCCCGCTGCCCTCGCCAGGTGATTTACTGGAGATCTATTCGATCTACGCCAACTCTGGGTCCAACGAGATCGAGGACATCGCTACTCCGGTCACGCCCAACAGCCAAGGCCAGTTCAGCGCCACCGTCAATTACCCGGCAGTTAGCGCGGGGGGCAGCTTCGACAGCGTTACAGCGGACGTCCAGTACATACCGGCCGCCGCTTTTGGCGAACCCCAAAATCCCCCTTATACAGTGGGGGCGCAGAGCAACACCTGCACGTTCACGTCCCAGTGAACAGCCTATGACACTGTCGTCGAAGCGGGTCACGAGCCGGTCACGCAGGCTTCGAAGCGACGGCGCCCTGCCGGCGCCCCACCGAGCCGAAGGGCCGCCAGCCGAGCTCGGTCGCAAACGAGTTGGGTTGCTTCGGCCAGGGTGGCACCCAGCTGCTCGGCGGCCCGCGACACCAAAAAAACGAGGGAGTTGGCGTTGCACGGAGAAGAACAGACGCAGCACATAAACGCCCGATAGCAAACAGCCCTTGCCCTATACGACGGCGCTGCGGCTGCCTTCAGACGGAGGCCGCTAACTGCACACGAGGCATCCTGGGTGAGTCCTGATCTTGACCGTCCCCGTCCGGTCCCACGGCAGGTGGCCGAGCACGCGAGCAACGTAGCCCTCGCGCTGGCTTTCGGGCAGGAGCGCCGTGTCGATCATGCTTCTCACATAGGCCTCCAGGGGCCCTGGACGGCTCAGCACCAGTTCGGACACGAAGTCATGGCGGACAACCGAGGTGAACGCCGCCCCGAGCATCGCGTGGCCCTCGGCCAGGCGGAGCCGCTCGCCGAACGGAGACCCACCCAAGCCGTTGTCGTCGCGGGCTTGTTGGACAGCATGGCGCAGCTCCCCGAGATGGTCCTGCGCATTGAGCACCACAACCAAGCGGCCTTCAGGCGCGAGCACCCGGCGCAGCTCAGCGACCGCCTTGGCCGGGTCGCGGACGTGGTAGAGCATGTGCATGGCCAAGGCCAGGTCGACCGCGCCCGTCCTGATCGGCAATGCGCTGGCGTCACCCACCGCGAACAGGGCCCGCGGCGTTGCCCGCCGCGCGGCCTCGAGCATCCCGACGGACAGGTCGACGCCGGCCACAAGCCCTCGGTGGCCCCTGCGGCTGAGCTCGGCAACGTAGGCCCCGTTCCCGCAACCGACGTCCGCGACCACTTCATCGCCGGTCCTTACGGCAAGTTCCATGACGGCACTAGGGAGATCCACGCGTGGCTGCTGGTAGGCGTAGATGGACTGGCGTGCGCAGAGATTGGCTTGGCTGCGGTACTGGTCACCCCGCAAGAACGCAGGGTCCGCCCATTGCTCCTGGTTGCCGTCCACCACGACCAAAACCCTATACCCTGGAAGGCTTTGACGGCATCCCTGAGGAATTATCTGACGGTTGACACGCCTAGAGGACATTGGGTACGATCTTTCCGTGGCCACGGCGGCCGGCTGCGGCCGGGCGCTGACCGGGTGCACAGTCACGTGCCAACCGTAAGCAAGGTCAAAGAGGATGCCCAGCAGTGCAGGGGGCGGCATTGAGACGCAGGCCCGGTCCCAATAACCACAAGCCGAGGCGACCTCGGCCCCGTTGGAACTTGCCGGCAGTACTCGCCTGCGTGGGCGCCTATCTCTTTGGTGCTGGGCCACACGTGACCGCGGCGGCAGCTGCGCCCGAGCCCCGGCACGATGCGGTCGCACTGAGGGTGCTCGAGGGCCCCGCCTACAAGTTCGACCAACCGTCGGCCATGGTGGCGGACGGCCCGGACCTCTTCGTCGCGAATTCGGGCAACGGGTCTCTTACCGAGTTCAACTCCTCTACGGGTGATGTGTTGAGGGTCATTTCTGGTCCGCAGGACCATTTTGCCGTGAGCGCCATGGTGGCGGACGGCCCCGACCTGTTCGTAGCAGGCACACCTACATCCGTAATCGAACTGAACGCGGTGACAGGAACGCCGGTGCGGGTGCTGGCGGCACGGGAGTACCACTTCGCCGACCCGGCCGCCATGGTCGTGGACGGCCGGGACCTGTTCGTGCTCAGCGCGTATGGGGACGGGATGGGCACCATCACGGAGGTTGACGCCTCGACAGGTGCCCTGGTGCGGCTGCTCACTGGCCCCGGTTACCAGTTCAGTTTCCCGCGGGCCATGGTCGCCGTTGGGCCTGATCTCTTTGTGGCCAACATGTTCTCGGTGAGCGAGCTGGACGCGGTAACGGGGGCCTTCGTGAGGGTGCTGGCCGGACCGCAGTACCGGTTTACCGAGCTGGGCGGCTTGGCCTCTTATGGGCGGGACGTGTTCGTCGCCGACCCAGCCAGTGGTTCGCTCTTCGAAGCCGGTTCCTCGACAGGTGACTTGGTGAGAGTCATCTCAGGCCCCCAGTACCACTTCAACATGCCGACAACTGTGGTAGGCGACGGCTCTGACCTGTTCGTATTGAACCAGAGCGGCAATTCCCTCACTGAACTGGATGCATCTACGGGAGCCTTGGTGCGCGTCGTCTCTGGTCCGATGTACCGCTTGGATAGCCCAGTCGCCCTGGTGCCCGTTGGTCCCGACCTGTTCGTGCTGAACGCCAACGGGAACTCCATCACCGAGTTCGAGCCTGCGGTGGCCCCGCTGTTATTGGTCTCTGGCCGGCAGTACCGCTTGGACGGGCCCAAGACCCTGGTGGTCTACGGCCCCGACTTGTTCGTGTCGAGCGGTGGCGGCTCCGTCACTGAGGTTGATGCCTTTACGGGCGCGCTCGTGCGGGTGATCTCTGGGGCGGAGTACCAGTTCCACGGCGCTACTGCCATGGCCATCGACGGGCACGATCTTTTCGTCGTAAATGATGTCGGCTCGGTGAACGCGCGGAGCTGGTTGACCGAGATCGACGCGTCGACGGGAGCGCTCGTACGGGTGATCTCCGGCCGTGCCTACGACTTCATTGAACCAGGCCCGATCGCAGCCGATGGCAACCGCCTGTTCGTGGAAGACAACGGCCCGGGCCCTCCCTCGAGTACCATGTCCAACCCTCCAACTGTCGCCAGTCCCGGGGCAGTGACGGAGCTGGACGCGTCGACGGGCGCGCTCGTGCGCGTGATATCTGGTCGTCGCTACCGCTTCCCTTATACCCCGGTGGCGATGGTGGCCCATGGCGGCACGCTGTTCGTCGCGAGCGGCGACAACTTGGTCATTCAGCTTGACGCCTCGACGGGTGCGCTAGAACGGGAGATTGTCGGTGCCGCTTACAAGTTGGACGAGCCGGCAGCAATGTTGCTTGATGGTCCCGACCTGTTTGTGGCCAACCAGGCCGGGAACTGTGTCACGGAACTCGGCACGGTCGATGGCGAACCGGTGCGCGTGATCTCAGGGCGGGGGTACGAGTTCGACCAGCCGGGGCCAATGGTCGCGG
>DATJST010000591.1:0-3984 GCA_035503975.1 Acidimicrobiales bacterium | reverse complement strand
CTGGTTGGAGGAGGTCGAGGAACAAGCTGAGCCCGGCGATCTTGCCCCCTGACACCTCTAGGACCTGGATGGCCCACGGTGCAAACCCACCGTTTGGGTCGGCGCGGTACTGGCCGAAGGCCGGCGAACCGTTGGCAGACGTCTGCAACAACTTCGAGCCCCGGCACGCGCTCGGGCCCGGTTGGACCATCCACTTGCCAATGTTGTCCGCCCCTCGGAGCCACAGTTCGAACGGCGGCATCGACTGCACGGCATCCCGGTGTAGCAAGCAGACCAGGGCCTCGATGTCATAACGCTCAAAGGCGTCTACATAGCGCCGCAAGAGGGCCTCCTCGGCGTCCTCGAGCGGGCCCGCGTGCGGCCCTGGAGGCAATGAGGCCAAAGTGGCGCGCGCTCTTTGCAAGGCGCTGTTGACCGAGGCAACCGTGGTGCCGAGCAACTCAGCAACCTCGGTGGCCGGCCATCGCAATACCTCGCAAAGGATGAGCACGGACCGCTGGCGCCGTGGTAGGTGCTGGAGCGCGGTAACAAAAGCCAAGCGAATGGACTCTCGGTGCTCTGCGATCTCGGCCGGGTCGCTGCCGACCGGCCCGACTTGGCGGTCGGAGATCGGCGTGACCCAGGTCGCCTCCGGCAGTGGCGGCTTGAGGAGCGAGTCGTCGGGGGGTGTCCCCATGTTCTTGTCAAGTCATTGGTCCGACACGCTTGAAGCCGATGAGCGTGGCGTAACGGGGCCGCTGTTTGAAGGCACCGAAGGACCAAGCCGTGGGGCGGCCGACTTCACGGCACAGGTGCAGGAGCGTCGATCGCCCCATCCAGAGCCCGACGTGGGCGCCGAACGGGTCATTGGTGGCGTTGAAAAGGGCGAGGTCGAGCGGGGCAGGCTGGTCGGCGAGGGTGGTGGCCGAAGTGTCTGCCCACAGCTCTGAAGAACGCAGTGGCGGGCAAAAGAGGCCGAACAAGCTGAGCACGCCGTAGGCATAACGTTGGCAGTCCGCTCCCTTGAGCCATGATGAGGGTTCCTCACACCCAGGGACCGCTTGTGGCTCGTAGGGGACCTGCCACACCGCGGGCGGCCAGCCTCCGGGCGGGACAGGCCAGTTGTCGCCCGGCAGAGGGCCCTCAGGCAGCATCGGCGAGCGGGCCGGCCGGCCCGTAGCCTTCCTTGTAGGGCTGGTTGTCACGGAGCATGGCCAGCATCACGTTGCAGCGGCGGCGGGCCAGGCAAATGACCGCAGCGTTGTGGCGTTTACCTTCGGCTCTTTTGCGGTCGTAGAACGCTTTCGACTCACAAGAGCGCAGCGAGGCAAAAGCGGCCAAGAACATAGCGTTCTTCAGCCGGTGGTTGCCGCGCCGGCTCTTGGACTCGCCGTTTATGGACTTGCCCGATTGACGGGTCACGGGCGCCAGGCCGGCATAGGACGCAAGTCTGTCGCCGTCTTCGAAACGGCTGCCGTCGCCGACTTCGGCCAGGATCCTTGCCCCGGTTCGCGGCCCGATACCGGGCAGGGTCGAGAGCAGTTCACCGAAAGGGTGGGCCATGAACGCCTCCTCGATCTCTGCCACCAAGGCGTCCCGGCGCGCGGACAACCTGTCGAGCTCGCTCGCCAGCTCGGAGATGACCCGGCCGATGGTGGCTTCTGCCGGCATGGTCAGGTCCTGGGCACCGAGAGCCGCCATGACATCGTCTGCGACCTTGTCGGCCAGGCGGGGCGAGCGAGCCCGTAGGGCATGCACGACCCTGGCCCGGCCAGCCGCCTTGAGCGCGCTCGGCGTCGGGCACTTTGCCAGCAGGTCCCGCACCCCGGCGTGCCCGAGACGCGAGCCGACCGCACGCTCGAGTGCTGGGCTCACGCTGGCCAGGCTGTCCCGGCAGCGGTTGGTGAGCCTGGTCTGGTCGGCGGCCAGGTCTATGTCGAAGCCGTTCAGGACACGCAGGCGCTCGAGCAGTTCGTCCGAGGTGGCGTCGAGCCACTGCACCTGCTTGCGACGGGTGCGGCCCGTGTCGGCGATGATGAACGCGTCGCGCTTGTCCGTTTTGGCCTCCCCGGGGTACAAGTCGGCGGCCCGGCGCATGACCAGGCCGGGGACGTACGCCACGGGCACTTGTCGGCTGCGGGCGACCGCAAGCGCGAGCTGTGCGATCGAGCCCGGCTGGTCGATCACCAGGCCCGGGGTGCCGTGCTTGGAAGCCCGGTCCAAGAGAGCTTCGAGGGCAGCCTGGTCGTTTACCAACGAGCGGGCGAAGAGCCGCTCACCGGCATCGTCGAGCACCTCTGCGAAATGCTCTTCCTTGCCGACGTCCAAGCCCACCCAAACGTCCACCTGCTCTGGCGTGGCCAACCTCGAGCCTCCTTGTCATAGTCCTCTTGAACCAGCTTGGGAAGGCCGTCCATGGTGCGCTCGCCGTCATCCACCTTACGAACCAGCGATCAAGCCGCATGTCCCCATCAGAGGTCCACGCACCGACCATGCCGGCGGCAACACCCCCCAGGCCATCAACTGCTGCAGGGGGTAGTGAGCCATACCGGCACCGCCGGACTTCCCAGGCCCGAGTCTTGCTCGCTCCGGCCCGGTGAAGATGGTAAGGGGGCCGATGGCCTGATGGGTGTGCGAATGGTGCGCTGGAGTCACCCGACGGCGGTTGACCGGATGCCTTTTACGACGAGGCTCAGCGGGCCTCCCACTGGAACCACCTGATGCCGACGGCCGCGCAAACGATCACATAACCCGCGCCTGCGAGAAGGCAAAGAGTATCGGTGCCGCTCCAGGTGGAAAGGTTGAGCGCAGCTGCGAAAAGCCTCATCACGACGCCAACGGGCGACCAGCGTGAGACCGACTCCCACGCCCCGCCGAGCGCACCGCTCGCACCGAAAAGCCCGAGGAACATAAGGACTGCAAAAAGGATCCTCCCTCCCGCGTTGACGGTGTCCGCCGACTTCGTGATGCCGACGAGGGCTTGGCCGATCGAGAGGAAAATGGCGCTCGCAAAAATGGAAATGACTAGGACCAGCACGATGCTCTGCGCAGTTAGCGAGATGTTGTGGATCTCGGCCCCGACGACGAGCACGAAGGCGGAGATGAGGAAGTTGGCGGCGACTTGCACCGCCAACCGGCTGCCCATGATGGCCCACGTAGGCGTCGGGGTCACCCGTAAGCGCTGGAACACCCCTTGGTCGCGGTCTCGGGCGATAGTCAGTGCGTAACCAAGGAGCCCGGTAGCCGCAAGGCCGTAGGCGATGGACAGGCCAATGATGAACGCGGCGCCACCCAGCTTGTCGGTGGCCTTGCCCCCGTTGGTGACTACCAGCAGGATTACTGGGAGCGCAAGGCTGAGGACGAACGACCTGCGGTTTTTGATGGTCACCGTGAAGTCGGCTTGGGCAAGCGAGCTAAGTACGGTCCAAATGGGCGGGCGAGATTGCTTAATTGTTAGTTCAGTCACGGACTTCGCTCCCTGTGAGGCCTACAAAGACGTCGTCGAGGGTCACCTCGCCGTGGGCAACCGCGCGTACAGCGGGGTCGTGGCGGTGCCGGGCGATCAGCTGCTGGGGTGAACCCAAAGTGAGAATTTCTCCGTGGTCCATGATCGCGACGCGGTCACAGACGGCCTGCGCTTCTTCCATCGAGTGTGTCGTAAGGAGGATGCTCCCACCTTCTTGGCGCAGGCTTTCGATGCGCCCCCACAGCTGGCGGCGCGCCTGGGGGTCGAGGCCCGAAGTGGGCTCGTCCAGGAGGAGGAGGGCAGGCTTATGGATCACTGCCACTTGGAGGGCAAGGCGCTGCTGCTGGCCGCCGGAAAGCTGTTTGAAAGGTTTGTTCGCTTCGGCTTCGAGCCCGACTGATGCTATAACGGCCAGGACTTGCTGCTCGGACATCCTGGTGCCGTAGAGGCCCGCAAACAGTCGCACGATCTGTTTGATGTTGAGGCTTGAGTGAAAGCTCGTCGCTTGGAGCTGCACGCCCATCTTTGCTTTTGCATCG
>DATJST010000590.1:0-21898 GCA_035503975.1 Acidimicrobiales bacterium | reverse complement strand
GGGGGCTTGGCCGTCACTGGCGGGCGGTAAACTGGTGTGCCGCGAAAATTCGGGCAGATCAGGGGGGCATTGCCTTGGCCGATTCAGCAACAGGGGCGAGCAAGACGAGGACGTTGGACCGGGTGGTCATCCGTTTCGCCGGCGATTCGGGCGATGGGATGCAGCTCGCCGGGGACCGGTTCACGACCAGCTCGGCCATCTTCGGGAACGACCTATCGACCCTGCCGGACTTCCCGGCCGAGATCCGGGCCCCGGCCGGGACGGTCGCGGGCGTCTCCGCCTTCCAGATCCATATCTCCGACCACGACATATTTACCCCCGGCGACCATCCCGACGTCCTTGTCGCCATGAACCCCGCCGCCCTAAAGGCGCACCTGGGGGATCTGCAGCCTGGGGCAGCGGTGCTGCTCAACAGCGACGCGTTCGACGAGCGGTCGCTGCAAAAGGCGGGTTATGCGACTGACCCGCGCCAAGACGGCAGCCTGCAGGCGTTCAAGGTTTACGAAGTGCCCATGACTTCGCTCACCATGGAGGCGGTCAAGCCGAGCGGGACCAAGGCGCGTGACGCCGAGCGGTCCAAAAACTTCTTCGCTCTTGGCTTGGTCAGCTGGATGTACAGTCGCCCGACCGAACCTACCCTGGCCTGGGTGGACCAGCGCTTTGCCAGCAGCGAAATGGTGCGCCAGGCCAACAGCTTGGCCTTCAAGGCGGGCTGGAACTTCGGCGAGACCGCCGAGATATTCGAGTCCGCCTATGAGGTCAAGCCCGCTCAGCTGCCACCTGGTACTTATACCAACGTCTCGGGCAACACGGCGCTCGCCTGGGGCATAATCGCTGCCGGCCACCTCGCCAAACTCCCGGTTTTCCTCGGGAGTTACCCGATCACACCGGCTTCGGACGTCCTGCACGAGCTGTCCAAGCACAAAAACTTCGGCGTCCGCACCTTCCAGGCCGAAGACGAGATCGCGGGCGTGAGCGCCGCGCTGGGGGCATCATATGCCGGCTCGCTCGGGGTGACCACTACGAGCGGGCCCGGCCTTGACCTGAAAGCCGAGACCATCGGCCTTGCTATCTCGCTCGAGCTGCCCTTGCTGGTGATCGACATCCAGCGCGGCGGGCCTTCCACCGGCTTGCCGACCAAGACCGAACAAGGCGACCTCTTGCAAGCGATCTATGGACGGCACGGAGAGGCGCCCATCCCCGTGATCGCCGCGTGCGGGCCCGGCGACTGCTTTTACGCCGCCATCGAAGCCGCCCGCATCGCTCTCAAGTACCGCACCCCGGTGGTCCTGCTCTCGGACGGCTACCTCGCGAATGGCGCCGAGCCATGGCCCATTCCCGATGTGAGCGACTTGCCCGACCTGGCCGAAGAGTTCGCCTTCGCCACGTCGCCCAACAAGGTGATGGCCGACGGGTCCGAAGCGTTCTGGCCCTACCTGCGTGACCCCGAAACCCTCGCCCGGCCCTGGGCCCTGCCGGGCACGCCGGGGTTGATGCACCGCATCGGCGGGCTCGAGAAGGCCGACGGGAGCGGCAACGTGTCCTACGACCCGGCCAACCACGACCTGATGGTGCGGCTGCGAGCGCAAAAGGTGGCCGGGATCGCGCGCGACATCGCCCCGGTCGAGGTCGACGACCCCGACGGCCTCGGGGGTGCCGAGCTCCTGGTCCTCGGGTGGGGCTCGACCCTGGGAGCGGTCCAGGCCGGCGTGCGGGGTGTCCGAGCCACCGGGCGGCGGGTCGCCCGGGCCCATCTCCGCCATCTCAACCCCTTCCCCCCCAACTTGGGCGAGGTGGTCAAGGCGTACCGCCATGTGCTCGTCCCCGAAGTCAATCTGGGCCAGCTGCGCAAGCTGGTCAGGGCCGAGTTCCTGGTCGACGCCCAAGGCCTCAACAAGGTAAACGGTTTGCCGTTCCGCCGTGCCGACATCGAGCTGGCCATACTCGCGCGGCTCGACGGCCACCCGGCTCAACACGGCGCCGAGAACGGTCTAAAGCGGAGCCCCCGCCCCGATGATGGCGCCAGTGCCGAGGAAGGAGAATAGATGACAGACGTGGCCGCTCCGACGACCACCCGCAAGGACTGGACCAGTGACCAAGAGGTCCGCTGGTGCCCCGGCTGCGGCGACTACTCGATCCTGACCGCTGTCCAACTGCTCATGCCCGAGCTCGGGGCCAAGCGCGAGGACACGGTGTTCGTCTCAGGCATCGGGTGCTCCAGCCGGTTCCCCTACTACATGAACACTTACGGCATCCACTCCATCCACGGCCGTGCCCCGGCCCTGGCCACAGGTTTGGCGGTAGCTCGGCCCGACCTGCACGTCTGGGTCATCACGGGCGACGGCGATGCCTTGTCGATCGGTGGCAACCACCTGCTCCACGCCCTGCGGCGCAACGTCAATATCACGATTATCCTTTTCAACAACCAGATCTACGGCTTGACCAAGGGCCAGTACTCGCCCACCTCCGAGCCCGGCAAGGTGACCAAGTCCACGCCCTTTGGCTCGCTCGACCATCCGTACAACCCGGTGTCGCTGGCGCTCGGAGCCGAGGCTTCCTTCGTTGCCCGTACCCACGATATGGACCGCAAGCACATGATGGAGACATTCCGGCGGGCGTACGAGCATATTGGCGCCTCTTTCGTCGAGGTGTACCAAAACTGCAACGTCTTCAACGACGGTGCTTTCGAGGCCGTTACGGCCAAAGACAACCGCCCGGCGATGTTGGTGCCCCTCCAACATGGCGAACCAGTGCGCTTTGGCCCCGACGGGGAAAAGGGTGTGGTTATCGACGCCAAGGGGAGCGCGGTTATCGTCGACGTCGCCGCAGTCGGCGAGGGCAACTTGCTGGTCCACGACGAGTCACGAGCCGACCCGAGCCTCGCGTTCGCCCTCTCGCGTCTGGCCAGCGGGCCATATTCGCCGACCCCGATCGGCGTCTTCCGAGCGGTCGAGCGCCCCCACTATGGAGGCTTGGTCCAGGACCAGCTCGTGGCCACTGCTGCTCGCAAGGGCCCGGGCGACCTGACCGCTTTGCTGCATTCCGGCACGACCTGGACAGTGCAGTAGAGGCCGGCCTTAGGCGCTTTCCACGCAAGGGTGTACCACATTGAGTGGTGCCTCCACCACCGGATCTTTGCTTCTCGGAGGGCCGTTCGGCCGTCCGACCGCGCCCAGTCCCGACCACTCGGCCTGAGCGGCCAACAACGGCCCAGGCCAGGCAGCTGACTGCTGCCAGCAACCACGCTCCCGACTTATTTCGGTCGCTGAACGTGTCTCGCGAAAGGCGAACACCACGTTGAGCGACCTAGCCACCGCCTGACACACTCGCTCCAGACGCCCGGCAGTCCGGGCGTCGCAGGTTCGGTCCGAGAGAAATGGAAGGCGATGCACACACGGCATCTAGTGTCCGGCTTAGTAGTGCTCTCGTTCGGCGTCGCGGCGGGCGGAATGGCCTACGCGGGGGCACCGGCCAGCGTTGGCCGGCCCCTCACTGTGGCGACTGGGCAGAGCGCAGGCCCGGTCACGCTGGCGGCGATATATGACCGCATTGCTTGGAACGCCGCGCACAGCCGCACCCTGGGCCTCGCGCGCCTGCCCGGTTCCCTGCGTACGCCGGCCGGCCGGCCCGTGCGCCTTTACAATACGGGCCGAACACCATTTACCCCCTCGCCTGAGGGCCCGGGTCTGCTAGCCCGACCCGGGGCCGGTTACCCCGTCGGCGAGCAGCAAGCAGCGGTCTCGGGCCGCAAGAGCGACCTCTGTGCCACGCCCGGGGACTCGTGCAGCACCAACTGGTCAGGGCGCGAGGACTGGGGCCAAACCTTCACCGGTGTCGGTGCCCAATGGACGGTGCCCGTGTCTGCTCCGACCGCCAACCCCAACGGAGCGGCCGGCACTTATGACCCCGAGGACGTGAGCACCTGGATCGGGCTCGACGGTGACCCCACCTTCGACGACAACAACCAACCATCGCTGGTCCAAGTGGGGACCGATTCGCCATCGCAGGGCAGCACCACAGACGGTTACGAGGCTTGGTACGAGCTCCTGCCCGGCTTCGAGGTGCCGTTGTTCGCCGTCAACGCCGGCGACAGCATCCAGGCCGTCATCACTGAGACCGCCGCCGACACTTGGGACATCGGTATCGAGGACACGAGCACCGGCGCGGCATGGGCGGCATCGGGGATCCACTACAACTCCCCGGGCGCCACTGCCGAGTGGATCGAGGAGGCGACGACGCTGTGCGGCACGTCAGCGAGCCAGTGCAACTTGAGCCAGCTCCAAGACTTCGGAGCGGTCAACTTCACGAACATGGAATATGCGACCGAACTGGGCGCCGACGCGCCCAGTGTGCCGGCCGGCACGGGGTCTGCCTCGCGTTCCATTTTCATTACTGATCAAAACGGTGACATCCTCGATTACCCGGTAATGAGCAGCGGGTCGGCCATGACCATCACTGAGGGTGCGCCGGGTGCGTTCCCTGGGACCTTCAATGCCATGGCGGTGGACCCCAGCAGCGGGGACGTGTTCGTGTCATCGACGGGCACGGCGTCATCGCCGGGCGCAGTCACCGAGTTCGGGCCTGACGGTGTCCGTGTCGCCTCCTCGGCCAGTCTCCCCGGTGCCGCCGGCGTCGCCGTGACAGGCGGCGACGTTTACGTCCTAGACGACGCCGGCCTACAAGAACTGAGCGAGGCGGGGCTCGCCGTCGTGAACACCTACGCCGGGGTGCCGGCCGGTGCTGACCTCGTCCCCGTCGATGGCGCTCTCTGGACTGCCTCTGGGAGCAATCTCACTGAGATAACGACCACAGGCACGGCCACGACCTTCTCGGTCGCGAGCGCGGGAGACGGCGTGCTCAGCGACCCGGCCGACTCCGAAATCTTGTTCACCTACGGATCTTCCTCGGTCAACGAGATCAACGTTTCCTCCGCCACGCTCGTCATCCCTGCGGTGAACCCGGACGGTGGCAGCGTATCGGACATCTCTGACGCCGCCGTTTCGTCGGACGGGTCTGCCCTGACAGTCACGGTCGCCGCGCTCTCCCCGGGCGACGAGTTCCCCGGCTTCAGCGTCGGCTCTGACCTGCAGTCGCAGACAGTCGTCTACCCGGGCGCCACCTACCCCCGCGCCGTCGCCACGACGCCAGCCCAGGGCGGCCTGTTCGCCGGCGCCGTCAACGGCAACGGCCTCGGCGCTGCCACAGTGTTTGTGTACCAGCTCGACACTCCCACAAACCTCTTGATCGAGCACAAGTTTTCCTCCAGCGTCGCATACACCGAACCGGCCGAACCGGCCGTTGACGTCCCGCCCGGCGGCCTGGCCTTCGCGCCCGATGGCAGCAACCTGTACGTGGTCACCGAAGGTGGTGATGGTAGCTACGCCCTCAATGTCCTAGCCACCGCGGCTCCGGCACCGTCCACGGGGCTCGGGGAACTGACCGGACAGGTGACCTTCGAGTCAGCAGGGGTGGGCAATGTCTGCGTCTTCGCCTTCGGCCTCGGCGCCAGTACCGCCACCTACGAAAGTGTGACCCAGGCCGACGGTGATTATTACATCGACGACGTAACCCCCGGGGACTACGTGGCAGAGTTCGATCCCACATGTGAGGGGACCGTCCCCAGCAACTACTCCACCCAGTTCTACGGCGGCGTGCCCGACTACGGCAGCGCGCTGGACCACGCTGTGGCGGTGTCGGCCGCTACGGTTACCCCGAACATCGATGCTCTTCTGGTACCCGGCGGGGCGATCGAGGGCACCGTGAGCGACCAAGACAGCACGGGTTTGCCGGGGGTGTGCGTCTATGCGTGGGCGTTCGCCGACGGCTACGAGGTCGGCCAAGCCATCACGGGCGCCAACGGTCACTACGAGATGACGAACCTGCCGACAACGCAGTACCTGCTCTCCTTCGACCCGACTTGCGGTGGGACGGAGCAAAACCCGGCTCCCGACGCGATCGAGTGGTGGGCAGGCGAGGGAGCCCCGGGAACGGCCACGCCCGTCAACGGTGGTTTGCTCGGTACTGCGTCTACGGCTACCGCCGAAGCGGACATCGCCCTCGACACCCAAGCCACCATCTCGGGCGTGGTGACGGCGCCCGGCGCCTTCACATCTGCAGGGATATGCGTAGGCGCATATTCCAGTGCTGGTATCCCCGTGGCGTTTGGCGTGACAGGCGGTGGCGGTGAGTTCACGATCGGCAACCTGCCCGGCGCAGACTACATCGTCTACTTCGACCCGACGTGCACAGGCACCCCACTCGGCGTGGAGGCTAGCGACTATGCGCCCCAGTACTACCCCGACGTCTCGCAAGTCGACGCTCCGGATGCGGCGATCGTGACTGTCGGTACCGGGGGGACGACTGCCCTCGCCACGGAATCGCTGGCTCTCGCCTCGAATTGGTCCCCTCTAGCCATTGGCACGGCACCGCTCAGCGCCGGCGCCGTTGGCACGAGCTACTTCTCATACCTCACGGCTTATGGTGGCATACCCGGCTGGACGTGGACCGTAAGCGGCTTGCCCGCCGGGTTGTCGACCTTTGACGGCTTGCCCGGCGACAGTTGCGCCGGTTGCGGCGGCGGCGTCATCGTCGGCACGCCCACACAGGGGGGGACGTTCGCCTTGACGGTTACCGCCACCGACGCGTCCAACCCGCCCATGTCGGCTACGGCGCACTTGGAGATTGACGTCTCTGGGGGCGGTGGTGGTGCGACCACGACCACTACGACTACCGCGCCCATTGGCGGCGGAGGTGGCGGAGCCGGCGGCCTGCCCCCGACCACGACCCTGGCGACCACAACTACCACGACCGCACCCACCCCCGGCACAGCCCCGCCTTCTACGTCCACCACGATGCCCCGGTCCAAGGGCAAGGCGCACGCCACACCCCGGCTGAGCGCAGTGGGTGGCCGGGCGACGCTCAAGAAGGGCCTGGTATGGGTCAAGCTGACCTGCGGCCCGCAGGTCGCCTGCGCCGGCTCGGCGACCCTTACCTTCACGACTGGCAAGGGCCGCTCGGCGCACGAGCTAAAGCTGGCGGCCGGCCCTTGGTACGTCCCGGCCGGCAAGGCCAAGACCGTCGGGTGGGTCGAGACCGTCGCCGGCATCAAGTTCTTGCGGGGCCATCACAATGTCGCGGCTCGCTTGGAGGTCGTGCTGCGGGGCGGCAACACCACAAACCACCAGGTGCTCGTGCCATAGGCGTGACAGCCCGGTTCCCGGCCCACCCCACGGCACCGGGTGTCGCGGGCCCTCGGTAGAGTTGGCCGATGTCCCAGATCGGCCCCCCTCCAGCCATCACCGTCGAGGACCGGTGCGACGCACGCCGCATCCTGGTGGTGACCGCCCACCCCGACGACATCGACTTCGGCGCCGCGGGCAGCATTGCTTCCTGGGTCAAAGCCGGGGCCGAGGTCGCTTACTGCATAGCCACCGACGGGGACGCCGGCGGGTCGGACCGCACGGTGAGCCGGCCCGATATGGCCGCCCTGCGCCGCGACGAGCAGCGGGCCGCGGCGGCTGAGGTTGGTGTCACTGAGCTGACCTTTCTCGGGTTCCCCGATGGCCGGCTCACAGCGTCGATCGAGCTGCGCCGCGAGATCAGCCGGGCCGTTCGCCAGTTCCGGCCCGACCGTCTCGTCTGCCAGTCGCCCGAGCGAAACTGGGACCGCATTGGGGCCAGCCATCCTGACCACCTGGCCGCCGGTGAGGCTGCACTTTGCGCCGCGTACCCCGATGCGCGGAACCCCTTCGCGCACCCCGAGCTGCTCCAGGCCGGCCTCGAGCCGCATGCGGTTCGCGAGGTCTGGCTCATGGCCGCGCCCCGCGCCAACCGGGCCGTCGATATCACGCCACTTTTTGAGCAAAAGCTGAGAGCATTGCGTTGCCATGTGAGCCAGGTTGGCCACGAGGTCGACTTGGACGGCCGCCTGCGGGGATGGGCCGCCGGCACCGCCAAGTGGGCCGGTTTACCGGCCGGTCGCCTGGCCGAAAGTTTCCAAGTGGTCGCCATGCCGGCGAGCGGTTCCTCCTGAACTGCGGGGCATCACCACCATGAGGCTCGCATCCTGGAACGTCAACTCGCTCAAGGTCCGCATGGACCGGGTGCCCGAATGGCTTGCCTACGCCCAACCCGACGTGCTCTGCCTCCAGGAGACCAAGCTGGCCGACGCCGCGTTCCCTCACCTGGCATTTGCCGCCCTGGGTTACGAGAGCGTGCACCACGGGTCAGGCCAGTGGAACGGCGTGGCCATACTTTCCCGTATTGGTGCCGAACACCCCGTGATGGGCTTCGCAGACGGCGGAGAGCCCGACCAGGACACGCGGCTGATCACCGCCACCTGCGCGGGCATCACGGTCTGCAGCGTTTATGTCCCGAACGGGCGCAGCGTCGGCTCAGAACATTACGCTTACAAACTGCAGTGGCTCGCTCGTCTCCGCCGCCACCTGGACGCCGTGGCCAGACCGTCCGACAGGGTAATAGTATTCGGGGATTTCAATATCGCCCCCGAGGACAAGGACGTATGGGACCCGGCCGCGTTCGTGGGCTCCACGCATGTCACCCCGCAAGAGCGCCAGGCATTAGCCGATTTACAGTCCTGGGGCCTGGTGGACGCATTCCGGACGGTATGGCCTGAGGAAAAGTTGTACACCTACTGGGATTACCGCGCCGGTGATTTCCACGAGCACCGCGGGATGCGGATCGACCTGCTCCTCGGCACCGATGCGGTCACCAAGCACGCGCGCTGGGCACTCGTAGACCGCAATGCCCGCAAAGGGAAATTGCCTTCCGACCACGCGCCCCTTTTCGTGGACGTCGATATCTAGCGGCCGAACCGGGCATGCACTGCCGGTGGTCACGCCGTACTGGGCCCGTACCAGCTACCACTCCCTCGCACAGGAGCGAGGTCGGGACGGCTAGCGCCAGGAGCGCACGACGGGCTGCAGCACGCCGCCCAGCGGAGAGGTCGTGAGCAAGCGCCGCGGGCGCGGCATCGACTCGAGGAACGACACCGCGCCCTCGTCGACCTCCCAGGGCAAAGGCAACGCTGCAGAGCCGCTGCCCGCCAGGGGCCGGGGCCGTCTCGGCCGTGACGCCCCGCTGCTGCCGCCCCGCCCGCGGTACACGATCAACCCGCTGACGGGATCGGGCACGGCGTCGAGCGCCGCCTGCACGTGGGCTAGAGCGCGCCACTGCTCCCATGACTTGGTGTCGGCAAACTCTAGTTCGAGCACGACACCCCAGCTGTGGTGATGCCAGGACCAGTCGACCGCGCCGGACGAGAGGGCAGACTCCAATAGGGGGTCTCCGTGGACGTCGGCCCACAAGGCGGCCGAGGAGGCGCCGTCGAACACCTCAATTGAGTACCACTCGGACATGTCTTGTAGTTTACCGCCCCACGCTCAGCGCGTCCACAGTAACACGCACACCCAATCCGCTTCCCGTTTGTACACATATGTGACCTGAGCTGCCACTTCAGGTGGTCACAGGATCTTCCTGACTTTCGTGGTCGGCCGCGGGCACTTCGCGGCGCCGACGCGGCTGGCCTCGCCGAGCCTCCCGGCAAGGCGCTGGTCACGGGTCGCCGCTGACCGCCAAGCCGTCCGGCAGGTCTGCCGTTGGGGCGACAGCACCGCGGACGACCTCCAGGATGGCCGGTCCGTAGCGGGCCACCTTGACCGGGCCCAACCCCGGTACGGCGAGCAGCTCCTGAACGCTGGTGGGCTGGCGTTCCGCCAGGGCGCAGATGGTGGCATCGTGCAAGAGGACGTGCGCAGGCACACCCGAGGCTCGGGCGAGGCGCCGGCGCCACTCCGTTAGCCGGGAGACAACTGCTTCGCCTGCTGCTTGCGGGTGCGGTCGGTCGTCCTCGTCCTGGTCGGCGCTGCACCACCCGGCCACGGTGCGTCGCCTCCCCGGTGGGGGCTTCGCCCGTGACAACCGCCGGCGGGCCTGCGTCAGGAAGTCAACCGTTGACGCGTCGAGGTGGCCTGGAGCGCCTGCGGGCGGGCCGAGTGCCGGCCGGTCATCACCGTCGCCGGCGGGAAAGACGTTGCAGTGACCGGCGAGAGCTGGCAGCCAGGGGCTCGGCTCCCGCGGCAAAGCCACGCCGGCCGCCGTGCGGCGCTGGCGCGCCCAGGAGCAGGCGAGCGCCGTCTCGGCTCGAGTCAGCGCGACATACAACAGGCGCCGCTCCTCCGCCAGGGCGGCCGGGGATGAGGCGTACGCGATCGGTACCGTCCCGGCCTCGAGGCCACAGACCCAGACAGCGCGCCATTGGAGGCCCTTGGCGCGGTGGAAGCTGCACACCGTCACCTTGCCAAGGTCCTCGCCTGAGCCGGCGAGTGCTCTCCCGGGGCCAGGCGCGTCATCACCGTTTTTGCGCGCCGGCTCCTCGGTGTCCTCGTTTGACCCGAGCGACTGGAAGGGCACACCCGCCCGGGTCAAGGCATCGCATATCCCGACGAGCTGCGAATTGACCCGGGCAAGCACGGCCATCTGCGACCAATCGAGCCCAGCCCTGTGCGCGTCACGGACTTGGGCGGAGATGCCGGCCGCCTCGGCCTCCTCGGACGCGAACGAACGCAGTAGCGGCTGGGGGCCGTCAGCCCGGCTCGAGCGCAGCTCGCCCTGGCACTGGCGGCCGAGGACGGCTGCTGCCGCGGCCACTATTTGTGGGGTCGAGCGGTGGTTGTCGTCGAGACGGACCACTTCGGCGCCGGGCCAACGCTCGGGAAACTCGTTGAGGAAAGCCGGATCGGCACCGTTCCAGCCGTAAATCGCCTGGTTGGGGTCACCGACGACAAAGATGTCTCGGTTGTCGCCCAAGAGCGCAAGAAGGGCGCGGCACTGGAGTGGGTTGACGTCTTGCAGCTCGTCTACGAACACGTGCCGCCAGCGCCACCGCTGCGCCGCGGCGAAGCGGCCGTCGGAGCACAGCGCATCGGCGTAGCGCCACAGGAGGTCGTCGAAGTCCACGATGCGCCTCCGCCGCTTCTCGTGCTCGTACCTGGCGTAAAGGGCGCCGATGGCGTCCGCGTCGGCCGGGAGCTCGCGCCTGGCCTGGCGCGCCGCCTCGGCAAAGCTGTCGGGGGCCACCAGGCGCGCCTTGGCCCACTCAACTTGACCGGCCAGTTCGGCCACGGGGATCTCCCGCAGCAGGGGCCGCTCCTGGATGAGCTCGGAGATGAGCCGCGCCTTGCGGTCGACGAGGGCTGGCTCGGGGCAGCGCCGATCGGCCCACCAGCGCCGCAACTGGCTCAGGGCGAACGAGTGGAACGTGGTTGCCACAAGGCCGTCGCCGGTACCCAGCAGGGTGAGCCGGTCACGCAGCTCGCCCGCGGCTTTGCGCGTGAAGGTAATGGCCAAGACGTGCTCCAAGCCGGCGGTCCCGGTGGTCACCCGCAGGGCTATCCGCCTGGTGAGCACGCGCGTTTTGCCTGCCCCCGCTGCGGCGAGCACGCAAACTGTCTCCGCTCGTGTCCCCACGGCTTGGCGCTGGCTCGGGGTCAGGTCCTCGAGCAGCCGGCTGGGCGACGGTGTGCCGGCGCCGTCGGCCAGTGGTCCTGGAGCCGGTGGCGAAGTGACATGCATGTAATTAGGTTACAGGGGCCCTGAGACCGCTATGAGGAACGCCTTGCGGCGCCAGCCCGTGGCAGCACTTCTGGTTCATATAACCTGGCAAGGCTCATGGGTCTAAGCAGCTTCGCCGACGGGCACCTGTGGGGCGCGCGCTACGGCAGCGGGCGGCCGCGGATCCTGGCGTTGCACGGCTGGCGACGCGACCACCACGATTTCGATGCCGTGCTGTCGGGCCTCGATGCCATCGCGCTCGACCTTCCTGGCTTCGGGGCGGCCAAAGAACCGCCCGCGCCGTGGTCGAGCCGCGACTTCGCCGAGCAAGTGGCCCCGGTCTTGTCCGAGATGGCGCCGGGGCAGGTGGTCTTGGTCGGCCATAGCTTCGGCGCGCGAGTGGCGGTGCACCTTGCCGGCCTGTCGAGTGCCGGCCTGTCGAGTGCCGGCCTGCCGAGTGCCGGCCTGCCGAGTGCCGCGCAGTCCGAGCCGGCCGGTCCCGGCAAATCTGGCCGGGTAGGAACCCTGGTGTTGACCGGGGCGCCCTTGGCGCCGTTCCCCGGGCGTCGGGCGCCGCGCCGTCCCCCCCTCGGGTTCCGAGCAGGGCGCGCCTTGCACCGGCTGGGCGTGCTGCCCGATGCGCGCATGGAGCGCCTGCGCGGCAAGTACGGCTCCGAGGACTACCGCCAGGCCTCCCCGGTCATGCGAGGCGTGCTCGTAAAGGCAGTCGCCGAAACTGCCGGAGCCGCTTACGTGCCGCTACTGCGAGATTGGCTGGTCGCCGGAGGGGACCTCGAGCTGGTGTGGGGCGAGGCTGACGAAGTGGCTTCGCTCGAGGGGGCCAGCTTGGGGCTCGCCGGTGCGCAGGCCCCGGCAGGCGTGCCCCCGGTGCCCGGCGGGCATGCCCAGGTCACCACGACGGTCGTTCCGGGCGCGGGCCACCTGCTCAACGCGGCCCTTGCCGCGGCGGTGAGGGCGGCCGTGCTCCGTCATCTCCCCGAGGCGGCGGTCGAGACCGCCGCGTGCACGCGGTGAAGTCGGCCTCGCCCGGTCCAGGCACCTGGGCCCGAAGGGCGGGCTATGAGGCAGTGCGCCGCGCCCGAAGGGGTCGGACTGCGCGGCTCGGGCCCCAGGCTTTCGCGCGGTACTTCGCAATGACGTGAGCAACCGTCTGGTGGACGGCGTGACCTTGGCCGTCGCCGTCGTCGCTGTCGCGGTCTCCTACCTGCGCTGGCTGCGGGTTGCCCAAAGGGAGCACTACCTCCCGGGGATGACGTCGCTCTTCGCCCGGCGCTGGTGGACGGCGGGCGCTGCCAACCGAGCCGCCTTCCTCGTCGCAGTTGCGGGGCTCGTGGTCTCAGCGTGGTTGGTGCCTGTCGCTCTGGCGGCGATAGCAGTGGCCATCGTGGCGCCGTTCGGTCTCAGCGTGCGCGGCCGGACGTCCAGGCTCGCCTGGACAGGGCGGCTCCGGCGCCTCGCCGTCGCCGGGGGCCTCGTAGCCCTGGTCGTAGTCGCCTTGGCTGGCGTATTCGGGTTGCACGCGGCCGTGACGGCGGGCGCTTGCGTGGCGGTCCTCGCCCCTTTAGCCGTGGATTTGGCGTTGTGGCTGGTGAGGCCCGTTGAAGCGCGTTTGCTGCGCCCTTATGTGGACCGGGCGCGCCGCCGCCTGGACGCCGTGCGGCCCCGGGTCATCGCCATAACCGGCTCCTACGGCAAGACCACCACCAAGGGTTATGTTGCCCACCTCGTAGCCGGGGCCTATTCGGTGGTAGCCAGTCCCGCCAGCTTCAACAACACGGTTGGCTTGGCGCGGGCCGTGAACGAGCACCTGGGTAGCGGTACGCAGGTATTTGTGGCCGAGATGGGCACCTACGGCCGGGGAGAGATCGCCGAGATGTGCCACTGGGCCCCCCCGGAGGTCGCGGTCATCACGGCGATCGGTCCCGTCCATCTCGAACGCATGCGCTCGCTCGAAGCCATCGCCGAGGCCAAAGCCGAGATCATCGGCCCGTCCCGGGTCGCCGTGCTGAATGTCGACTACCCGTTGCTGGCCGAGCTGGCAACCAAGGCCGAAGAGAGCGGTAAGACCGTGTGGCGTTGCTCATCGGGGGCAGGACCGTCCGACGTCCAGGTGAGCGCGGCTGGCGAGGGCCGCTTGGATGTCAAGGTCACGCACGTCGGCCTGGAAATGGAGGCGCAGGTCAGCACCGCTCCCGGCGTGGAGCCCGGCAACGTCGCTTGCGCTGTGGCGGCCGCCCTTTCCATTGGTGTGCCTGCCGGTGTGGTCGCACAACGGCTCAATGCGCTCCCCGGCGCTGCCAACCGGCGCAGCGCCCGGGCCAGCACCACCGGCGCCGTAGTGATCGATGACACGTACAACTCCAACCCGGCAGGGGCGCGGGCCGCCCTCGAACTGCTGGCCGCGTTGGGGAGTGCCCTCGGGAAGAAAGTGGTTGTGACTCCGGGGATGGTCGAGCTCGGCCCGCTCCAAGCTCATGAGAACGCCGAGTTCGCCGCCCACGCCGGCGCGACTGCTACCCAGCTGCTCGTAGTCGGCCGGACCAACGCACGGGCGCTCCTCGCCGGGGCGCGGGCGGGAGGGCTGCCGGCGCTCGCCGTGCGTAACCGGCCGGCCGCCGTCAACTGGGTCGCTGCTCACGTTGGTCCCGGCGATGCGGTGTTGTACGAGAACGACCTGCCCGACCACTACCCTTGAGCGGCGTGAGCGCAGTTGTCCGCGGCCCGGTCGGGGTGGTTTTCGGTGGCCCCTCGCCCGAGCACGACGTAAGCATCCTGACCGGCTTGCAAGCCGCACGTACCCTCTTAGATGTCGCCTCTGACGGGGTTGAGGCGCTGTACTGGACCAAGGGGGAGACCTTTGTCTCCGTCGACCCATCGCTCGAGGCGGCCGCATTCGTGGAAGGCCCGCCCAAGGGCGGCCGTGAGCTGCGCCTCGTGGCGCAACCCGGAGGTGGCTTTTTTTCTTCCAAAGGGGGCGTGCTCGGAGGGGCCAGGGAGCGGCGCCTGGAGGTCGACGTCGTGGTGAATTGCTGCCACGGCGGTCCTGGGGAAGACGGGACGCTCCAGGCAGTGTTCGACCTCGCCGGGCTCAGGTACACAGGGCCGGCCGCGGCTGCCGCCGCGCTTGGTATGGACAAGCTCGCCTTCGCGGGCGTGGTCGCGGGTGCCGGCCTGCCGGCGCTGCCCCGCAAGCTGGTCGTCCCGGGCGCTGAAGCGCCGCCCTGGGGTGGCCCTGGGGCGGGTCGCCCCTTCATCTTGAAGCCGCGCTTCGGTGGGTCCTCGATCGGCATCGAGATCGTGGACGAGTGGTCCGACGTGCTGCGTTACGTCGAGCTGGGCGGTCCCCACACCACCCGGGGGGTCGTGGCCGAGCCTTACCACGCCGACGCCACGGACGTAAACGTCGCCATCCGCGCCTATCCCAAAGTGACGCTGTCCCTGTTCGAGCGGGCGCTGCGGCGTGACCCGTCGAGCCCCATCCTGTCCTACACAGATAAGTACCTCGGCGGTGAGGGCATGGTGAGCGCGCCGCGCGAACTTCCCGCCCAGTTGCCTGCGGCCCTCGACAAGGAACTTCGTGACGCTGCCCTGCAAGTGGCCGCCCTGGCCGGGGTACGGGGTGTGTGGCGCCTGGATTACCTGGTCGAACTGGGCACGGGCCAATGGTGGGTGAACGAGGTCAATACGGTCCCCGGTTCGTTGGCCAAATACCTCTGGGCCGGGGAGGCGGCAGTCGACTTCGCAGTGCTCCTGGCGGATATGGTCGAAGAGGCTCGGGAGCGGCCAACCGCCCAGTGGGGCGCGGCCGGGGCCGACGGCACCGCGCTGCGCTCGGCGGGCGCCATCGCCAGCAAGCTCGGCTAAGCAACGGACCTAGGCTCCCAGGAGGTTAAGGGCCAATGGGGTTTTCTGCCAAGAACCTGAACCCCGGCGAACAGATCGCCATAAACGTGCGCCCGCACTGGAAGTTCCTCTTTTTACCGGTCCTGGCGACGGTTGTGGTGCTGGCGGGTGCCATCGCGGCCCTGATCGCCCAGATCCCTCAATGGGCGCTGATCGCCGTGGGTGTGGTGCTGCTGGCCAGCCTCGGATGGCTGTTCGCGCGCTACCTCAAGTGGACGACGGATGTTTTCATTGTCACCAATGAGCGGCTCATCATGCGCCACGGCGTGTTACGCCGGGAGGGACGAGAGATCCTGCTCGACCGGTTGACCGACATCTCTTGCAACCAGACGTTCTTCGATCGGCTGCTGAAGTGCGGCGATGTCCTGATCGAGTCCCCAGGCCGGGACAGTCCCGAGACCTTCCCCGACCTGCCGCACCCGGTCTCGATCCAGAACGAGATCTACCGCTTGATCGAGGGCCGGCGCGGTGCGATCAGCCAGGGTGGGGCGGGGGGATGGGTACCCGGTCCGGGAGGCGGCCAACCGGGCGCCTACCCCCCTGCCCCTCCGGCTGGGGCGGCTTATCCACCCAGCCAGTTCCCGGGAGCGCCGCCTCCCCAGCCGTACGTAACCGGCGGCGCACCCAGCGTCCCAGGCCCAGTCGCGACCGGTCAGGGGGGCACCTTCGCCGAAGGCGCCGACGTTCAGCCGGGCTTGACCGTCGCCGAGCAGCTCAGCCAGCTGGACGACCTGCGCAAGCGGGGTATCATCAGCCGCAAGGAGTTCGCCGCTAAGAAGGCCGAGCTGCTGTCGCGGTTGTAACACGAGGGGCTGGGACCGAGATAGGACGCCTTCTCAGGCTTCGTACGCGGGCACGGGTGATGCCTCGAGGTCGATGTCCGGGTCCCGTTGGGGCAGCGACACCGTTCTGGCGGGGCCCTGTGCCGCCCTGGCCGGGCTCGCCCCGGGCAGCAGCAGCGCCAGGGTCGCGCCCGCCAGGAGGCAGAAGGCCGATATGAGGAACGCACGGGTGTAGCCCGTGGTCAGTGCCGCCGCGAGGGCGTGGGCTGCGCCCTGGCGGTGTTGCGCGGCACCCGCCGCCACCGCTGCCGGGACCGCCGAGGCGGCCACGGTCGCCATTATCGCAAGCCCGACGGCGCCGCCGACTTGGCGCGTCGTGTTTATCAGGCCTGCGGCGAGGCCCGCCTCCTGGGGCGGGAGCCCGGTCGTAGCCGCCATCGTCATCGGCACGAAAGAGAGCCCGAAGCCGAAGCCGCACATGACGAGCGGGCCGAAAATGTGTGCCCAATAGTTGGCACCCGGTGTGAGGGCGGTCAGCCAGATCAGGCCGGCAGCGGTGAGAACGGGGCCGATCACGAGCTGGCGCCTCGGCCCGATCCTGGCCACCAGGCGGGCGCCGATCAGGGCCGCGACCAACGTCGAGAGGCCGGCCGGGAGGTACGAGAGCCCGCCTCGCAGCGCGTCGTCACCGTTTACCTGCTGGATGTACAGCGACAGGAAAAAGTACAGGCCGAACAGTGCTGAGCCCAGCATGACGGCCATACCGTTGGCCACCGTGAGGCTGCGGCGCCGGAAGACCGTCAAGGGGACGAGGGGGTGCGCGGCAAAGCGGCTCTCGATCAGGATGAACGCCGCCAAGAGCACGCCACCGGCCGCCAGAGGCACGACCGTAGTGGTCGAGCCCCAAGAGTGGGAGTCGGTCCCAACGATCCCATAGACCAGCACCGCCAGTCCGGCGGTCACCGTCAAGGCGCCCGGCACGTCGAGGTAGCGGCGCAGGCTGTCGGCCCTGGACTCGGGCACGCCGACGACTGTCATCACGACGAGGGCGGCACCGATGGGCACATTGACAAACAGGACCCATCGCCACCCGAGCGACTCGGTCAGCACGCCCCCGAGCAGCACGCCGATCGCCGCTCCGCTCGCCGCGGTGGCCGACCAGGCACCGAGCGCCCGGCGCCGCTGGTCCGGGTCGGGGAAGTTGGTCGTAAGCAGGGAAAGCGTCGCCGGAGCCAGGATCGCGCCGCCCAGGCCCTGCGCGGCCCGGGCCAAGACGAGCCAGGTGCCGTCCGTCGCGAGCCCGCCGATCAGGCTGCAGGCCGTGAACACGGTGAGCCCAAGGAGGAAGATGCGCTTGCGCCCGAACAGGTCGGCCGCTCGTCCGCCCAGCATCAGGAAGCCGGCGAACGTGAGGGTGTAAGCGTTGACCACCCACTGCTGGCCGGCAACACTCAAGCCCAGGTCGTGGCGCATGCGGGGGAGGGCGACGATCACGACAGAGACGTCGAGGACGACCATAAGCTGGGCTAGGCAGCAAACGGCCAGGATCAGCGGGGTGCGCGACGGGCCGGGGGCCGCCCGGCGGGCAGCCGCCGGGGCGGGGAGCGCGGTGCTCGTGGTCATGGTGCCTCCTTGGGCTGTGGTCTCAATGGCCAGTTTCGTTCGCGAAACTGGCCATCCTCTGTCCGGTTTATTAGGCTCCGTGGCAGGTGCCTGGGCACAGCAAGACACCCTACCCTTCAACGTTGAACTTCTTAGCATCAAGTTATACAACGTTCTCGGGCTTGCGCAACCTTATTTGCTACCCTGGGAGACGCGATGACCAGCGCCGTCCATCCCGTGGAGGTAAAAGACGAGGTGGACATCCTCGCCGAGTTCTGGCGCGAGACCAACCCGGAGCTTGACAGCCGCACCAAGACGCTGTCTGTTCGCCTGCGCCGCGCGGCCCACCATCTCGAGCGAGCCCTGCGCCAGGAGCTGGCCGCCAACGAGATCGAAATGTGGGAGGCGGAGGTGCTGCTTGCCTTGCGCCGCGGGGCTGAGCATTGCCTCAGCGCCGGTGAACTGCTGCGCGAGTCCCAAGTGACGTCGGGAGCTATCACCAACCGTGTGGCGCGGCTGGAGCAGCGAGGATGGGTACGCCGCGACATCGACCCTGGCGACCGGCGCCACGTGCTCGTAACGCTCACGCCGGAGGGCCTGGCCCGCGCCGACCAGCTGCTTGCCACCAAGATCCAGTGCGAACAAGCCCTTCTGGGCAAGCTGGACCGCGAGGCCCAGGACCGGCTCAACAACGACTTGCGGAGGTTGCTCGTAGCTCTCGAAGGGCCGGCACAGCTTGACGCCCCACCGCCGGTGGAACGTCGGCCGGACTTGCCGCCACCCTGAGCCCGTGCCGGGGCAGCCAGCGCCGGCTCCCTGTGCAGCGACGTCCTTGGATCCCATCCGCGGCGCTTACGTGCAAGCCCTCAAGCGCGCCTGTCATGGAGGGTATGGAGGGTATGAAGGGTACCGAGGGGTCAGCGAGTTGAGCACTGGCGGGTGCGCCGGCGAGCGCAGCGCTGGCGAGCGCAGCGCTGGCGAGGCGGCAGTGCTGGGGCGCTTGCGCCGTCTCCTGCCCGGGCCGCCGACAGGTGAGACCTGGTTCGGTGACGATGCAGCCGTGCTGCGTGTGCCGGGACCAAAGGGAGGACCGCTCCTGCTCCTGGCGGCCGATGCCGTCGTCGGAGGGCTGGACGCTGACCTCGCTCTCACTTCCCTGGCCGACCTGGGTTGGAAGGCCATGGCGGTCAACCTGAGCGACATTGCCGCCATGGGTGGGCGGCCCGCCCACGCGGTGGTCAGCGTGGTTGGTTTGGCGCCTGACGAGATCGAAGAGCTCTACGCCGGCGTGCTCGCTGCAGCAGCGGAGTACGGGTGCCCAGTGGTAGGCGGGGACTTGAGCGGCGGTGACCAGGTGGTCGTCAGCGTGGCCATAACAGGTTGGGTCGACGGCGCGCCCGTCCTGCGCTCGGGTGCCCGGCCCGGTGACCAGCTCTGGGTGACCGGCGCAGTCGGAGCTGCGGCCGCTGGCCTGCGCTGGCTCCGCGCGCACCACGGCGCTGGGCAGGACCTGGCAGAACGGAGCAGCGAAGCGGTCCTCGTCCGGGCCCACGCCCGGCCTCGTCCCGCCGTCGCTGAGGGCGCGGCGGCACGTGCCGCCGGTGCCACCGCCATGATCGACGTGTCCGATGGCCTAATTGCCGACCTGGGGCGCTTAGCGGCCGCGTCGTCGGTCGGGTTCGACCTATTGGGTGTCGACCAGCTGCCCGTGGCAGTTGGCGCGACGGTTGAGGAGGCGCTCAGCGGTGGCGACGACTACGTGCTCGCGTTTGCCCTTCCTGCCGGCGCCCACGCCCGGGAAGAGTTCGAGCGCGCCGGACTGCCCTCACCTCATCTGGTGGGGACCTGCGTCGAAGACGCTCGGCAGCGCACTTCCGCAGGTCGGGCGCTGGTCGCGGGTGGGTGGGAGCATGATTTGTACGGCACGTCGCGCCGGACCAAAGATCTACCCCAATAGGACCTTTGGTCCACAGGGACGTAACGTTCTTCCGGTTTCTCCGTCGTTACCTCAAGAGGATTGGGTCAGTGACCGACGTTTGCTTTGAGCATTCTTCGGGTTAGCCCGGGAACAAGGAGGAGACCGGCAAGGTGCGCGAGGCAACCCCAACTGTGTTGCAGTCAAGCTCGCAGGCAGAGCGAGGGGCTGACCGAGGCCTGTCACGGCCTCCCGGGCTCGCGATGGCACGCCGCCCACTCGGCCCCGGCGTGGTCAACTTGGCAGGCCAACACGCTGACCATGGAAATCACGGCAGCCAGCACGGCCTTCGCCGAGATGATGCCGCCAGCGCCAACCAGGCCGGCCAAGCCTTCGCCGACTTGCTGCTGGTCGGCTCCACGGCGTCACGCTGCCCGCTCGCACTGCTGACCGTGGTGCGCGGTGAGGGCTGGAGCACGCTAGCGTTCGGCGCCGAGCGTGAGGCGCTCGAGGACCCTGAACTGTTTTCGATCATTGCCGGCCGGCGCGAGCCCGTAGAGGTCACGGACCCCGCCAGCAACCCCGCTCTGGCGCACAGCCGCCTGGCCCGCTCCAGCCTCGGCATCCGATGGCTGCTCGGCGTGCCGCTGCTCGGGCCATCGGGCGAGGTCACCGCTATCTTCGCCGTGCTCGACACCGAGCCGCGCGAACTGTCCCGCCGGGAACGGGCCGCCATGGTCGCCACCGGCCGTCTCATCTCAGGCGCTTTGTCCGCCCATCGGGCTACCGACCACTTGGCTGCTGCTACCAACCCGGCCGAGCATGCGAGCGGGCCGAAGCAGACCGCCGACGGCCATGCGCTGCTGCGCAGCCACGAGGTGGCCGCCCTGTTCGACGTGACCGAGCGGACCGTTATCAACTGGGCCGCTTCCGGCAAGCTCGCTTGCCTGCGCACCGTCGGAGGGCACCTTCGCTTCCGCAGCGAGGACGTCATGTCGCTGCTTGAGGCCAACTCTCTGCGCCGACCTCAGGGTGGGTTGTAGCGCCTCGCGCCATCCTGGCGAGTACGCCCACGAATAGCCTCGCGCCGGACCTACGAGTGGTCTCGTGCCGGCGAACGGCGCGGTCTCGCGCCGGCGGCCGAGTGGGCAAGCGCCCACCTTGCCGACTTTCTTGCGCCTTGCCGAGATTCTGACGGTACCGGCAGTCGACGGGCGAGCAGCGACCTGCGACGATGCCGAGTTTCTGACGTTGCCCATTTTGCTCTGCCGAGTTTCTATCGCTTTCCGGCATAAAGTCGGCAAAGCGGAAGGCGGCTCGGGACTGTTCCTGCAGCAATGCCGACTTTCTGACATCGACCGGCGCTGTGCTGCGCTACTTGGCTAGCCGCCGACAATCGCTGTCCAGTTAGGACGGCGTTCACCGGCGCTGGGACTATTCCGGAGTCACGCGAACCAGGTCCTTTTGCCGTTCCGCCTGGCAGCTCCCGCGCCCGCTAGCGATCCGGCGCTATGCAGGCCGTGCGGCACCGCTGCCCAAGCGTCGTCGTCACCCGCCTGCCGCCACCGGTTCTCCAAGAGTCAGACGCTGGCACCAAGGGAGACTGAGAAGGCACCGACGGGCTGCCGCTCCAAGGTGCCTGCCGCTCCAAGGTGCCTGCCGCTAACCCTAAGTCCCGCCAGCCTGCCGCTCCGGCTACCTTGCGGCTTTAGCTACCTTGCCCGCCCGGATGCATGACGTGCACACGTTGACCCGCTTGGCGCTGCCGTTGACAATGGCCCGGACACGCTGGACGTTGGGGTACCACCACCGCTTGTTCCGCCGGTGCGAGTGGCTGATGCTCATGCCCACTGACGGGTGGCGGCCGCAAATGTCACAAACTCCTGCCATAGAGGCTGACAGGTTAGCACCCTTTCCGCCGGGACCCGCTTACGACCTGTTCAGCGACGGTGGCGGAGCGTGCGAGGCCCTCCTTCGCTAGAGGTGGGCAGGGCCGTCAAGTCCGAAAGGCGTTCCCGTCAGGCCCAGCGAGTACCCTGACGTCGCAGGGGCAAACGCCCCCAGGACACAGCAAGCAGCTCAGGCCCAGACAGTCCCCCGGATA
>DATJST010000589.1:0-8973 GCA_035503975.1 Acidimicrobiales bacterium | reverse complement strand
GTGGTGCTCGGCCCCCATGCTCAGCCCGCGCTGGCCGCCTACTGGATGGAGGCGCTGGGTATCGGGGCTCTGGCTCCCCGGCTGCCCAGCCAGCTGTCCGGGGGCCAGCGCCAGCGGGTGGCCCTGGCGCGGGCACTGGCCGCCCGGCCGGTTGTGCTGCTGCTGGACGAGCCCTTCAGCGGGCTGGACGCCCCGGTGCGCGCTCGCCTCATAGAAGAGCTAAGGCGCCTCCAGCTGGGAGCGAACATGTCGAGCGTGCTGGTCACGCACGACTTTCGCGAGGCCGCCCAGTTGGCGGACGAAGTCCTGGTGATCGCTGCCGGACGGGCCCTGCAGCGCGGCGCGCTGGCCGATGTCCTGCGTCACCCTGCGACGGCTGCGGTGGCCGAGGTGCTGGGGCTGCGCAACATCCTGCCGGGCAGGGTTAGCTCGGCTCGCTCGCTCGCAGCCGGGAACCTGCAGGTACAGACGCGCCCCCTCGGCCTGGAGACCGGTTCGGCCGTCCACTGGTGCGTGCCCCCCGAACTCGTCGCCCTGAGCGAACACCCCGGCCCTGGTGGCCTGGGAGGCTGTATCGGCGACGTGGTCGACCTGGGAACAGCCCAGTCTGTGCTGGTCGAGCTGGAAGGCGGCCCTGCGCTCGTGGCCGAAGTGCCCGGCGTGCTGCAGCCCCCCGGCTGGAAGGACGGAGAGCGCTGCTGGGTGTTCCTCGATCCGGAGCGCGTGCTCGTCTGGCCCGACGAGGGGGCCGCGGGATAAGGCCCGGGCACTGGGAGTGGGCATTGCCTGGGTGTGCGGGCACTGCCGGGCGTGCGGGCACTGCCTGGGCGTGCGGGCACTGCCTGGGCGGGCACTCCTGGGCGGGCACTCCTGGGCGTGCGGGCACTGCCTGGGCGCCGAGAGGACATATCTGGGTGCGTGCGGGGAACTGGTCGCGCTGGCGGCCCGCCGGCTACCCCTGGCGCGACCAGAACCTCCCAACGCGACCAGATCTGGAAGCAAATGCGGGAGCTGGGCCCGCTGGCCGTCCCCGACGAGGCGTCCAACCTCAGCCGCGGGCACGAACAGCGGGCGGTGCGGTACTAGGCGTGGCCGCCGGCGGGCAGCTCGATGGTCACATTCGTGGCCTTCACCGACGCCACCGCGCTCACGCCCGGGGCCAGGCCTAATTCGTCCGCCGCTTCCCGGCTCATCAAGGAGACCACCCGGAATGGCCCGGCCTGCAGCTCGACCTGGGCCATCACGGCATCCTTGGTCACCTTGGTGACAATGCCCGCAAAGCGGTTGCGGGCCGAATGGGCCGCCGTCGGGCCGATGTCGCCGGCCAACGAATGCCCCATTTCGGCCGCGAAATCGGCGAGTGCCTGGCCATCGATGACTCGCCGCCCCACCGCGTCCCGCCCGGCCTTCAGGCGCCCAGAGTCGGCCCAGCGCCTGACCGTGTCTGGGCTGACGCCGAGCAGCTGGGCCGCCTCAGGCACATGGAAGTTGGTCAAGGGCGCCGCGCCGTCCGGTAGCGGCTGATGAGGGCGTTGGTCGAGCTGTCGTGCTTGAGCTCGGGGGCAGCCTCTGACGTCAGTTCGGGCACGATCCGCAGCGCGAGAGACTTGCCCAGCTCGACACCCCACTGGTCAAAGCTGTTAATGCCCCATATGACGCCCTGAGTGAACACCTTGTGCTCGTAGGTGGCCACCAGTTCGCCGAGTACCCGAGGCGTCAACGCGGGCGCAAGGATGGTGTTGCTGGGCCGGTTACCCGGGAAAGTGCGGTGCGGCACCAGGTCTTCGGGTATGCCTTCGGCCCGCGCCTGCTGCTCCGTCTTGCCGAAGGCAAGAGCCTCGGATTGGGCAAACAGGTTGGCCATCAGCAGGTCGTGATGGTCGCCGACCCGGTGTGCGGGGTGCAAAAAGCCGATGAAATCGGCAGGCACCAGGCGCGTCCCCTGGTGCAGCAACTGGTAATAAGCATGCTGGCCGTTTGTCCCCGGCGTCCCCCATACGACCGGGCCGGTGCCCGTATCGACGGGGTCGCCCGCCAAGGTCACACGTTTGCCGTTGCTCTCCATGTCGAGTTGCTGGAGGTAAGAAGGGAACTTGGCCAGATAATGGTTGTACGGCAAGACGGCGTGCGTCTCGGCACCGAAAAAGTCGTTGTACCACACGCCGATCAGCGCCAAAAGGACCGGGAGGTTGTCCCTCAGCGAAGTGTTGAGAAAATGCTCATCGATGGCACGGAAGCCTGCCAGCATCTCACGGAACGGCTGGGGACCGATGGACGTCATCAGCGACAGGCCAATGGCGGAGTCGTACGAGTAACGCCCGCCGACCCAGTCCCAGAACTCGAACATGTTTTCTGTATCGATCCCGAAAGCAGCAACTTCCTTGGCATTGGTGGACACGGCCACGAAATGGCGGCGGACGGCGGACGGATCGCCGAGTGACGACAGGAGCCAATCTCGGGCTGTCTTGGCGTTGTCGATGGTTTCCAGTGTGGTAAACGTCTTGGAGCTCACGACGAACAGTGTCTCGGCCGCGTCTGCGTGCGAGGTTGCCTCCCAGATGTCCGAGCCGTCCACGTTCGATACAAAGCGGCAGCTAAGGGCGCGGTCCGAGAAGGGCAGGAGCGCCTCATAGGCCATGGCCGGCCCAAGGTCGGACCCGCCAATCCCGATGTTTATGATGTTCTTGATCGCCTTACCGGTAAACCCGCGCCACTTACCGCTGCGCACTTCATCGGCGAACGCGGCCATCTTGTCCAGCACCTTGTGCACCTCAGGCACGACGTCGTGGCCACCCTCGAATATCTGGACGCTGGCCGGGGCCCGCAGGGCCACATGTAACACGGCGCGGTCTTCGGTGACGTTGATGTGCTCCCCGGCAAACATGGCCTGGGCGCGCTCGCGCACTCCGGCTCTCTCGGCTAGGGCAACGAGCAGGTCGAGCGTCTCGGAGGTGACCCGGTTCTTTGAGTAGTCGAGCACCAGATCGGCCGCCTCGACGGCCATCGTCCCACCCCGCTGGGGGTCCTCTGCGAACAGGTCCCGTAGATGGACCTCCCGCATCTTGGTGAAGTGGTCAGCCAGAGCCTTCCACTCCGGCGTGCGTGTTATGTGAACTGGCTTGATCTCCATAGTCGCAGTCTTTCACCGCCCGCACGGTTATGCCTGCGCCAGGGGTGGCAGTAGGGTCTCAATGTGCCGGTGCAGCGCCTGGTGTTGTTCGACATCGACGGCACCCTCCTAAGGGCAGGCCCAGTTGGCGGAGCAGTATTCGACCGTGCGCTCGAAGCGGTGCTCGGCTCGGTACCCAAACAGAGGGTGCGCATGAGTGGCAAAACCGACCCTCAGATCGTGCGCGAGTACCTGGCCCTGCTCGAGGAGGAAGACCCGGGGCACCTGCCGGCGGTACTCGAGCACCTCGAACGGCACCTGGCGGCCGCAGCCGACCAACTGGCCCGGGACGGCCATCCCTGCCCGGGAGTACAAGAGTTGCTCGCCGCCCTGGCCGCCGACGAGCGTTTCCATGCATCGCTCCTGACCGGCAACATCGCGCCCAACGCGGTCGTGAAGGTGTCCGCGTTCGGTCTCCAGGCCTGGGTGGACTTCGAGACCGGGGCATACGGGAGCGATAGCGAGGACCGCCGGGATCTCGTGCCCATCGCGTTGGGCCGTCTCGCGTCCGTGCGGGGCGCCCGACTGTCGCCGGAACAGGCGTGGGTGATCGGCGACACTCCCCGCGACTTCGAGTGCGCGGCCGCCGCCGGGGCGCACTGCCTGCTCGTGGCCACCGGCACCTACTCAGAGGAGGAGCTCCAGGCTCTCGGCGCCGATGCTGTGATGGCCGACCTCGCCGACACCGCCGCTGTTCTCGAGTTGCTCTGCCTGGGTCTTTAGAGCGGCCCGTACCGCGGCCTCCAAACCGGGCCGGCCGACAGGGTTTGTATCGTTGGGGTTGTCATGGTCATGCCGCCCCGGTTGCCCAAGCACCGTTCCGGCTCGCGCTGGCTGATCGTGCCGTTCGTGCTGACCATCATCGTCGTGCTCATCGACGCGTCGATGCATGCCCGGTCCCCCCAGCCGCAACGCACCCTCGACAGTGAGGCCTGGGTAGACCAGGTGCTCCCCGACATCACGGCGTCGAGTGCACAGGGCTTGGAGATCGCCGGCATCAGCAGCCGCAAGCTGACCCTGCCGGCTGGTGGGGTTGCGGCCGAGCTGTCCTCGCTCGCCTCCCAGTCGCTCGCGACTTACAGGTCCGTTCGCGACCTTGCGCCACCGAGCGGGTTGGCGTCAGCAGCAGGCTTGCTACAAGCCTGCCTGTGGGCGCGCCAGGCGGGTGCGGGTGAGATGGCGTCAGCGGTCAAGCAGTTGCTAGGAGGGGCGCACCCTTACTCGGTCGTGCCCGAGATGACGGCAGCCGCCGCTGAGTTCCAAGTGAGCGACAACGCCTACCAGCTGTTCTCGCGCGACCTTCCACGGCTCGGGGTGGACATGCCACCATCCCAATGGGCAGCTCAACCTGGCATCTTCCAACCCGAAGCCTTGAGCGGGTTCACGGCGCGCCTCTTGGCGGACGTGGTCAAAGCACCCGCGCACGAGCTGGACATCGACGCCATAAGCACCAACCCAGCGGTACTCGACACCCAGGGGAACGTGCAGGTACTCTCGCCGGCCGAGACCGTCTCGGTGACAGTGGTGGTGGCCGACGGTGGCCGTTCGAGCGAGGCCGGCGTGACCGTTTCCGCTCGGATCTCGCCGGCCAAGGGTTCGCCGGCCCAAGACGTATCGGCCACCGTCAACCTGAGCCAGGGCCAGGCCGACGCCGTGACCCTGAGCGGGCTACGCACCATGCCGTCCACTCCGACGACGCTTACGGTTAGCGCCGTCGGGCCAGATGGTGTGCCATCGGAGGTCTCGCGCCAGCTGCAGATCGAGGTACCCGGGCCGAACTTCCACGGCGTGGCGACGACCGGCGCACCCGGCACCGCCACCACCACGGAGGTCCCGGCCACGACCGAACCGACGGGTTGACCCGGTGAGCAGCGGCGCGACGCAACGCCGGCCAGTGGCTCAGCTACCGCGGGGCTCGTGGCGTGCGCTCGCGGATCACAGTCGCCATCCAGTGGTGAGGGCCAAGGATCAATGAAGACGGCCTGGGTACTGAGCGGGGGTGGAGCTTTCGGCGCCGCCCAGGTGGGTATGGCGCGAGCCCTGCTCGAAGCCGGGCACGATCCCGACATCATCCACGGCGCTTCAGCCGGAGCGCTCAACGCCGCCTGGCTGGCAGCTGACCCCACTCCGAGTGGAGTTGCTGGCCTTGCCTATCTGTGGGCCACGGTGCGCCGTCGCGACGTGTTCCCACTCGGACCATGGCCGCTCGTGGCGGGTGTGCTCGGTCGGGCCGACCACACCGTCTCCTCGGCCGCGCTGGCACGGTGGCTGCGCAGCATATGCCCCCTGCACCGCTTGGAGGAAAGCTCCCTGCCGCTCGGGGTGGTGGCCACCGACCTGCAGTCCGGCGAAACCGTCTTGCTCGAAGAAGGGCCCGCCATACCTGCGTTGCTGGCATCCGCCGCGATCCCGGGCATCTTTCCGCCCGTTTTTATCGAGGGCCGCTGGCTCGCCGACGGTAGCATCTCGTCCGACACCAGCCTCGGCCCTGCAGTCGCCGCCGGCGCCGAGCGAATTTGGGCCCTCCCTAGTTTCCGTATGGGACGAATGACAAAGCCACAAACGGCACTGGGTACGCTTTTGGCTGCCTCGTCTATCTCTATCAGCCGCCAACATATCCACGAACTACAAACGTGGTGCAGCCGTTGTGAACTTTACGTGGTGCCGGCGCCGGTCGTGCCGGGGACCTCGGCATTCAGTTTCAGCCACGGCCGACGCCTGATCGAGGCGGCATATGAACTGGCGCGAGCGTGGCTACCCACGGCGCGCCCAGTGTCGGGCGCCAGATTGACTGCAAGCGGTCCTTACCGAGAACTCCACGCGCCGCCAGGCTGAGTTGTAATTTGGAGCTACAGGGTGACCAACGGCGACAAACCGCTATCGACTGTGAGGGCAATAAATGGGGTCTGAAGCGGGGCCCGGCAACTCGGCCGAGCAACCCTTAGCCGAAGCCCCCGCGCCTGAGGGCGAGAGCTTTGGGTTCGCAGAGCCGGGACAAGTACGGCGGACTGGCCGCCGCGGCCTGCTTGGTTGGCGCGGCAGCCATGGCCGGCGTGGGGGGCGTCACTCGGCGTCGGCCAGCCCTGATATCGACTTGACGCGCTCCGGCGAGCCGCCACCTCGCCGCGGCGCCCCTCCCGCTGGCGACTGGGACGCCGGCGGAGGGAATGAGGAAGGGCCCCATTACCTGTCCGATACCTACGCGCACCCTGCAGGCGACGTCGGCTATTACCCCTACGAGGGCTCCGAGGACGGCCCAGAGACCGCGACGTGGAGCTTCGATAGCGATGGCTGGCACGATGCCGAGGCCGACTACCCTGCGGAGCAGCAGTGGGAGTACACGGAGGCCGACCGGGACGAGAGTGACAACTGGTACGGGTCAGGCTCGGGCTGGGAAGGCGGAGACGCCCTAGCCGGGGGCGGCGCGTGGGACGCTGGTGCCGCGGCGGACGCGCAGTTTTGGTACGACGAGCGCTACCCCGGAGCCGATTACGGCGATGACCGTCTCGGTCAGACGGCGTACCCCGAGGCCGGGTACTACGAGCAGATCGACGACCAGGCATACGACGAGGAGCCGTACGCCTACGACGCGTACGCGCCCGATGGCGAGGGCCCCGCGGCGGACAACCAGGGCCTGTTTCTCCCCCATCTTTACGCCGCCGAGGGCTACGCCGAGGACAGCTCCCACGCGATCGCGCCCTCCCTTGGGGCCGGGCCCGTGGCTGACCGCCCCGCTGAGGGCCCCCACGCCGAGGTCCCCCTCGCCTGGCCCTTCCTGGCGGAGCCCTCCTTAGACGAGGCTGCGTTGGCCCCCGTGGCCGAAGCCCCGCTGGCCGAAGCCCCGCTGGCCGAAGCCCCCGAGGAGGAGGCGGGTACGGAGGAGGTGGAGGCCGGTGTTGCCGACGTCGGCTTTCCTCCGGACGAGATCGCGGTTGCGGAGGATGCGGCCAACGGTGGCGCGGCGGTAGGTCTCTCGGCGCGTGAGGATCCTGGCGCTCCCGGTGTATTGGCTGCGGCAGCTGAGGGCGACGTGGCGGAGGCTCCCGCGGAGGAGGTTCCCGCGGCGGAGAACTCCGCGGTCGCGATCGCGCCGCCTTGGCTCGGCCTGGAGGAGCTTGCCCTGGTCCCGCCGCACCTGGCGCCAACTTCTGAGCCTTCGTTGGAAACCGGCCCCTTGCACCGCCCCCGCCAAGAGGCATTAGCTGCCTACCAGGACAACTCCGCCAGCCACGAACTGTCTCAGATCCGAGAACGGCAGACCAGGCAGCTGGTTATAGCACCCCCCGCCCGGACAAGCGGCCCTTGGCCCGAACTCGTCATGGTAGCGGCAGTGGCGGTCGTGATCGCCGCCGTCATCCTCACTTTGACAACAACCCAGCGTGCGAGCAACAAGCTGACCGGGACTAATTCCACATCTCCACCGACAGTGGCCACGACCCTTGCGAACCCGCAGGTGAGACCAAAGCCCAAGGCCAGCGGAGCAAAGGGTGCCAAGCGCGGCACTCGAACGAAGCCCGCTCACAAACCCGCGACCACGACAACGACGCCAGCCCCGGCGATCAACTTGGCGGCGAGCGCGGGCGTGCGCCAATCGCTGGTGGTGTCGTGGCTCGCCACCAATCCGGGCGGCGTCGGGCTTGGCCCCGCCGACATCGCCGGTACGGTCCCGGACAGCGTCTACTACGGCGAGGTGACCAAGAGCCACGTCTACTGGGCTATCGCCGAATTCCAAGCTTCCAAGCAATTGTTAGCACAGCGTTCGACTGCCGCCGGACAGGCCGCCTTGGCCCAATTCCAGGACACCGACTACGTCTTCAGTGGCAACGGTGGCTCTACCTGGACCGAACTGGGCTATGTGAACGCTGGTGGCTGCCCCGGCCAGTATGTGCCCAACGCAGTCCTGGCAATTTGGGGTCTCTGCGGTTTCGGCAGCGGCTAACCCCGCCGCTTCGGCCCCACCCCGTCACCTGCCTCGTCTTTTGCAACTGGTGGAGCCTAACCGGAAATATGCGAACCTTGCGTCAGCGGTCGATTGCATCACGAGGGCGTCGGAAGTCTCTTAGCTAGCTAACAGCCCACGAGAAGGCCGTCAAGCATTGACTGGTAGGACGCGCTTGTGATGACCAATAGGAGCGCCACCCGGCCGCGAAGTTGGCGCGCCCTTCCACCAATGGGTGTTGGGACCTTGGGCGGAACGACCCACGCACTGCTGCTAGACGCCTCAATGAAGCAAACTTTGGCAGCCACTCGCTCGCTCGGGCGCGCCGGGCTTCGGTTGGCCCTTGCCGAGCGGTACGACCCGGTCGAAGGGCGACCGCCCGCATTTTGGTCTCGGTGGAGCGCGTCGACGTCACTTTTACCCGATTATGTTACGTACCCCGATGACTTCGCGGCTGGTGTTATGGAGCTAATTTTGACCGCGCGCCCCGCCGTCGTCATACCGTCCAGCGATCAGTCGATCGCCTGTTTGCGGCCATGGCGTTCCCAGATCGAACGCCACACCCACTTAGCCTTGGCGTCGGAGCCGGCCTTGGCCGTCGCTGTCGACAAAAAAGCCACATTGGCACTGGCGGAGCGGATCGGCATCGGCGTGCCCAAAATGGTCGCGCTGGACGACAACGACGACCTCTGTTCGGCATTAGAAGGGATGACGTACCCAGCGGTTGTAAAACCACGTTGGTCTTGGGCGCGCGACTCGAAGGGAGACCGGGTCATCTCCGTGGCTGTGCTGAACTATGCGGAAGCCCAAGCGGCAATTCACGACCTGAGGCGAGCGGGCGTACCGGGACTTGTACAGGAACTGT
>DATJST010000588.1:0-3151 GCA_035503975.1 Acidimicrobiales bacterium | reverse complement strand
CTCGACTACGCCCCGTCCACCACCGCCACTTCCGGCCGGCTGACAGTGGGGGAAATCAGCGGCAACGTCACGGTGAGCGTGGACGGCGGTACCCCGATAACTGGCACGAGTACCCCGGTGCGGGGCGGGTCCGGTACTTGGTCGTGCTCGGGGGACACCATGAGCTGGCACCTGGCCAACTCGACTGGCAGCACGGTGCTGGACTTCAGCCGCTCACCCTCGTAGGAGAAGGCCTTGCCCGTAGTCGTTCTGCGCTATTCAATTTGCTTCGCAGAAAGCGCTCAATGTGCGCCACAACGACTTTTCAGCACCGAGGCTCCGACTGGTCAGTCGAGGTCTATCGGCCTCCGTTCGGACCGGTGCCTCCGCGCCAGGGGGCCGTCCGCGTCATCATCGGGGCCGCCGCCAGGCCCGCCCGCTCAGCCGGGATGAGATCGTCCATGCGGCTATCGCCGTCGCCCACGCCGAGGGAGCCGGTGCGGTCAACATGCGTCGTATTGCCCGTGAGCGCGATGCGGGAGCAATGTGGCTGTACCGGCACGTCCCCGATAAGGACCATCTGCTCGACCTCATGATCGACAGCGTAGACGGCGAGCCCGCCCACACTCTTCGGCGGGACAGCCTCGCTAAACCGTGAACTCAGGCCCTCGTCATCCCTCAATCATGGGAATGCCGTAATCTCCGACCTCCTTTGCAGCCGCCAAGCTCGACGCGTCACACCTTCGATTACCCCTCAACTGGTGGCGGGGCCGGATCTCGAACTGTCAGCGGGTGACGTTTTCCCGTGCCGAGTCGGTAGAGACCGAGCGCGCACTCGGAACACTTCAAGGTCTCCTGCGTCCCGGTCGTAATCCTTTCGCGCTGATGGCCAGGGGCCGCGACAATGGATCAGAAGCGAAGACCAAGGAGGTCCCCATGCTGACAAACGCCGCCAGCGAGGCCTTGGCCGTGGCGCTCGCGGCCGGCGTGCCTGTCGTGCTCTGGGGGAGCCCAGGCACCGGGAAGACTTCGGCCGTGCGCGCCCTTGCCGAGAGCCTGGGGTGGCCAGTCGAAGTCGTGATCGGCTCCATTCGGGAGCCCGCCGACTTCGGCGGCTTGCCTGTCGTGGTCGATGGCGGGGTGCGCATGGCGCCACCGGCATGGGCCAACAGGCTGGCTGAAGCCGGGCGCGGCCTGTTGTTCCTGGACGAGCTGACTACAGCCCCACCCGCGGTGCAGGCCGCCATGCTCCGCGTTGTGCTGGAGCGAGTGGTGGGTGACATCGCTTTGCCGGCCGCAGTCCGAGTGGTGGCCGCCGCAAACCCGCCCGAGGAGGCTGCCGACGGCTGGGAGTTGGCGCCACCGCTGGCAAACCGCCTCGTGCACCTGGACTGGCCGGTCGAGGCGACGTCTGTTGTACATGGTTTGGCCGTCGGGTTCCCAGTCCCGACGCTCCTCATGGCCGAAGAGACCACGGTTGCCCATCAAGTTGCGGCCCGAGCTGCCGTGGCGGCGTTCCTCCAAGTCCGGCCAGCGCTTGTCTTGCAGGTGCCGAAGGTAGCGGCGCTATCTAGCCGGGGCTGGCCTAGCCCTCGCAGCTGGGAGGCCGTCGCTATCCTCCTGGCTACGTGCGAAGCATCGCGAGCCAGTGAGGACGCCAGGGCGCTCCTGGTCACAGGTGCAGTCGGGGAAGGCCCCGCCCTCGAGTTCCTGTCCTGGCTGGCTAACGCCGACCTCCCCGATCCTGAGACCGTCCTCGCCGACCCAGACGCCTTCGTACTCCCCGAGCGGAGCGACCGTGCTTTCGCGGCACTGACCGCGGTGGCGGCCGTGGCCATCGCCAAGCGCGACGCAAAGACGTGGACGGCGGCCTGGCGGGTTGTGGCCAAGGCAGCCGCTTCCGCCCCTGACGTAGCGGCCCTGGTGGCCCGGTCACTGGCCGCGGCGCGCCCCGAGGGGGCCGACCTGCCGGCTGAGGTGCTCACCCTAGCGCCAGTGCTCCGAGCCGCTGGGCTGATGCGGCCCGAGGGATGAGCCCTCTGCGTTGGTCCGCGGTCGGGGCGTTACCGGTCGAGATCGGCCAGCGCTGGGCTGCTGGACGGGTCTGGGCCGCCCGTCAGGCTCCGTACCTGGCCTCGGCCCTGCTCGCCCTGGAGCCAGTCGTTGTCGACGGCACCCCTCGGGCTCCGAGCGAGCTTGGGGCCTTCCCCGTGGACGGCACTTGGCACATTTACCTGGACCCCTCCCGTCTCGCTCAGACCGAGGTGCCGACTGTTGGCTTCTGGCTGGTGCACCAGGTCTCGCACCTGCTGCGCCGCCATGCCGACCGCTTCCCCGAAGCAGGCACTGCAGACGCGAGACCCTCGAACGTCGAGCGCAGTCCCCAGCAGTGCCGGTGGAACATGGCCACTGACGCCGAGATCAATGACGACATCTCCGCTGGTGAGATCGCGGTACCCGAAGACGCCCTGGTCCCGAGGCACATCTTTTGCCCCGATGGCTGGGTGGCCGAACAGTACTGGGACGCCCTCGGCCACCAACCGCTTTGGCAGTTGGAGCCAAGGACCGGCCCCGAAGCCGGGAGATCGGCCCCCCGCACAGACTGTGGCAGTGGCTGCGACGGCCAACCTCGGCCGTGGGACTGCGGCCGGAGCGGCCTCGGGAAGACCGGTCGCAAGCTCGTGGCCCGAGAAGTAGCGCAGCGCATCAGGGAACATTGCCGGGCCCGCGGAGAGCTGCCCGCCGGCTGGCAGCGTTGGGCCGACGAGGTCCTGGAGCCCACGATCGCTTGGCAACGCGTGCTCTCAGCTGCGGTGCGCCGCGGGGTGGCCGACGTAGCGGGGCGAGTCGACTTCAGCTACCGGAAACCCTCGCGGCGGGCCGCCGCCACCCCCGGGGTCGTCCTTCCCAGCTTGCGCCAGCCTTTGCCCCAAGTGGCTATGGTCCTCGACACCTCCGGCAGCATGAGCGACCAGATGCTCGCCCAGGCCTTGGCGGAGGTCGGGGGCGTCCTTCGCGGCCTCGGCGTCGGGCGGCGCCACCTGCGGGTGCTCTGTTGCGATACAACGGCTTACCAGGCACAGCGGGTACTGGTCGCGAGGGACGTGCGGCTGCTCGGCGGGGGCGGGACGGACATGGGCGCAGGGTTACGCGAAGCCGCAGCGCTCAGGCC
>DATJST010000587.1:0-3843 GCA_035503975.1 Acidimicrobiales bacterium | reverse complement strand
GCGCAGTACCGTAAGGTCGCGCAGCACGAGCCCCCACAATGCGGCGCGGCTGGCCATTGCGGCCGAGCGCAGGTGCGGCTTGTTGGTACCGCCCTTGCTCGGCCACGCAGCGGCGCCCTCGGGATGGCCGGTGCCGGCGGGCGTAGTCGCGGTCGCCATCAGTCGCGCAAGTTCTTGCCGGTCAGGTTGATGAAAACAGTCTCCAGCGTAGGTTCGGCCACGCTAACGTCGACCAGCTTGAAGCCGAGGCGCTCCGTCGAGCTGATCACGGCCGGCAAAAATGCGCTCGCCCCGCTTACGTGCAGTTCGGCCCCATCGGGGAGCTGGCGGGCGCGGTTGGCCGCCTCGACATCCCTGCTGAGGCCGTTGGCGAGGCCCTCGGCATCCCCTGACACCTTGACCGTCACTATGCTGTCCGCGCCGACGCTACCTTTGAGCTCCGTGGGAGTACCCAGAGCGAGGAACTTTCCGTGGTCCATGATCGCGACCCGGTGGCAAAGCCGGTCGGCTTCCTCCATGTAGTGGGTCATGAGCACGATAGTCTGCCCGTCGCGGTTGAGCTCCCCGAGGATCTCCCACAGTGCCAAACGGCTCTGGGGGTCGAGGCCCGATGTCGGTTCGTCCATGAACAGTACGGCCGGACGGTGGAATATCGACCGCGCCACCATGAGCCGTTGCGCCATGCCGCCCGAGAGTGCGTAGACCGAAGCTTTGGCCCATCTGGAAAGCTGGAACTGTGCCAGCAACTCGTCGGCCCGTTCCCGGCTCAGGCGGGCCGGTATACCGAACAAGCGTCCGTGGAAGTAGAGGTTTTCCCAGCATGTGAGCTGGCGGTCGAGTGTGTTCTGCTGGGACACCACGCCTTCGAGCTGTTTGGCGAGGGCCGGGTGCGCCACCACGTCGATGCCGCCCACATAGGCATGCCCAGACGTCGGGACCACCCTCGTCGTGAGCATGCCGGCGGTGGTTGTCTTGCCGGCGCCATTGGGGCCGAGCAAGCCGAAGATCTCCCCGGCCAGGACGGAGAGGTCGAGCTCATCAACGGCTCGGAAGTCGGTCCCGGGATAGACCTTGGTCAGCTTGACTGCGCGGATCATGGCTTCGCCGTCTGCGAGGGGCGGTCCCAGGGCCGCCCCCGCCGGGCGCGGACGGCTCATCTGGCTCCCCTACCGCCGGGCCAGTGGCGGCCCGGCGCCAGGGAGGCGAGCATCCCGGCCGGCACTCAGACCACCTCGCGCCGGCCCTCGAGGGCGCGGCCCAGGGTCAGCTCGTCGGCGTACTCGAGGTCCCCGCCGACTGGGAGGCCGCTGGCAATGCGCGTCACCTTGACGGGGAGGTCCTTCAGGAGGGTGGCGAGGTAGAGCGCGGTGGCGTCACCCTCGATGTTGGGGTTGGTGCACAAGATGATCTCCTTGACACCCTCGCCCTCGAGCCGGCCGAGCAGCTCCCGGATGCGGAGCTGCGCGGGGCCGATCCCATCGATCGGGCTGAGCGCGCCGAGCAGGACGTGGTAACGCCCCCGGAACTCGCCTGTTTTTTCAACCGCCACCACATCTCTTGGCTCTTCCACCACGCACAGCATGCTCGGGTCGCGGCGCGGATCGCTGCAGATCGGGCACTCTGCACCGGCCTCGCCTTCGGCCACGTTGAAGCAGCGGCTGCACCAAGTCACGCGTGATTTGGCGGCATTGATGGCTCTAGCCAACCGGGCGGCGTCCTCGGCTGGTTCTTTCAGGATATAGAAGGCTATGCGCTGTGCCGACTTCGGGCCTATACCCGGTAAGCGGCCGAGCTCGTCTATGAGTTCTTGGACGGGGGTGGCGTACATATTGCTATGAGTCCAGGACCGAGCCGGGGAAAGCCTCCAATATTCTTTGTTCGACCGGGACAGCGGGTGCCGCGGGCGCATCGGCCAGCTCGCGCACCTCGTCCAGGTCGAAGTCTTCCTCTTCGGCCGGCGCCGGCCCACCCGGCGGGCGCGCGGCGGTAGCGCCCGGGTCGAGCACCAGCCGAAGCGGCACCGGTTGCCCGAAGTGAGCTGCCAGCGCCTTTTCGACTTCGGGCAGGAAATGGGCCGACCGTTCGAGCAGCCCTCGGTCCGGCAGGGCAAAAATGGCGGTCGCACCGCTGCTCTCGATGAACCGTCCGCCGCCCAGGTAGACCTGCGCGGGCCGGGCCAGCTTGCCCAGCACCGAATCCCCCCAAGCCTTGGTGAGGTCGTCTCGGCTCGGCAGGGCGACGGCGCTAAGCGGAGCGGTCGTCGCGGGCGGGACGTGGCTAGCGGCAGGCCGAACGGGGGCGGCGGCAGTTACGCTACCCCCGGCTACGGTGCTCTGCCCCGGAGGTGCCGCCCGGCGGAAGGCACCCAAGGCGGCCCGCGCTTGGGCAGGGCCGGCCCCCGGCACGGCTGGACCGGCGACGTTGCCCTCTGCGGCCGGCGCGGTTTGCGAGCTGGGCGGCGGAAGGCTCGCAACGGGGGCCCTCGCCAATGGCACCTCGGGGGAAGGCTTTAGCGTCTGTCGCTCCAACCGTTCGAGCCGTTCAAGCATGCTGGCAGGGCTGGCGTCGGCCACCGGAGCAGACAATTGCACCAGGGCCACTTCGAGTGTCACTCGAGGGTCGACCGAGTCGCGCATGTCGACCAGTGCGCGGCCCACCGTTTCCATGCTCCTGACCAGGAACGCGAGTCCCATGCTCTGCGCCAAGTCGTTGAGGGTTGCCCGGCCCGCGGTCGGTACGAGGACCAGGGACGGTGCCTGGTTGGCCAGGAAGGCATTGCGCAAGTACTCCACCAGGTCGTTCCCCAGCCGTCGAGGCTCTTTACCGGCGGCGATGGACTTGGCGACCGCCTGCAGCACGAGGCCGACCTCGCGCGCCGCCAAGGCCGCTACCAGTTCTTCGAGCGGCGCGTTGTCCGGAGCGCTGTCCCCTGCCGCCGCCAGTTGTTCGAGGGCTGATTCGGCGTCGCGCGCAGACCCCCGACCGCGCTCGACCGCTATGCGTACGACCTCGGCCGGAACGCCGAGGCCGGCGTCGGCGTTGATGCCCTCCAGCAGGTCGGTGAGCATGTCGCCGTCCAGCAAGTGGAACTCAAAGTGTTGCGTCCGCGATTGGATCGTCGGCAGTACCTTTTGCGGGTCCGTCGTGGCCAGCACGAACACGACGTGGCTCGGGGGCTCTTCCAGTGTCTTGAGCAGGGCGCTGGCCGCGTCGGGAGTTAGCTGGTGGACCTCGTCGATGATGTAGACCTTCCAGCGGCCAGGCGTGCCGAGGGCCACCCGCGACAGGAGGTCGCGCATTTCGTCAAGCTTGCGGTTGGAGGCCGCGTCGAGCTCGAACACGTCCATCGAGGAGCCGTTGCGCACCGAGACGCATGAGGTGCAGGTGCCGTCCGGCTCACCATCCTGGGGCGACTCGCAGTTGAGCGCCATCGCGAGGATGCGGGCCGTAGACGTCTTGCCTGTGCCCCGCGGCCCGCTGAACAAGTATGCGTGTGCGACCCTGTCGTCTCTGACCGCGTTGCGTAAGGCCCGCGTGACGTGTTCCTGGCCCCTCACGTCGGAGAAGCGTTGCGGCCGGTAGCGCCGGTAGAGCGCCTGGTAGGGCTGCTCATGGCCTCCGTTGTCCGCTTGTTCGCTGTCAGCCACGGGGTCTCAGCCTAGGCTGCGACCGCCGCCCAGTTGCCCTTGGGGAGCCGGGACGCGGTGGTGCGGGAGCCGGGACGCTGTGGTGCGGGAGCCGGGACGCTGTGGTGCGGGAGCCGGGACGCGGTGGTGCGGGAGCCGGGACGCGGTGGTGCGGGAGCCGGGACGCGGTGGTGCGGGAGCCGGGACGCGGTGGTGC
>DATJST010000586.1:0-3275 GCA_035503975.1 Acidimicrobiales bacterium | reverse complement strand
TGCTGCACTTGGCGAAGATGTCCGGGCCTCGTGGGACGGCGCTCAGCAGAGCCAGGTCAGTGCCGGCGTCCGTGCTCGGGTCAATTGCCGGCGCCGGGGCCACGCCGGGGACATCGCTCAATTGCCGTTGCCCCAGCGCAGGTTTTCCACCCGCTTTTCCCAAGCCTCATGTCGGGTGCGTGCGTCCTGGATGAACGGCGACCAGCTAATGGCCTTGATGAGGGCGCGGTTGACCTGGTCGGCCGGCGGCCTCAAAGGTCGCAGTACATCGCAGAACAGGACGACCCGGGTACCCTCCGTACCGTTCCATGCCTCGTGCGTGTAACCGTCGTCGAACAGCAGGCTCTTTCCCTCCTGCCAATGCGCCTCCTCGCCGCCGACCTTGATACCTGACGCCTCGGACGGCTCGGGGACCTTCAAAGCCAGGTGGTAGCGGAGCACGCCGCGCCAAGGACCGCGGTGCGGGGGCAGGTGCTTGCCCGGTGACAGGATCGAAAAGAAACCGGTCACCAAGCCCGGGACGCTGTCAAGGAGCGCTGCCGTCTGCGGGCAACGCTGGCAGTTAGCCTCGGAACGGAACCCGTAGCCCAAGAAGAAGAACGTTTTCCAGCCGTCGTCGTTGCTGATCGACTGCTGGTCAATGGATATGTCCTGGAAATTGGGCAAGTCCTCACGGTGGCTGAGGACGTCGTCGAGCTCCGCTTGGACCACGGGGGTCATGTTTTCCACCCGCTCGACCCAGGAGAAGGTGTCGAGCGGCAGGAACGGTGTCGTCGGTACCAGTGAATGCTTCAACAACCAGCTCTCGGTAGCGTGCAGTGCCCGCCCGCCCAGGTCGGTGGCCAGCGTGACAGCCTTGTTACGCCAGGCGCCGGCTCCCGAGGCGGTGGTGTGAGTGGCGGTGGACATATCTCAAGCAGGTTATCCCTCAGGAGGCCGGTGGCGCCGGTACTTGGCTAGCCTGCGCAATGGTGAGCGATTTCGACGTCGTCACAGGGGCGTTCAGTTACTCCGGCAAGGCGATAGCCGACGCCCTGCTGGCCTCGGGGCGCCGGGTGCGCACCCTGACCGGGCACCCCGGGCGCGCCCCTGCCAGCTCGCCGATAGAGGCGCGTCCGTTGGACTTCGGCGACCCAGCAGGCTTGGAAGCGTCGCTGGCGGGCGCGGGTACGTTGTACAACACGTACTGGGTGCGCTTCGCGCACGGCGACGCCGACCACGACCGGGCCGTCGCCAACTCTCGCGCCCTTATCACGGCCGCGGCGAAGGCGCAGGTCGGAAGGGTCGTGCACATCAGCATCATGCACCCGAGCGAGAGCTCCCCGTTCCCCTACTTCAGGGGCAAAGCCCAAGTCGAAAGGGCGCTCGCCGACTCAGGCCTGCCGCACTCGGTGCTGCGCCCCTCAGTCCTGTTCGGAGGGGATGGCGTCCTCATAAACAACATCGCCTGGCTTTTGCGGCGCCTGCCCGTGTTCCTGGTCGGGGGCACCGGCGAGTACCGGCTGCGACCGGTCCACGTGGAAGACCTGGCCAGGGCTTGCCTCGAGCAGGCCGCTGAGACTGAGGACCGGGTAATGGACGCCGCTGGACCTGACCGGCCGAGCTTTTTGGAGCTTGTCGTGTGGATCCGCGATGCCATTGGCGCCAAGAGCGCGATTTACCGCGCCCCCGGCGACGCTGTCGTCCTCGCGTCGCGAGCGCTCGGCTATTTCCTCCATGACGTGCTGCTAACACGGGACGAGTACCTGTCAATGGCCCAGGGGATGGCCGACAGCGACGAGCCGCCGCTCGGGACGACCAAGCTGTCGGACTGGCTCGTCGACCAGAGCTCGGGCCTTGGTTTGCGCTACGCCAACGAGCTGGAGCGCCACTTCAAGCGCTGAGCCGGGGGCCGCGCGCTACCACTTGGGGACGTAACCACCACGACCCATGGCAGCGCTTTCCTCCCAGTCCATGTCCTCGTCGACACCGCCGGTGACTTCGGTGACCCAGTCGAGCCGGTCCTTGAGGATGCGCTCCACCCCCGCCTGTAAAGTCGTGGCGCTGATGGCGCAGCTGCTGCAGGCTCCCTGGAGCTGCAGGTCGACAACGCCAGATTCAACGTCAGCGCTGAGCAGCACCAGGTCACCGCCGTCCTGTTGGATTATGGGGCGCACCATCTCGATGAGGTCGGTCAGGTCGGCCAGCCGCTCGGCCTTGTCTTCGTCAGTCAGCATCGTGGCTTCCATGTTGCCAGAACACGCCGCGCTAGCGCGCCGGCCGACTGGGGTGGTTGGACATCTGGTGGCTGACGGACGGGTTAGCTGCCTGCTGCCCCCGCCGTGGCGCCGGCCCTTCGCCAGCGCAAGTAGGCCTCCATGAACGGGTCGAGGTCCCCGTCCAGGACGGCCGCCACGTTGCCGGTCTCGTGGTCAGTGCGCAGGTCCTTGACCAATTGGAACGGAGCAAGGACGTAACTGCGGATCTGTGAGCCCCAGCCGATCACCGCCTTGGGCCCGGCCATGGCCGAAAGCTCCGCGGCGCGCTCCTCGCGGGCGCGTTCGGCCAGGCGGGCAGCCAGGATCTGCATCGCCCGGGCCTTGTTCTGGTGCTGGGAGCGCTCGTTCTGGCAGGAGACCACGAGGCCGGTAGGCAGGTGCGTGATGCGTACTGCCGAGTCCGTGACGTTGACGTGCTGGCCCCCCGCGCTCGAGCTGCGGTAGGTGTCGATGCGGAGGTCCTTTTCGTCGATGTCCACCTCCGCGCGGGCATCTTCGAAGAAAGGGACGACTGTCACGGCGGCAAAGCTCGTCTGGCGCCGGTGCTGCGAGTCAAACGGCGACATGCGCACCAGGCGGTGGACGCCCCGCTCGGAGGCCAGCAGACCTGTGGCGTAGCGGCCCTTGATGATGAACGTAGCCGAGAGGATGCCTGCCTCCTGGCCTTCGCTCACTTCGTCGAGCTCGATCGAAAACCCCCGGCGCTCCACCCAGCGCTGGTACATACGCAGCAACATCTCGGCCCAGTCCTGGGCGTCGGTGCCCCCGTCCTTGGCGTGCACCTCGCAGACGGCGTCCAGCTGGTCATGCTCACCGATGAACAAGGAGCGCAGCTCGAGCAGGTCGAGCTCAGACCCGAGCTTGGCCACCATCGATTCGACCTCGCCCGCAACTGAGTCGTCGTCTTCCTCTCGGCCCAGCTCGTACAGGGTGCCGGCGTCGTCGAGCTGGCTCTCCAGCGAGGCGAGCATGTCCACGTCGTCCTTGAGGGCGGCGTACTCACGTGTCACGGCTTGG
>DATJST010000585.1:0-5548 GCA_035503975.1 Acidimicrobiales bacterium | reverse complement strand
TCTTTGACCTGGTTTGGCTTCTTCATGGTTAGCCTTGCACGGCCATTATGGCAGCTGTAGAAGGCTGGAAGACCATGGTGAGGGGTAGCGCCGGGTGGCGGCGCACCGAGGTGCTGGTGCCCACTTGACTTCAACTTAACTTGAAGTTATACGATTCGCGTGTGGCTTATGAACCTGCAACGAGTGCCTCGCCTGCCAGCGCAAGCACCACTGAGGGCGGCACGTCCTCGGCGAGCGCCGGCGACGCCACCCAACCGCCTACGGCGATCGTCACCGGTGGGTCGAAGGGGTTCGGCCGTGAGCTTGCGGCCGAGCTTGTCCGCCAGGGATGGGTAGTCATAATTGACGGCCGCAACGGCGACCGCGTCGCGCGGACGGCGCGCGAAGTCGGGGCCATCGGCGTACCCGGTGACGTGACCAACCCGCTACACCGGCAAAGCCTGGTCGGCACCGCCCGGCGTACGACCGGGCGGCTCGACCTGTTGGTCAACAACGCGAGCACATTAGGCCCGACGCCGCTGCGGCCGCTGGTCGATTATCGCCTGGACGAACTGCGGGAGGTATTTGAGACCAATGTGATCGCGCCCCTGGCGTTGGCCCAGCTGGCCGTCCCGCTGCTCGCTGCCAGCGGGGGGGCAGTCCTGAACCTCACTTCCGACGCGTCTATCGAGGCTTACGAGGGCTGGGGCGGTTATGGCTGTGCTAAGGCCGCCTTGGACCAATGGACCAACGTGATTGCCGTGGAGGAGCGAGGCGTACGCGCCTGGGCGCTCGACCCTGGCGACATGCGCACCGACATGCACCAAGCCGCCTTTCCCGGCCAGGACATTTCGGACCGGCCGCTGCCCGCAAGCGTCGTGCCCGCCGCGCTTGCGCTCCTACGCCACCGCCCGCCGAGCGGGCGTGCGCGGGCTGTTGACCTGTTGGCCGCCGCTCACCAGGTGACCGCCGCTGACCAGGTGACCGCCGCTGACCAGGTGACAGCCGTCCGATGAGTGCCCGCCACCTCCGCCTGGACGCGCCAGCCAAGGCGTTGGGTACCCGCGCCAGCGCCGCACCCAGTTCCGCCGCCCCATGGATCGCTAACCCGGCACTGGCGTCGCGCGCGGTGCAGCCCGCCGTGGCCGGCCCGAGCGCCGCCCCGAGCCGTGGCAACCCGGTACTGGCGTCGCGCGCGGAGCCGCCCATCGTCGCCGGCCCGAGCGCTGCCGAGCCACCCGAGGGCCGGGGCCTGCGCCGCGACGAGGTGGCGATGCTGGTCGCCCTGAGAGCCTGGGGTGAGGTCGTGCCGACAACGTTCTCGGCGCTCGACGAGTTCGTCGGGCCCGGCGACCTGCTCGTTGTGAACACCTCGGGCACGATACCGGCGGCCATCGACGCGCTGGACCGAGAGTCGGGGGCGGCGCTCGTCGTGCACTTGTCGTCGATGCTCTGCACACTGCCCGGCGGTGACGAAGTCTGGGTGGTCGAGCCTCGCCGGCTCGACGGGCACGCCGGAGGACCGTGGGCCAAGCGGGCTGACCCGAGTACGCCGCGGCCACCTCCCGCCGACCTGCTGGTGGGGAGCGGGGACGCTCCGACCGGTACGCTACGGCTGCTCGGCCCCTACCATGCGAGCGGTCGGCTCTGGCTGGGCCGCCTGTCGGTGCCCGAGAGGCCGCTCGACTGGCTCTATGCCAACGGTCGGCCGGTGCGCTACCGCCACGTCCTGCGGCCCTGGCCTCTCGACATGTACCAGACCGTCTTCGCCACCGAGCCGGGCAGTGCCGAGATGCCCAGCGCTGGGCGGCCCTTTAGCCAGGCGATGGTCACCCGGCTGGTCGCCCGCGGCGTACCGTTCGCCCCGGTGCTACTGCACACCGGTGTCTCCTCGCTGGAGGCCGGCGAGCCTCCCTACCCGGAGCGCGTGCGGGTCTCAGAGACGACGGCGGAGCGGGTGAACTTTGCCCGCAGCTGCGGGGGCCGGGTCGTGGCCGTCGGGACGACGGCGGTGCGAGCCATCGAATCCGCTTTCCAGGGCGGCCAGGTCAGGGCCCTCGACGGCTGGACCGACCTAGTCGTGACACCCGAGGTGGGTGTACGGGTGGTCGATGGGCTGCTAACGGGCTGGCACGAGCCGGAGGCGTCGCACCTGGCCCTGGTCGAGGCCATTGCCGGCGCCCAGTTGCTCCGCGCCAGCTACGCGGCCGCCATCGAGCACGGCTACCTCTGGCACGAGTTCGGGGACGTAGCCTTGTACCTCCCCTGAGCCGCCTCGCTGACGTCCGCGTCGTCAGCTGTGGCCTGCCGGGCGCCGCACCTCAGGTACACGTCTCGTGGCGATGAAGCGCCGATCGACTGTGAGACCAGGTACACAGCAGGTACTCACCCAAGTACACGCCATCTTTTGGGTGCACAATGAGAATTGGTCGCGCCAGCGTTAGCCACAGCGACAGATAGCCTCCCAGAACCTCGGAACGCGACCAGAAATGCCGTGCGCAGGGGCGGGACGCTTTAGGGTTACCGAGGCGGGCCGTCTCGGCGGGGGCGCTTGCCGGTACCACCACCCGAGGGCCGAGGAGGGCCGTCTCGGCGGGGGTACTTGCCGGTACCACCACCCGAGGGCCGAGGAGGGCCGTCTGGGCGGGGGCGCTTGGGGTTACGGCCGCCAGACGCCCGATGACGCATGGAGGAGCCCCGCCGGGCCTACGTAGGATCCTGGTGCACAAAGCGCGGGCGACCGGGCCAACAGGGCCCTAGCACCTGACCACGTCGGGCCCGAGGGCAGAGTACTGGCGGGCCATGCCAGAGGGAAAACGTGTGTCCGTGATGATCATTTCAAGGTCGCTGACGTGGGCGAACCGGCAGAAGCTCGACGTCCCGAACTTCTCGCAGGTGCCGATGAATATCCTCCGCCGGGCGGCCTTTACGGCGGCGCATTTGACCTCGGCGACCCTCGGGTCGGGGGTTGTGAGCCCGTCGGCCAGGGATATCCCGTTGGCGCCGATGTAGGCCAGGTCGATGACGAACTCGCCCAACATGCGGGTGGCCCAGTGCTCGACCGTGGCGAGGGTACGGCCTCTCACAAGCCCGCCCAGCAGCAGGACGGTGTAGGCCGGTCGCGTTGCCAGGAGTGCGGCCACCGGCAACGACGCAGTGACAACCGTGAGGTTGCGGTCTGGTGGCAGGCACTGCGCGAGCACCTGGGGCAGGTAGCCCTCGTCGACAAAGACTGTCTCGGCCTCATCGATGTGCCTGGCGGCCTCCTCGGCTATGTGTTGCTTTTCGAGGCGGTGGTTGGTTTCCCGGCTCGCCAGGTCGGTTTCGAACACGGACCTCACCACCGGGTACGCGCTGCCGTAGCTGCGCCGGATGAGGCCGCTGCGCTCGAGGACCTTCATGTCCCGCCGTATGGTTTCGGCGGCCACCCCGAATTGTCCGGCGACCGAGGTCACGTCGACTCTGCCTGTCTCACGGGCCTGCGTCAGTATTTCTCGCTGCCGCTCCCTTGCCCCCAGTACTTCGTTCACCATTGTCCTCCTGGTGCCTACAAGCCGCCTAATCCATTCTGCGTCATTTCGACGCCCTGCGGGGCGCGGGCGGACGTTTGGCGGTGTGGCCCCCATTATCGTCGTGCACCCTTTCACGAAGTCTCGGCTGTGCCCCGAGCCTGCGTTGAAAACGCCCGGAGCATATGTAGGCCAGGCAGTGGCCGCCGGTCTCCGACCGGGCAGCCGTCGAGGCCCGATCGGGCGAGAGCCGCGTCGCCGTCCCTGTTCAGTGGCCTCTTAGGGAGGCCAAAAACCACAAAACCGGGCACAATATCCCGCTTGGCGCCCGTTGCCCGGCCATAGGGGCCCTACTTACAATGCTATTCAGGGACCCAAACGAAAGGAGCTGGGTCACTCAGCAGAAAGAGCCGCTGTCCCGCCCGGAGAAACTCGCGTGTGCCGCGCTGGTCGCCGCGTTGTCGCCGCGCCCATACACCGCGGAGTGAGCCCGACAGGCTAATCGCCGCGTGGTAGGACGGCGCGTCCTAAATTCCTTTGGTTTCGGTGATGTATGGAAGGGGAGAACCAATAATGTCAGTTACTAAACAATTGAAGCGGCGCGTCCGCGCTGGTCGTTGCGGGGCTGCCGCGACCGCCCTTTGCCTAGCGGCACCGCTGGCGACGATGGGCAGCGCTGCGGCGGCCAACTTGCACCCTGCCGGTTCGAGCGTGACCATAAAGATCGCCGTGGTGTCCAACCCAGACATGGAGACAATCGAGCAGTTGACCAAGGAGGGGTACTTCAGCAAGGTTGACCCCGGGATCAACGTGGAGTTCGACACGCTCAACGAGAACACGGAACGACAGATCATAGAGACCGATATCACCACCCATGCCGACGAGTTCAACGCCGTGATGATCTCCAATTACGAGACGCCTATGTGGGCCAAGAACGGCTGGTTGGTCAACTTGTCGGCCTACACGGCTGCAGACCGGGCGTACGACGTGAACGACCTCGTCGCTCCGATACGCGAAGCGCTGTCGGTGGACGGACAGCTGTACTCGGTCCCGTTCTATGGCGAGTCCTCGATGGTGTACTACCGCAAGGACCTGTTCAAGGCGGCCGGGCTAAGCATGCCCCTTCACCCCACCTGGGCCCAGATCGCCAGTTTCGCCCAGAAGTTGAACGACCCGTCCAAGGGGACCGCCGGTATTTGCTTGCGCGGTGAGCCCGGTTGGGGCGAGAACCTCGCCGCGCTTGACACCGTCATCAACACCTGGGGCGGGGATTGGTTCAACATGGCCTGGAAACCCCAGCTCACCTCCGCGCCCGACGAAGCCGCCACCAACTTCTACGTCAACCTGGTGCGCAAGTACGGCGAGCCCGGTGCCTCCAACGATGGCTTCACCGAGTGCCTGAACGACTATGACGCTGGCAAGGCCGCGATGTGGTACGACGCCACGGTCGCCGCGGGTACCATCGCCACCAACGCGCCGTCGGTGTTCGCCAATACTGGATATGCCTACGCCCCCACCGGGCCTGCCGGCATCCCATCAGGTTGGCTTTACACCTGGTCGCTGTCCATCCCGACCGGCACCGCGAATGAGGCGGACACATGGAAGTTCTTGTCGTGGGCCACGGGGCCCGCGTACCTCGACCTCGTGGGCCAGAAGCTCGGCTGGGCCGCCGTCCCGCCCGGCACCCGTGACTCGCTCTACAAGAACCCCAATTATCAAAAAGCGGCCGGTGCCTTCGCCAACATCACGCTGGCGTCCATCGACCGGGCCAATCCCGACCACCCGACGCTGCACCCCGTGCCCTACGTCGGTGTCCAGTTCGTTGACATACCCGAGTTCATCGACCTCGGCACCGAGGTGTCCAACCAGATCGCAGGCGCCATCGCCGGCACCGAGTCGGTGAGCCAAGCGCTGTCGACCAGCCAGTCCGACGCTCAGTCCGTGGTCTCTCAGGCCGGGCTCGGCAAGTAGGGCAGGGCTGCGGCCAGGCGGCGCGAAGGACTGGAGGCGGTGACATGACGGCGCTGTCGTCGCCCACCGAGAAGCTGCCCGCTGACCCC
>DATJST010000584.1:0-3465 GCA_035503975.1 Acidimicrobiales bacterium | reverse complement strand
CGCTCAAGCCGCATCGACCCAACAGATGGGGGACGACCGAAATATCTGAAATTGGTTTGTCGAATCTGCGAAGTGGTCCCTGGTTCCAACAATACGAACCGCTCCCCGATCGTCGCTGGCCCGGTGATCGACCTCGGCTAGCCGGGATTCCGAGATGAGCGCGGTCGCAGGTAGACATCGGGGGCCCGATTTGTGCGTTAGCTACGACCGCATCTGTCGTCGTGCCGGTCGAAGCCGTGCTGCAGTTGGAGCCCGAACAGGCTGGCTGACGTGTGTCAATTCGAAACGCTCGCCTCGAAGCTGGGGGTCACGCTATATGCATCGCGGAAGACCCTCATGGCGGATCGACCGTCGAGAGTGGCCAGTCGCAGGTTCATAGTGCGGAATGAACCGACGACGACAGACCTTCGGGTTCGGCGCCCGAAGAACTTGGCCCAGAGATGAGATTTGATCTCTGGTTAGGAGACGTGGCCTCCTCATTCGAGGACAGGCAATGAGGAACGGGCTCGAAGAGACAGAACGGTCAGCCATCCGAACCCGGATGCGATCGAGATCCGCTGGAAGATTCCGCCCTTGCCAGCAAGACCTGATGCCCCCCCAAATGCCCTGCCGAAGATGAAAAAGCTGGCCACCATCATCAGGCTTGATCCCGCCGAGTAGCAGGCCCAGCGGTAGTCTCCGCTGCGCACGGCCGTGGCCGCGCTGGCGAGGCCGGCGATGGGTATTCCGACAAAGATGGGAACTGCGCAGAGGTTGTGCAGGAGGCCCTCACGAGTCGGCGCCGTCCCGGTTGTGTCGGGGTCATGAGACCCGTTCTCGTCTGGTGTCCGGGGTGGGAACCCGCCCACCGGATCAGTGACGAACACGCCAGAACCGACCAGACCAATGCCGACCCCCGCGACCAGCACTGGGACTGCACGCGGGCCGACCCTTCGCTCCGGGCACCGAGCCAGGCCTCGGGCGGCGCATGCGTAGAGCGCGCCGGCAACGACGAAGTTGGCACGCTGCAGCCATCCTCGATGACCAATCGCGAGCGAACTGACCGGGAAGCGCTGCCAGTCGTACCCGTCCCGGGTCGCCCCAATCGCCGTGAAGGCACCCGCGAACAGCGGACCGGCGATGACTCCGCACGTAAGCGGATCACACCTCTGGCGCGGCGAACGTTCGGCTGTCGGCATGGGACTCAGGTTACGCCGCCGCCTTTGCGCCCAACCTTCGGATCTCATCTTCGTGGGTTCAGATCGGTATGTTCGCCGGCCATGGCACGCGCCAGCCCGTCGCGAAAGTGATCAGCCAGGTCAGAGCGAGTGAAGTGACCTACATTCCGGAGGCGGCCTCGGCCCAATTTCCGAGCCAGCCGCGACTGAATCTGTCGTCGTTCCCATCGGAATCGTACTGCGCAGCTGGAGTCAGAACAGGCCGACTGACGATTTGCCACCCGATGAAACCGGTGTTCAAGCGACAGCAAGTTCGAGGCGCTCTACTCAATGCAGGGGGGCCTCAAGCTCGGTTTCGACATACCTTCTGGCCTCGTATCCCTGCTACTACGAGCCCTGAGCCACGCCGACCGGCAAATTGGTGACTGCGTCCAGCGCGGCGACGTGCGCAGCTGCGTCGGCAGATCCGGCGAGTGCTCGCTGGGCGACGAAACCCAGGATGATCGACGTCAGCAGCTCTGCCACCGCTTCCGGCACAACCTCGTTGTCGAAGGTCCCAGCCGCCTGCCAGCGTCGCACGGTGTCCGCAAACAGTGTGCGGAGGCCGGTGTACGAGGCCCGCATGGTCTTCTTGAGTTCGGCGTCACTTTGCGAGTGACTCCACCCATGCAGTGATACCAAGAGCCGGTCGATGCCGCCCTTTTTGTGCCGTCCGAAGTTCACCGCGGTCTGGAGCACCTGCCCAACGAGTTCGGGGAGGGGAGGCGGGCTCGGATTCGTAAGGATTGGGGCCAGTTCTTGGGCCATCGCCGCCGTCCCCTCGGTTACGACGGCATTGATGATCTCGTCCTTGCCCTTGAAGTAGCCGTAGACGGCGCCGGTTGAGAGGCCGGAGCGAGCGATGATTGTCTCCATCGACAGGGCCTCCAAGCCGTGCTCTTGCAGACACGCCCGCGCGGCTTCGAGCACCTGCTCGCGCCGGGCCTCCCGTCGTTCGTCAGTGATCCGTGGCACACTCACACGATAGCACAAACAGAACGAACCTTCACTCTTGACAGCGAGGTCCCGACCCGTTTATAAAAGGAAGGTTCCTTCGTTTATACCTGCTTGTCCCGGGAGGCCGGCCGATGAAGCCACGACGTTCCGACGTATCGATGCCAAGGCCAGAACTGGGTCCTTCGAACTTCAACCCTGTGGCGGCTCTCGACGATGTGCTGTCAGAGGTCGGGCTGTCGAGAGCTAGCGCCGGGGCCACCGTCTCGTTCAGCGGGCAGGACCCGATCGTGGCGGCGGCCCACAGGCTCGGCGCGTGCATCGGTGTTCCTCTGATGGCGGCAGCGATCGCGGCAGTCGCCCTTCACCGTCGGCGTGGCGGTCCCGCCCAGGAGCTCTCCTTGGATCTGCGTCAAGCCGTCCATGGCATCAACCCAGATGCCTTCTGGCACTCGACGATCAACGGTGAACCCGCCCCCTATCCCCTGGTGCTCGACAACCCTTTCACCCTGGTGCCCTACCGAACCCTGGAGGGCCGTTGGGTCATGGCCTCGGCGGTCTATCCGCGCCAGGTCGCCCAGTGGTGCCGCTTCCTGGACGTGCCGCCCGACCCTGCTCGGGTCGCCCAAGTGCTCGCCACTTGGGACGGCTTCGAGCTCGAAGAGGCAGCCAACGCCGTAGGACTCCCCGCCTGTGTGATCCGAAACCCGGCCGAGTGGCTGGCCCACGAGCAGGGAGCGGTCCTGGCCGCACAGCCGGTGATCGGACTTGAGCGGCTCGGCGAGGCTCCGGTGCGGAACTTCGATGCGGCGGCGCGGCCCTTCGAAGGCATCAGGGTGCTCTCGTTCACCCACGCCGTTGCCGGGCCGACCGTTGGCCGGACGCTCGCCGAGCAGGGCGCCGACGTGCTCTGTGCCACGCGGCCCAATGACTATGAGCACGACTTCATCTATGACCAGGCCAACGTAGGCTCCCGCAGCGCGTACCTCGACCTCGACACGTCTGTGGGGAAGGAGCGTGCGGAACGGCTCCTGGCCGACGCCGACGTGGTCGTGGACAACTACCGCGAGGGAACCCTTGCGAAGCGCGGTCTCGCTCCCCGAGACCTGGCTGAGCGCTTCCCCGGGATCGTATTCGTCTCGCTCAACTGCTACGGCCCACAAGGGCCCTGGGCGGAGCGAGGGGGATTCGACATGAACGGGTCGGCGGTGTCGGGGCTCATGACGATCGAAGGATCAGAAAGCGAGCCTCGACTCCCCCTCACCGGTCTCATCAACGACTACATCACCGGCTACATGGGCGCCATCGGCGCCAG
>DATJST010000583.1:0-6269 GCA_035503975.1 Acidimicrobiales bacterium | reverse complement strand
TCCGCGCCGACGGGGGCTACGTGGTGGCCGCCCCCTCGGGGCACCGCTCGGGCGGCCACTACGCCTGGCACGACGGGCCCGAAGGCCTCGCTCCCCTGCCGGCTTGGGTGGCCCAACGCCGGCGGGACTGGGGACCAGTACCGGAGGCGCCAGGGATCCCGGGAAGCCACCGGCTCAGTGCTTACGCGGCCGCTGCGCTTGAAGGCGAGTGCCGGCGGGTGGCCAGCGCCCCCGAAGGGCTGCGCTCGGACCAACTGAACCGGGCCGCTTTCTCCCTCGGTACCCTGGTCGGCGCCGGGGCGCTGGCCGAAGCCGACGTCGTCGTCGCCCTGGCTGCCGCCGCGGCGGCAGCCAGCCGGGCGGGCAGTACGCCGCTTGGGACACGCGAGGCCATGGCCACGATCCGCTCCGGGCTGCGAGAAGGGATGAGGCGGCCGCGCCAGCTCGAGGAGGGCAAACCTCTGCGACAGTGATTGAATCCCGTCAAGAACCTGTGACCACAAGTCCCCCCCCAATGGGGAGCAGTTTTTGGTAGATGATGAGCCTTGGTCGGGTGTTAGACGTAGGCGGCTCGGTTGTTGGGGATTTTCACCACTATAAGTGGTGGGATTGACGGCCTACCTTGGCCGGATATCTAGCGGCCAAACTTGGCCGTCCGGTGAGCCTTTTGTCGCTGCCCTCGGCGTTCTCTCCATGCTCCAACTAGTTCTTGGCCGCGCTGTGGCAGGGGCTCTTGTCCTAGGGGAGGTTGTGTGGTAGCCAACCGGGGGAGCGGCGCCCTGAGCGCTCGTGGCCTCCTAGTGGCTATGGGGGAGCGGACCCGTGCAACAGGGTCCTGGCGGCGGCCACGGCGGCCTTGTAACCCTCGGAGGGCACCGTGCCGGCTTCGTCGGCACCAACGTGGTCCTCATCGGGCTCGGCTGGTGGCACAACATGCTTAGGAGGCGGTTCGGGGGAGGTACCCGGTGCCTTAGAGGCAACGCGCCGTGGCTGGTGGCGGGCACGGGCACGGTCCTCTCCGGCGTTCACCTCCGCCCGCAGCTCGGCCGGTATGACGATCCGCCAGAGGTTCGACGTCGCCTGGCACTGGCCCGCCACGACGCGGAAACGGTGGACCTTTTCGACCCAGCCGAGCTCCCACAGCTCGTGCATCCAGCGCCCCGCCGTCCGTTGGCCGGCGTCTTCGTCCTCGCCGTAGTGTTCGGCCCCGAGCACCATGCGGGCGATGGTGGCCAGGCACCACCACCCGTCGCTTAGCCGGTCGTCGGTGGCGTCCAGGAGGGCACCCAGCACGCCGGCCAGGGTCGTCGACAACTGCCCGCGGGCTTGGGCCAGCGCCACAGCTCGCCTCGTGCGGGCCCGCTGGTGGCGGTCCCTGCGCTCGGGGTCAGGTCCGAAGGACCGGGTGCGGGCGTAACTGGGAGGGCGCCCACGAGCAGCATGACCGGGGGGCAGGCGGTTACCGCCACGGGGAGGCCGGCCCTCGATAGCTACGCCTGCGCCAGGTGTTGGCCGCCGGGGAGCAGCCATCTCCAAGGAAGCCGAGACAGGTCGGGGGGCCGAGGTGTACCGGGCTCGGCGAACTGATTTCATGCCTGCGTCAGGCCGTAGGGGAGAAACTTCCAATGCGACGCGCAAGCGTCTACACTGAAGGTTGCCAAGAGCAAGGCAACCTCCTTTCGGGGAGGGCCTCAGCAGATGGGTGAGAGCATCTACTGTGGCGTTGAATATCGACGAGGTCTTTTGGGGCGGCCCACCGGGGCCGCCTCTTCGTTTAGGACGCCAAAGGTGCCTCCGTATTGCAGAGGACCCACTGTCCGTCGCTCAGCCGCTTTGCCGTGCCCTGGTTGGCAAGGATCGCCAGATACTTGCGGGCATTACCCGTATGGACCTGGAGCAGCAAGGCGACCTCTTCGGCGCTAGCAGAGCCATATTCTCTAAGGAGCCCAGCAACTTCAGCGGTGCGTGGTCTCGGGTGAGGGTTGCCCCGCCCAGCCCGTGTGCGTTTCGCCCAAGTAACAACGTCCGCGGCGCGCACACTCCAGAAATCACGACCGCGCTCCGCCGGTAACGCACCGCGACGGATGGCTGCCCTTATTGCGTCTTCTGTCCGGCCGACAAGCCGACCAGCCTCACTGGTGGAGAGCATGTTGTCCTGGTGGGTACGAGCACCGCTACGAGCGAATGACATGTCTGTAGTCTCGCGCCGAAAACCGCGCGGTTTGTGGATGCTCCAATGTGTTGCCGGACAACTTCCCACGCCAACGGGGGCCCGGCGGACGCTCAAGCGGCGGGCGCCTCGACCACCGCAGCGGACCCGGGGATAGTCTCACACCAGGCCCCGCCAAACCGGCGGGGAACCTCAGGCTGCGTTAGGGGAGGCTCGAACTTTTCTTACGTACCCACGTACTAGCGTAGGTACGTGGGTACCTAAACCAGCAGGTCAGACGGCTATGGACTCAACCTCAACGCTGTCCGGGTCCGGTATCGGCAAGCCATCTTCGGCCAAACCTGCGAGGTGGAATGGGATGCCCTCCCTTATGAGTTGCTCGACCTCGGCCCGGGTCCCCCCGGCTACACCGAGACCGGGCAGAGCAGGCACATAAGCACTCCAACCAGTCGAGGTGCGTTCGTACACGACGCTCCACCTGGTCATCGGTTGCCCTCCTGTCTTTGGATGCCGGCTTGTCGGAAGATGTTCCCCAGCGTACCGGCGGCCATCTCCTCGCTCGGCTTGCCAGCCACCGTGACTTTGCCGGGTTTGGTCGGGTGCCGGTACTGACGATGACTACCGCGCTGGGAAACTTGGTACCAGCCGTCGTCTGCCAGCGCCCGCAGTACTTCGCGGACCTTCATGCACGCGCCCTAAAGGCGTGAAGCAAGTTCGTGGGCGATGGCGACACGGACGAGGTCGACGAGACGACAGCCTTCCTCGGCGGCGACAAGGCGGAGCGCCCGGTAAGTGTCGTGATCGACGTCGACGGAGAGCCGGTGCGGGTACGGGTTGGGCCGGACAGGCTCGGCGTGAGCCTGGCGGGAGCCCACCGGCGCTTGCAGAGCGTCCTCACCAACGGAAGTGGCAACTTTGGTGCTGCGGCGGCGCATGTTCGGTTTGGTGGGCATCAGGTGACCTCGCGGTGGATTAGATCAGGCACGAACCAGCTCCTTGATCTGTGCGGCAGCACGGTCGTAGCCGTAGGGGTCCTGGGTAAGCGGTTGGCCCCAGACAACGGCTAGGGCCTCCCGCTGGGGGATCGAGGCGTCTAAGACGGTTACGTGCTCATCGCCGAGGGCCTCGAGGGCGGCTGCCAATGACCGTGTCCCGGCGCGGACCTTGACTAATAGGACGGCTGCACGGGTACCGATCTGCGTCGCCAGGTCGAGCGTCGCCCAGGTCCGCTCCATATCCGCGGCCGTGGTCGCAGTGGGGACGACCACGAGATCGGCCACAGCGATCGCGGCATCGGTTACCCGGTGATCTCGAGGAGAGCAGTCGATCACTAACCGGTCGGCCTTAGGGAGCCGAGCGGCCAGCTTCGGGTCGGGCAGATGGACCACCTCAATCCCAAGGCTGCCACCGTCTTCAGCCACTGCTACCGACCACCCAAGCGCGGAGCCCTGCGGGTCGGCATCCACAACGACAGCGCTGAGCTCACGGGCGAGGTAAACAGCGGTTGTGGTCTTGGCCGTCCCGCCCTTGAGGTTCGCAACCGCCACGATCATTGGCCGATGATAACACGTGCCAGCGTATGTACGTGGGTACGTACTTACTGAGACGTGGGGTTTTCTCGTGGCGGAGTATTGGTCGCGTCGCCTCGCTGGCGAACCGCTCTCAGCCAGTCCTCAAGAATGAAGGAGCGATCGGACGAAGGAAGGAAGTACGTGCACACTTATCTACGTACTTTCACTGCTCGAACATCACCCGGCCTTGCCCCAGCGCTGCTGGGCACCCTGGGCGCTGACGCCGGCGGCCCGCCCCACCTCGGCCCACCCGGCCCCTTGCTCGCGGGCTTGCCTGGCGGCCCGGTCGCCCTGGCGGTCGCACCATTCCCGCAGCCGCCGGAGCTGGGCCAGGGCGGCCAGGGGCCGCTCCTCGGCTACTTCCAAGAGGCCGTTGGTGAACTCCCGCTGCAGCTCCTCGAGGGCAGCGGGGACGCTGAGGGCGGCCAGCGGGACGGCGTGCTCTACTTCCCAGGAGGAAAGGGCGTCCTGCTCACCCAGGTCGGTGGGGGGGAACTCCTTCGCCCCGATCCACCCGCACGAGCAACAGGGCCGGTGGCCCAAGAACTCGCCCTCGACGAGGAACTGTGAGGTGAGCGTCCCGTCAGCTAGGCGGCGGCCAGCCCAACCCTCGTGGCCGGGCAGGTCGTCCAAGAAGCGTCCCATGCCTTCAACGCTACTAGGTCAACTCGTATTGGTCAAGACTAGTTGACCATCTTTCGAGGACCGGGTTCGACCGCGCCAAGCCTGTTTTTCGCAGCGGACCCTGGAGCCGTACCAGGTACCGCCGCGGTCTCGGCCTCCACTCGGAGCGCTCGCCCCTGGGGGGTGAGCGCAACGGGGGGGAGGCACCGCGCGGCTTGGGAGCTTGGTACCGCGACAACAAGGCCGTTCCTCGGCCATGGGGACAACGGGCATCTTCGGGGCACGGGTGGCCCCAAGTATCCTTGTCCCATGGGCAACCCGATGGTGCATGCCGAAGTCACTGACGAGGGCACGGCCGTGATCCCCTCGGACGAAATGGCCTCGCTCGGCGCCCACCCGGGTGACCGCCTGCAGCTCCGTTTGGTCACCACGGGCCAGCCGCCACGGGCCTTAGGTGAGCGACAAAGCTTGCGCGGGGCGCTCCAGCTTTCTCACCGTGTCTCTCAGAAGGCGTTCGACGAGGCAAGCCGTCGAGCGGCATCAGACGCCGAGCCCGCGGCGTGGCCGTCGTAGCCGACACCCACGCCCTGGTCTGGTACCTCAACAACGACCGGTCAATTTCCGCTCCGGCAATGCACGCCATCGCTGGAGCAGAGGCTGCCGGCGAGGCGGTCGTGAGCGTCGCCTCGTTTATCGACGTTTGGTACGTCAGCCAGACAACAGGAGCCGTATCGGCCTCCGAGGTGGACCAGATCGTACGACTTGTGCGCAAAAGAGGGTCGGGCTTCAGGGTCGCCGGGATCACCGCGGCGATCGTGGAGTCGAACCGCATCGGAAGAGCGGCGCTACCGGGCCCGTGGGACCGGCTGATCGTGGCCACGGCGAGGGTCCGAGCGCTGCCTCTTGTCACGAGGGACAGGCGCATCACGAGGTCGGGCCTTGTCCCGACTGTCTGGTAACTGGCGGCCTAGCAACCGCTTCCCAGTGGGGGGCTTTGGACCGACCCTGTTCGCCCTCGTCTCTTCATGGCCCTTCGGAGAGGACAGCTCAGGACGTCCCTGGTCGCCCAAGTACCGGTAGAGGGTGGAGCGGCTGACCCCGACGACGGCCCCGATGGCGGCCAAAGTGTGCTCTCGGCTGTCGTACATGTGGCGGGCCACAGCCAGTTTTTCGGGGGTCATAAGCCGCGGCCGACCGCCACTGCGGCCACGAGCCCGGGCCGCGGCCAGGCCTGCAACCGTGCGTTCCCGGATGAGCTCTCGTTCGAACTCGGCCAGCGCCCCGAACAAATGGAACGTCAGCCGTCCCGCCGGCGTCGTCGTGTCGATGCCTTCGGTCAGGCTTTTGAAGCCCACGCCGGCTGCGGCCAGGTCGTTCACGGTGGCGATCAGGTGGCGCAGGTTGCGCCCGAGGCGGTCCAGGCGCCACACCACGAGCGTGTCGCCCAGGCGGAGGTGGTCGAGGACCGCTTCCAGTTTGGGGCGGTGGTCAAGTGAGCCGGAGGCCCTGTCCGTCCACACCCTCATACAGCCGGCCTTTTTCAGTGCGTCGGTCTGCAGATGGGCCTTCTGCTCGGTGGTACTGACCCTGGCGTAGCCGAGGAGGTCTCCCATCCCGCTAGCGTGCCAAAAAGGGTGAAAGGAGTGGTGGATGGGACGTTGTTTTTGGGCACGGCTTGTGAAGAGATGCGGGGGACACTTCTCAACAACCTGAATCGTGCTGATAAGTGGCGGCTTTTCGCCCCTTCCCCGCGGCCCGCACCTTTGGGGCGGGCATTGCTGTACCAAAAACGGCGGTTATTGACACACCGACGTGCGGCACCGATCGCTTTCTCTCAGGGCGCCGACCACAAAGGGCGGTTGGAATCTTCTCCACCGCGTGCCCCTCGTGTACCAGAGCGCGCT
>DATJST010000582.1:0-8401 GCA_035503975.1 Acidimicrobiales bacterium | reverse complement strand
TGAACGGTGATCTCGACCATCTGCTTCTCCGTGAAGTGCTGCTTCAGTCGGGCGAATAGCTCGTCGGTCACTTCCACTGGCGTGCGCATGACGGCCACCGTGTAGTCGAGCGCGACCTTCTCGCGATCGCTGAACAGCTGACTGGAGTGGTAATTGGGCAGCGCCAACAGCTCTTGGTCGCTGAGGCCGGACTTTCGGCAGATCTGCGAGCCGAGGTCGACGCAGAACTCACAGCCGATCATCTGCGCGCCCTTCAGTTCGATCAGGTTCTTGAGGCGGTCTTCGACGCTGTGGCCCTTCCGGACCGCCTGGTTGAACCTGCCCATGCCCATCATCATCTTGGGCTGGTAGGCCCAAATCTCCATCGGCTTCCGCTGCCGCGTTGCGGATCGCATCCGGCCATCTTCTTCATCATTTTGGGCCCGAAGCGGTAGGCGATCTTGATCATCGGAGATGCTTTGCTCTTCGGGGCTCCTTGAATGCGTGCCATCTCGAAGTCCTCCTGTTGTGATGCTGGGTCGATTCACTCATCTGTATGACACGCAGCCTCTCAGAGATGTGACACGATCGGAGGCTGTGACCACGCTGCGTGGCGCCGCCTCAGAACACAAGACCCGAGGCGTGAAATTGCCGGCCGTTACCCAGTCCGCGTCGAAGGGGGCCTTGATCGACGTCGGGGCAGCGGCAGAACCAGCCAAAACCGCAGCCGAGATCGACAGCGCGGCACCCGCGTACCCTCCGCAGCATGGCGCGCAGAGCCGGCCACTCCGGGGCGCCGTCCAAGCCCTCAACCGAGCGCGCTAATCAACTCCACGCACTGTCGGTCCTCACCGACCGAGATGCGCTGAGCGAGCTGCTCTCTGACGTTTCGGCTGCAGAATTGATGGACCTCGTCGAACGGCTCAGCACCGCATTGGAGGACCTGCCCGTCGACGGCGAGGCGCTGGAGCAGGCTCCGGCAGGCCTAACGCTCCCTGTCGTGCCTGACCTACTCCCTGCACTAACGTGAGCTTGTGCCCGCATATCTGTTCGCGCCACCTGCGGCTTAGAAAAGGTAGTCGCCAGGCCCGGTGCCGGTGGGGAACGATTTGTTGAGCGAGGTCACCCGACGGCGGCCGAGCCGGACCATCGCTCTGCTGGCGGCTGACCTCGGCGGGCGCCAGGCGCGACGGAGTGGCGACGCCGATGAGCGCGCCGCCATCATGTCGCTCTTCGTCGAACTCCTTGAAGATATTGTCGACAACCACAACGGCGTGTGTCGGCGGAGGGGTTGGACCGACGGTGCCCTGGCCGTGTTCGCGCGCCCGTCCGACGCGCTGGCCGCGGCGGTCGACACCCAGGCGGCAGTGGTGGCTCAAATGTGGCTCGGCGAGGTGCCGGTCCAAGCCCGCCTTGCCCTTCACATAGGAGTGCCGGAGGCGGGCGATGACCCGGACCATTTTGAGGGCCAGCTCGTTGAGCGCTGCCGGCACCTGCGGGCGATCGCCCAGAGCGGCCAGACCCTGCTGTCGGCCGCTGCCCACGACTTCTTGTTCGACCGCCTGCCACCGGAAATGGAGGCCGTGGACCTTGGGCTGAGACGACTTCCCGACCTCCAAAGCCCTGAGCATGTGTTCGGCCTCGTGTGCCGCGACACTATGTCGAGCGGGTTGGCTCTGTCCTGCCTCGGCACCTGGCCCAACAACCTCCCTCAACAGCGGACGAGCTTTGTCGGGCGCGCTCGTGAGCTCGAAGAGGTCCACGACGCCCTGACTCGCTCGCGGGTCGTAGTTCTCACCGGTACCGGCGGCTGCGGCAAGACCAGGCTGGCGTTACAGGCCGCCGCCGGCGGCTCCGACCTGGCCCCGCAGGGGGCATGGTTCGTCGAACTGGCGCCCGTGACCGACGAAGAGCTTGTCAGCTCGGCGCTGGCGGGAGCAGTTGGCGCGCGGCCCGCGCCAGGCAGCTCGCCGCTGCAAGCAGCGATAAACCGCTTGGCGCTTGACTGTGCCCTCGTAGTGCTCGACAACTGCGAGCATGTCGTCAACGAGGCGGCGCACGTCTGCGAAGCGCTCCTACGAGGTTGCCCGCAGGTCGTGGTCCTGGTCACCAGCCGGGTGCCCTTTGGCTTGGCCGACGAGCTGGACTGGCACGTCCCTTCTCTGTCCCTCACCACCGGAGCCAGGGGCGAAGTGCGCCTCGGGCCGTCCAGTGACGCGGTGAGGCTCTTCGTCGAACGCGCCGTGGCGGCACGCCCTAACTTCGCCCCGGGGCTCGCCGAGCAGGCCTTGATCGCGCAGATCTGCCAACACCTAGACGGTATCCCGCTGGCCATCGAACTGGCCGCGGCCCGGGCCAGGGCTCTATCACTGGACGAGATCGCCGCCGGGTTGGTCAACCGGTTCAGCCTCCTGACGGCGGGACCGGTAGGCAAACCGGCGCGCCAACAGACCCTGCGGGCCTCGGTCGAATGGAGCTACGAGCTGCTAACCAACCAAGAGCAGCGGTTGTTCCGCCGCCTCAGCGTCTTCGCCGGAGGGTGTTCGCTTTCGGCTGCAGAGCGGATTTGTTCCGACGAAGGTGCCGGCCCGTTCGACGCCCTCGACACGCTCACGTCGCTAGTCGACAAGTCTCTGGTGGTCGCCGACGAGCGGCATGGCACTGTGCGTTACCGAATGCTCGAGACCGTCCACGAGTACGCCCGGGAAGTATTGACCAGCAGCGGCGAAATGGGGGCGCTCCAGGAACGCCACCTGAAGTTCCTCCTCGAGTTTGCCGAAGGTGGCGAGCCGCATTTCCTCACCCCCGAACGACCCAAGTGGACGGTACTTTTCGACGCCGATGCCGAGAACCTCGCCGCCGCCCTGCACCGAGCGACGGAGGTCGCCCCCGAGCGCGCCCTGGCCCTGTGCGCTGCCCTCACCTGGTGGTGGTTGGGGGGCCGGGTCGTGGCGGGCGAGCGGGCCTGCGCCGCCGCGCTGGCGGCGAGCAGCCCGAGCTCGAGCTCACTGCGGGCCAAGGTGACGTGGGCGCGTGCGCTCATGGCCCGCAATGCCGGCGAATATGGCGCCTCCGCGACGTACGCCCGGGAGGCAATGGCTATCGCCGAAGCCGCTCAGGAGCCCGTCACCGTGGCGCGCTCGGTGTGGGCACTGAGCACCCTCAAACTGCAACCAGACCCGGTAGGGAGCCGGCAGGGCCTCGAGCGTGCCATTACTGTCGCCGCCGACCTCCGCGACGACTGGCTGGTCGTCCACGCCACTTCGAGCCTGGCGTACTCGTACCTGTTCACCGACGACGTCCACCAAGCCGAGCGCCTGTTCATAGGTGCACTGCCCTTGGCCGAGCTGATAGGGCCTGAAAGCCTGTCGTGGTACTACTGCGGCCTCACCTGGAGCGCGGCGGTGCAGGTGGAGGCTGAGCGTTGTTTCGAGTTCGGCCAGAAGGCGGTTGCCGCTGCCGTGGAGATCGGGGACCCCGTGACTGAGGCGGTGGCCAACTGGTTCATGGCCGCCGTCGAGTGCGCCCAAGGCCGCCACCAGGACGCCCTGGCGCGCCTGGAAAGGTCCGAGGCCCGGGCGCGGGCCTGCGGCGCCGGCTGGGTGCTGCCCCAGACCCGGGTCGGGATAGCCGGGGCTCTCGCCGCGCTGGGATATCACCGCCGCGCCTACGAGATCCTCTCCGAGGTGGTTGCGGGCGGTGCCGACGGGAGCTACAACCTGGCGTTGGCGATGGCGGCACTGGCTAACCAGCTCCGCCTCCAGGGCGACCCGGCCGAGGCGGCAGCTTTGGCCCGTAGGGCGCTCGAGATAGTCGACCGGACCGGGAGCCGCAGCATCGGGTCATCAGCTCGCGAAGTGCTCGGCCGCCTCGCCGCCAGCCGCGGTGACTGGGCCGATGCGGGCCGGCTGCTACATGCTGCGCTGGCCGAACGAGCCGAGGCACACCTGCGTCTCGGCCTGCCTCAAACCCTTGACGCCTTGGCCGAAGTGGCCGCCGGGCTCGGCTCCGCCGAGGACGCGGCGCGGCTGTTGGGGGCGGCGGATGGCGCCCGGCGGGCGCTCGGGCTCGTACGCTCCCCGCCTGACGAGCCTGATGCCGCCGCCTTGCAGGAGCGGCTCCGCCACGTTATGGGGGCCAAGGCGTACTCCTCAGCCCATACCCAAGGCGCGGCAATGACGTTGGAGGAGGCCGTGACATGGGCGCGTCGAGCTCGCGGGACGCGCAAGCGCCCACCAAGCGGCTGGGCTTCGCTCACGCCAACCGAGAGCCAAGTAGTCGACCTCGTCCGCCAGGGCCTGACCAACCCTCAGATGGCCGAGCGCCTGTTCATATCGCCCGCTACGGTGAAAATCCATTTAAAGCATATTTTCACCAAGCTCGCGGTGCACACGAGGGCTGAGCTGGCGGCTCGGGCGGAGCAGCGCCATCCCGGGTAGCCCGGCGGCGAGAAGGTGTGCCGGGCGGCGGAAATAGCCCGGATGGGGGATGTTCATGGCAGTGGGCGTCACTACCCTTACGGGCACATGAGAACCAATTCGCAGACCCGACCAGGGGCGCTCAGGGTAGTCGAGCGGGCGCCGTCAGTTGTCGCGCCCTGTTCACTGTTAGCGCCCTACCTCAGTATTCCCAGCGTCCCTCGCTGGTGTACGGGGCAAAACTTACGGTGAACACAAAAGACACCGCCAGTTCACCCCGGTGGTCCAGACCGCGGGCCGCAAGCATTTTCGGCACGTTTCTCGCCATAGCCGTTTTGTCACCCGTCGCTGCGACCCTTTCCACGGCCGGCCCGGTTTGGGCCGGCTCGGGAGGCACGTTCGAGTGCCTCAACGCCGCCGCCGCCGGTACCCCAGCGAAAGTCATTGTCGACCAGGCGATGGCCGCAGGTACCTCGGGCAGTACCGGGATAAACTACGCCACGCACAACAACAGCACGCTCAGCTACTGCACACTGAGCGGCACTGTACCTGCTGGTTGGACCGTGAGCCTCTACGGTGGCACTGTTTTGTACGTTGCGAACGGCTCGACGAACCAGGGGACTATCGACGTCGGCAGCGAGTTCGACACCTTCACCCAGACGGGCTACTCGGGGAGCCTGCTGGGCTCGGGGTCCTTCACCAACGACGGGACCGTGGCTCTTCAGGAGGACCCTGAGGACACCACTGCTAACGGCTACATAGTGGGCGTTGAGGTGCCGCGCTTCGTCAACAACGGGATCTTCGAAATCGAGCCGGGCCTGGCCGATAAGACGGGTACCGCAAGCTTCGGGTTCCAATCGAGGGTCGCGGGAGCGGTGAACGGGTTGCCGCCGGCGAGCGGCATGACCTTTAGCAACCGCGGCACTTTTTCTATTGGTGCGCGCACTTCGGTCAGTTTTGGGTCGGACTTGACCCCGGGCGTGAGTGTCACCTTTGACAACTACGGCCGCTTCGAGGAGGGAGCCACCGCCTCGGTGGAGTGGGGCCAGAGCAATGGCTCCCTTTGCCAAGGCCAACACGACGAGGTCTTCTTCGCGATGGAGCCCGGTTCGAGCGTGGACAATGCCGGCAGCGCGACCATGTACTGTAACGGGCTCGACATCAATGGCGGCAGTGCTCAGGGCCATGCCATCGAGCTGGTCGGTGCTACCAGTGCGGCCTCGGTAGAGCTCGTCTTCGGCCCGGGGGTGGCCGCGCCTGGTCACGGGGCTCAGGTTGGCGGCGCCGTCGCCACTTCAGGGACAACTCTTGTGGGCAATATCCCACCCGACTGGACCATCTATTCGGCCGGCACGCTCGACGTCGGTGCGGGCACCATCAACCGCGGCCACATCAGGTTCGCGGGCGGCTACAACTTCTCAGGTCCGGGCCGGTTCGTCAACGCAGGCACGTTTGCCTTTATCGGTGCACCTGGTGGCAACAGCGACAACGTCGAGGTCCGAAGCTTTGTCAACTCCGGCACCGTGACAGCGAGCGGCCCCGGGATCGTTTTTGGCAACAAGACGCCAGGCATGCCGCTTACCGTGTACAACTACGGGACGATAGCCGTGGCCACCGGCGCCGGTGTCCAGTTTGGGCAAAGCAACGGCTACTACTGCCTGGAAGAACGAGATCCAGTGACCTTGGTAGAGGAGCAAAGCTCGACGTTGGATAACAACGGCAGCGTCGATGTGTTCTGCAACCGGGTTGATATTAACGGAGGTAGAGTCAGCGGTAGCCAGCCGCTTAGTTTGGGGGGGGCACAGGGGGTCGGTTCGCTCACCTTGTCCTTCGCGCCGGGCGTCAGCCAGCGGGTGGTTGCCGGCGCCAGGATCGACATCGACGACACGACGCTGGCGGGGACGGTCCCTCGAGGATGGGCCCTCTCGGTTGCTCAAGAGGTAGCCACGAGCCCGGGTGCTGCCAACGCCGGGACACTACTCATGCCGGGGTCATCGTCTCTGTCTGGTACGACGCCCTTCACCAACACAGGAACGCTGTCCTTGGCGACAGCGTCCGTCACCATGCCCACCCTTGTCAATGACGGCACGCTTGAAGTGGGCCCCGGGCCTAGCTCAGTGACTGGCAATCTTGCGCAGGGTAGTCGCGCCACGCTCCAAGTCGCGCTGGACAGCTCGGCCGCTTACTCGCACCTCGGCATCAGTGGCGGCGCCCACTTGGGCGGCACTCTAGCCGTGACGACGGCAAGAGGGTTCGTCCCCAGCGGCTCGTTCAACGTGCTCGACGCCAAGTCCGTGTCCGGTCGCTTCGGCACCGTCCGGGCGGTTCGGCCCGGCCCGCGGCATGGGTACCGGTGCACGTACACCTCTTCGGGGGTCTACGTTCACGCCTGAGGGCTACCAATCCCACGGGTTTTCCCAACGGCGAGGGCGCATAGTGGAAACGTCTTGGCTTGGGCGACCGTCGCGATGTCTACCTCGTCGCCGTACCCAGTTGATGGGCCAGGGCGACGGCGAGCTCCATGCGCACACCTCTCCATATTGGTGTCCGCTGTGTCTCGCGACAGGTGTCCAGCATGGGTTGAAACCAGACACGCCCTCCGACACGCGTCTGGCCTCATGGGAGAGATATCCGGTAGTTCGTAGAGCCACCCCCTTCTACCATCACAAGCAGGGTCACCTGTCGTGGTGGGCCGGATTGTCGGGGTGCCGGAGCCCCTGTCCAGGCAATCGGAAGGACCACTCTTTCGCTCGCGCCGGCCTTCAGCGCGAAGTACCGCTCAGTGGGCCGGGCGCCCGAGGCCCGTCCTCCCGCCGATCCTCTGAGGCTGAGGCTACCGGCACAGTTGATCAAGGACTGGCATATAAGTTCCACGGTCAACTGCTTAGTAGTGACGCTGCGCACCAGAGCCGTAACGACTGGGACCTGAACCAAAAGGAAGGCCGAGCCCTGGGTAAAGCGGACGGATATCGACCCATGACGAGCGGTCGAACCGGCTAAGCGGACGCCGCTCCTTGTGATGACGTAGATCACGTCCCGGGGTGTAATTGTATGGTCGTCGATAGTCAGGGTCAGCGCATGGTGCGCTGCCGGTGCTCCTCTTGAAGATGTCCAGGCCACAGCGAAGGAAGCCAAGTAGGCCCGGCCACGAGGTATGTCTTTGCCCAGTCGTGAAGTTGCCACTGCGTGGAAAAGGCCAACGAGGGTGCCGGGTGGTAATGCACCAGCGGGAATAGTTAGTACCGCTTCCGCTCCCTCGCTCAGGGCGCTGAGCGACAGGCCTACCGCACCGACGCTCGTCACATCGGGCTGACCATATGTGCCCGGTGGGGCAAAGGGCGGGGCAGGCAACGAAGACAAGCCTGAAGTTGCCACGGTAGTGCTGGTCGTGCCCGTAGAAAGGGCCCTGGTCGTCGAGGTTGTCGTCGTCGGGCTGGGGACAGGCGGCGTCCCGCCGCCCCCTGCTTGTCCACCAGTGGGCCCATTCGTCGTCGTGGTTGTGGCCGCAGTTTGCGAGGCGGTGACCTCAATCGTTTGCTGGTCCCGTGGCGCAGCCGAGTAATCGTAACTTCCACCTTGATTTGCGTCGACGACGCAGGCGCCGGGAGCCTCCAATTCGAGAGTCGCGCCATCGGCCCCTGTGGCTTGGCAAATGGCCGCGCTCGAGAGCTCGATGGAGAATACGATGGCGTTGCCCGACGGTCCGCCCGTGGCGCTGAGAACCAAAGAGGTGCCCGCCGCGGCTGAAGCTGGTGGTGTGAACAAGATCTCCTGCGGGGCTTGCTGTACGAGAAAGCCAGCAGTGACCCCGGTGTACACTAGCGAATAGGACGTCAGGTCTTGCCCTTGGAGCGTGAGCCCACTGCAGCTCTGGCCATCGATGGTGTAAGCGCCCACACCGAGGGCGGTGACCGGGATCTCAACGATCGGCACACCGCCGTTTACCGTCAAGCAGCTGAGCGTGCCGCTGACAGCGATTCCACTGGGGGCGTCGTCGCTATAGG
>DATJST010000581.1:0-16678 GCA_035503975.1 Acidimicrobiales bacterium | reverse complement strand
CCCGCGCCGCGAGAACACGAGCAGCATGAGCACCTCGTAGCGAGCGAACGTCAGCTCTAGGGGCCGCAAGACGGCATCGATCCGGGCCAGGAACAGTTGCTGGGCCCGGACGACCGAGGTGATCGCCGCCATCCCCTCGGCGGCTTCGCCCCAACCATGCTCGGCCCATTGGCGGCGAGCCTCGATTACCGGGTCGAAGTCGAGCGGATGTGGCATTGTGCTCCTCGGGGCGATCCGGGTTCGCCTGTGCTGCTGCTCACCATAGCCGGGCGACGACCAGCTCCCCTAGTTGCCGGATACGGCGACGAGGTAATGGCCGCCGCCACGGGCATCTCCGGCGCAAGCGTCTCGGCAGCCGTTCAGCCCGTACGACGGGCACGCCCTCATGGCGCCGCCCGCGCCGCGGCAATCCCCTGCCGTGGATGGCGAGGATGGGACGGACCTCTACCCCGAGCAGGCCTGAGACGACCCGCGCCTCCCAGCGGACCGCCGCCGTCGCCAGAGGCACGCCGCCAACCAGCACCTTCCCCCGGCGGCAGCGCAACTGGGCCCGGTATGCCTTGGTGTCCACTACCCATACCCCGCTCGGGCCGATCACCAGGTGGTCGACGTTGGCGCGGGTCCCCGGCAGGGAAAGATCGTGCAGCACCACCCACCGGTGCCGCGGCAAGCGGCTCAGGATCGCTGCGGTGGCCAGCTCACCGGCAGCCCCGCGCGCCCAACGGTCGGGGCCCCGGCGCGGCCACGCCGCCGCCCCGCTCGCAGCGAGCCCTGCAGTGCCCACGACCACGAACCAGCCGGGCACGTCGAGAGGGGCCACCCCCGTCCGGGCCATGAGCCAAGCCACTACGAAGGCGGCGCCCGCGCAAACGAGCGGGAGGGCGACCGCCAGCCGGGCGCGGCGGCGCCGGCGCTCTCGCCGCCACCGGCACAAGGCGGAGGCACCGGCGGCGTGGTCACGGCGATCAGTCGGCAGCCGGCAGACCATGACCGCGATCTTGCCAGGGGGGTGAGACGGGAACCCCCGGGCGGGCCACGCCCGTCACTTGGTGTGACAGCCAAGCCTGAGGGCTTACCGCATAACCGTCGCAGGGTCGTGCTGTACTGGTCGTGATGAAAGTTGCCGCGATCGGAGACGCCCACCTCGGCCGTTCCTACTTGCCGTACACCATCGAGGGTGGTGTCAACCAACGAGAGTGGGACTTCGAGCGCTCGTTTGAAGCCGCCGTGCAACTGGCTCTCGCCCAGGAGCCGGACGTGCTGATCTGGCTGGGCGATGTCTTCGACCACCCCTCGCCCCACTACCGGTCGTTCCGCGTGGCCCAGAGGGCACTGGCGACTATCGACCAGCAGGGCGTGCCTGCGGTGGTCATCAGCGGCAACCACGACACGCCGCGCCTGCCAGGCCGTGGCAGCCCTTACTCGGCCCTGGCCGACACCTTCCCCGCAATCCACTTCGCGCACCGCCTCGCTTACGAGCGCTTCGAGGTCGGCCCGTCCCAGGACCGGGTGGTCGTGCACGCGGTACCCCAGATGCTCAGCGTGGAGGCCACCTTGGACGCACTCGCACAGGCCAACGCCGAGCGCAGCGCCACGCTCACAAACATCTTGATCACCCACCCACGCATCAAGCAGGTCGAGCCGCGCCACGCTGACATCAACGAGATCGAGATCGATATGGGCACCCTGCAGTCCGACCTGGTGCTGCTTGGGCACTACCACTTTCACGCCCAGGTCGCCAAGGGCATCTGGTACGCCGGCTCGACGGACACGTTCAGCTTTGCCGACGACCCCGACCGGGCCAAGGGCATCGTCGTGCTCGACACCGTTACGGGCGAGTGCCACCATGTCGCTTTGTCAGGCCAACGCCGGCTGGTGACACTGGAGCCGGTGTACGCCCTGGGCCTGTCTCCCGCAGAGTTGTCCGAGCAGGTCCTGAGGCGGGCCGCGGCCATCCCCGCAGGCGCTGTCGCCCGCCTTTACCTCGAGGGCGTCGACCCAGAGGCCTACCGCCTACTGGACCGCCAAGCCGTCCGGGAAGCGGCCGCCGGCGCGCTGCACCTCGGCCTCGAGCCGCAGTTCCAGCAGGTGGCAATGCCGGCCGAGCTCCCGACCGTGCAGACACTGGGCGGCCAATGGGAGTCGTGGCTCTCACACCAAGACCTCACCGGTCTCGAGCGCGACCGCGTGCGCCAACTCGGTCACCATTACCTGCAAGACGCCATTGAGGCAGCCGGCTAGCTGAGCTTGACGTGCTGATCGACCGGCTCTACCTGCGCAATTACCGGGTCTTCGAGGACGAGCTGGACCTCTGCCTCCCGCCCGGCCTCGTCGGCGTGTACGGCCCGAACGGAGCCGGCAAGTCCACTCTCCTTGAGTCCATCCTGTGGGCGCTTTGGGGTCGTGCCCGCACGGCCAAGGAAGGCGTACCTTCCTCGGGTACCCACGGTGAGTGCGTCGTGCAGGTCACGTTCGAGCATGAGGGCCACGTCTACCTCGTGCGGCGCACCATATCGGGCGTCAACGCCACGGTGCGCGCCGAGGCCCACTGCGACGGCCGGGCCATGGCCGAAGGAGCCCGCGACACGAGCAGGTACGTCCACTCCGTGCTCGGGATGGACGACGCCTCTTTTCGCGCTTCGGTCTTCGCCGAGCAAAAACAGATTGACGCCTTCTCGAGCCAAGGGCCGGCCGACCGGCGCAAGCTGGTGCTCGGGCTGCTCGGCGTAACCCCGCTCGACACCGCCCGTGACCGTGCCCGGGCCGACGCCAGAGAGACGTCCCAGCAGCACTCACGCTTGCGCGGCATGCTCCCGGACCTCGAAGCAGCCCGGTTGAGGGCGGCGGACAAGGAGGCCGCGGCCGGCGCAGCGGAGGCGGCAGCGGCTGAGGAAGAGCGGGCTGCGACCACGTTCCAGGAGTTCGCCCGAGCGTCTCGCGAGGCTTTCGAGCGCCTTGACCGCTTGCGCCAAGAGCACGAGATGCTGATCGTCGAAGGCAAGGCCGCGCGGGGCGAGCTCGATGCGGCCGAGCGCGAGGCCAACAGCTTGCAAGCGGAGCTAGGCGAGCTGGCCGGTGCGGAGGCCCGTCTGGCTCAGCTGGCGGAGGCCGTGAGCGCCCTGGCGGCGGCGGAGCAACGCTCACAGCTGCTAGCGGAAGTGGAGGCCGCCGGCGCGGAGCTATCGGTGGTGCCGGAGCAGGCGGCCGCTCCACCACCACCTGACGAGGACGCCTTGGCCCAGGCAGCCGAGGCTGCGACATCAGCGAACGTTCGCGTCGCGGCCGCGCAAGCGGTCAACGACGCCGCTCTGGCCCATCGGGAGCGAGCCAAGCTGGCCGCGGCCAAGTCCGAAGGGCTTTCGGCGGCGGGCGAGTGCCCGCTGTGCGGCCAGGTTCTGGGAGAGGCCTTCGCTCAAGTCCAAGCCCACCGCGCCAGCGAGCTGGCGGCGGCGGATGAGGAGCTGGCCGAAGCGGCTCGCCACATGGCCAGTGCGGCCAAAGCCGCCCGTCTGGCCACAGCCGATCTGGGCAAGCTGAGTGCCGCCGTGGAGGCCGCCCGCACGGCCCACGCGACCCATGCCGAGGCTTGCGCCCGGCGGGCGTCGGCCGCGCACCATTGGCGCACGGCGCTCGCGACCTTGGGAGAAGCAGACGAGTTGCTGGCCGAGTCGCTCGAGCGCTCGGGGCCCCCCGGTGTCTTGCGGGCCAAGAGGGAGGGCACGGACGAGCTGGCGCGGTGCCGGGCGGCACGTGACGAGTCGGCGCGGCTACAGGGACGTCTCGAGCGGCAGGCCGGCGCCAGGGCCGCGCACCTCGCGGCCCAAGAGCGGGCGGCGACCGCCCGCTCCATCGTCGAGGCGCTGCGAGGCAAGCTCAAGGCGCTCGGCTTCGAACCCGCAGCTCTCGCCGGGGCAACTGAGGCTCTGGCCTCCGCCACAGGCGCGGCCGAGCAGGCGGACGCTATGGCCAGGCGCGCTCGTCTGGCCGCTGCAAAGGCGCGAACCGAGGCGGAGGCTGAGGCCCGGCGGTTGGCCGACGCCGAGTCCCAACATGCCAAGCTGGCGGAGCTCGAGTCGGGCACGCTGCACCTGAGCCGGACGGCGGAGCTGCTCAACGCCTTCCGCAACAGCGTTGTTGCCTCGGTCGGGCCCCGCCTGGCGGTGCAGGCGGCCGAGCTCTTCGACGAGCTGACCGACAACGAATATGACCGTTTGGAAGTCGACGCCGAAACGTACGGCCTTCGCATCGTAGACGGGGGCGTCTCCTACGAGCTCGACCGCTTCTCAGGGTCCGAGACCGACTTGGCCAACCTGGCCCTTCGAGTGGCCATAAGCGAGCACGTCCGGTTCCAGTCGGGTGGCAGCGTTGGCTTGCTCGTCCTGGACGAGGTGTTCGGGCCGCTCGACGAGGAGCGCCGGGCACGCATGCTCGTGGCGCTCGAGCGCCTGCGCGGGAGGTTCCGCCAGGTACTGGTGGTGACCCATTCGACAGAGATCAAGGAGCAACTGCCGCGAGCGATCGAAGTGGTCAGGAAGCCCGGTCGGAGGGCCACTGCGCGTGTGGTGGAGAGCTAGCCGTTCTCTGCCGCCTAGTCTCCGGCTTGGCTCTCAGACAGCAGCAGCTCGCCGAGCTCGGCGGCGTTGCGAACACCGTAATCCTGGTAACAGTTGTTCATCAAGAGGTGCACGCGCGATGACTCGGCGGCCAGTCGGCGGGCCCGGGGCACCCATTCGGCGAGTTCTTTTTCGCTGTAGAGGTAACGGAAGCGCTCGGCGGCAGGTACGTTCTTGGCGTTCCAAGTGCTGTCTGCCCGACCATGGAACCGCACCACAGCCAGGTCGTCGCGCGTCGCCTCCAGCACAGTGGGCAGACCCGACGCGGCCGGGGCGTCGACGACGACGAATGCCAGTCCCAGGTCCCGCAAAATCGCCAGTGTCCTGGGCAGGTCATTACCCACGAGCCATTTAGGCGAGCGGAACTCTACGCAGGCCGGTACTCCGCCCAGGCGTTCGGGCAAACGCTCCAGCTCGCTGCGGTTGGCCATATTGGGCATGAACCATGGAGGGTATTGGAACAGGACCGCCCCCAGGCGGCCAGTTTCGGCCAAGGGCGACAACGCGCCGGTAAAGCGGGCCCACACCTCATCGAGCGCATCGGGAGGTAAATGGTGAGGGTACGCACGGCTTTTTTGGGCGCCGCCGGCCGCGAGTTGCTCCCTGATGTCCGGCCACAGCGTCAACGGCTGGACCGGGTGGCCGGTGAGCAAGCCGTATGCCTTGACGTCGAAAACAAAGCCTGCGGGCACCCTTTGCGCCCATGCGTGCACCACGTCGGGTTTGGGCGGGCTGTAGTAAGTCGAATCCACCTCCACCAAGGAAAATTGCGACGCATAGAAGCCAAGGCGTTCGGCGGCTGACATCGAGCGCCTCGGGTACCAGTCGGTCTGTTTGGTCAGCGTCGGGTCGGTCCACGAGCAAGTTCCCACGCTGACGAGCGACGCACCAAATGTGGTCCCGGGGGCCGCAGTGGAGGGTGGCGCGGCCTCGCCGATCTCCTTGTGCCTCGGGGCCGGCGTCACCGGGAGCCCTCCAAGGAGGGCACCAGAACGGCGTCGGGCGAGGGCGGCAAGTATCGCTTGAGTCGCTCAGGCGGCCGTGTACACCAGGATCCGCCCGCATTGCTCGCAATTTTCCAGTGAGCCGGGGGGGAGGTGGCGGATCCGGTCAAGTTCCATCGCGGGCAGGCTGAGGTGGCACCCATCGCAGCGCCCGCCCACGAGGCGTGCCACAGCCACGCCCCCGAGGCGCTCCCGCAACCGGCCGTAGGTGTCGAGCAGCGGGGCAGGTACGCCGGATAGGGCCGCAGGGCGCCGCGACACAAGACCTTGGAGGACCGACGCGACCTCGGCCTCGGCACGAGCCAGTTTCTCACCGGCGGAAGCACGGCGTTCCGCCAGGTCCGCCAGGGCCTTGTCGAGCTCAGCTACCGCGGCATCAAGAGGTTCGCGCTCCTCCATCAGCCCGAGCACCCTGTCCTCCAGCTCAGATGCACGTTTGCGCAGGCCGTCGACATCGTTCGCCATTGCCTGCAGCTCGCGCGACGCTGTCACCGTCCCCCCGTACAGCCGGCGGTTGACCTGGACGATGCGCTCCTCGGTGGCCCGCAGCTCACGCTCGGCCGCGTTTTGGCGCGAGACCACCTCGCCCAAGCTGACCGCCAGTTCGGAGCGCGCACTGCCCACCTCGCCCGCCATGTGCTCGATCTCGGACAGTTCGGCGCGCTCGGCCAGGTGCTCGAGACGATGGCGCTCCCGGTCGATGTGAGTGTCAAGATCCTGGAGGGTGAGGAGCGCGTCCAACTCGGGAGCAGTGGTCATTGTCCCGGCGCCCCTCCGGGCGGAGCAGTCGTCGGGGGCGGCTGGGCTGTGCTCGACGGGCTGGCGGGCGCGCCCGAAGGGCCGCTGGAAGTTGGGAGGGACGGCGGTGGCGGCGCGGTGGCGGGAGCCGCCGTAGTGGGCGTGACCGGGTCGGCCGCCGCCGAGGTGGGCGGTGGGACGGAACTGGTCGTCACCTGGGGAGGCATGGTCGTGCCCGCAGGCACCGTCGTAGTGGGCGGCGGTGTCAGGTGCCGGCCTGGGATAGTCGTATTGAAGCTGGGCTGGCGCCCGGGGATGGTCGTAGTCGGGGCCGGTGCGGTTGTGGTCGTCGTCGGCGGGGGCACGTACCCGTGCTGGATCAAGTCGTCCCGGGCCAACGCCGGCGAGTCGATGTACTTGATCGGGGGCAGCAGGTACGGGTCCGGCTCGGGGAACGCCGCATAGGGCGAGCCCTGAAGGGCGTACGCCATCACGTCATGCCAGATTTGGGTCGGGGTGTCGGCACCGTAAACCTCTGCTCCATCGGCGTAGTACATAGGTGCCTCCCGTGCCGGGTTGCCCACCCATACCGAAGCCACCAATGTGGGGGTGATGCCGTTGAACCAGGCGTCCACGCTGTTGGACGTGGTGCCTGTCTTGCCGGCCGCTTCGGCGTTGGGGAGTGCGGCAGCCGTGCCCGTGCCGTACTCGACGGTGGCGCGCAACGCGAAGAGGGCTTCGTCGGCCACCTCGCTCGAGAAGATCCGCTTACCAGCCGTCTCGCAGTTGTATATCACCGCGCCCACGCGGTCCACTACCCGGTTTACGAAGCACGGGGTGTGGTAGATCCCGCCATCGGCGACGGTTGCGTAGGCGGCCGCCATTTCGATCGGCTTGACCGCCTCGGTACCTATGACCAGAGAGGGGTTCGCAGGGTTGAGCGTCGGGTCGCTGACGCCCATGCTGCGGGCCACCGCGATCACCTTGGGCAGCGTCACCTCGTGCGCCAGACGCAGGAAGGCGCAGTTGATCGACAGCGCCGTGGCTTGGACGAGCGTCACGATGCCGTTGGGGTCGCCAGGGTCGTTGTTGAGCGGGTGCTGCAGGTTGTAGCCGTAGCTGAGGGGGACGTGGGGGAACACAACCGCGCACGGGGAGGCGGCCAAGATCGAGTCGTTGACGTTGTAGCCGTCCTCGAGGGCGGCGACCAGGGAAAATAGCTTGAACCCAGACCCAGGCTGGCGCTCGCCCTGCGTGGCGTCGTCGAACTGCTCAGCACTCCCTCCCGGCCCGGCGACAATGGCATCGACATTGCCGTTGCGCGGGTCGATGAGAGCGAAAGCGGCAGTGACATCCTGTAGGCCACTGGCCTCGATGTCGTCAGTGGTTATCTTCTCGACGGCGGCTTGCAGCGACGGCATGAGGTTGGTGTAGATCTTGAGCCCCCCAGCGAACAGGGCGTTGAGGCGCGCCGCCGGCGTGGCGCCGAGCGCGGGGTTGTCGAGCAGCCCGTTCACCACTTGGTCCACGTAGAAGCCGTGGGTCGTGTAAGAAACGCCGGGTGCGTCATGAACCGTGGTCGGGAGCGGAGCGGCGTTCGCGGCGTCCGCCTCCGCCTGCGTGATGGTCCCGTAGTGGACCATGCGAGCAAGCACTTCGCTGCGCCGCAAGCGAGCTCCCTTTGGGTTGATGAGGGGGTCGTAGCCGCTCGGTGCTTGGATGAGCCCCGCCAGCAGGGCAGCTTGCGCCAGGTCCAATCGGTTGGCGTCGCGCCCGAAGTACTCCTTGGCCGCCGCCTGCACGCCGTAGGCGCCGTTGCCGAGGTAGACGGTATTGAGGTAGGCGTCGAGTATCTGTGACTTGGAGTACTTCTCCTCCAAGCGCTCGGCCAGGGCGGCCTCGCGGATCTTGCGCGTCAGGGTCTTCTGGTCGGTCAGGTACGTGCCCTTGACCAGCTGTTGGGTGATCGTCGAGCCGCCTTGCACAGCCGATCCCGCGCTCACGTCTGCAAACAGGGCACGGATCGTCGACTCCACGTCGATCCCTCCGTGGATCCAAAAACTGTGGTCCTCGGTGTCGAGCACGGCGGCTACGACGACGGGCGAGATGTCGCCGAGCGCGACCGGCTGGCGGTTGAGCGACGAGCGCAGGGTGGCCAGGACGGTGCCGTCAGCGGCGTAGATCACCGACGGGATGGCGGCCTGGGTGACGAGCGCGGGCAGCGGCACTTCCCGCGCGCTTGCCAGTTCGTGGACCAAGCGGCTGGACGAAAAGGCGACCGCGCTCAGGGCTCCCGCCACCAAGACGGCTGCTCCTGACAAGGCAATAACCAGACCGAGCAGATTGCGCGCGAAACGGGCCATCGCTGTCAGCCTAGGATACAGCGCTGACCCGGAAAGATGCGAGCCTTCGTCTGTAAACGGTGCCGCGAGCTGGTAGCCTTCGAGAGCCATAGGTGCGGCGGCTGCGGCATCGACCTCGGTTATGACCCCGTGTCGGGCGCGCTCGAAGCCTTGCTGCCGGCCGCGCCCGGGCAAGGCCAGGACAGCGCGCTGGCGCTGGTGGACGACCCGACTACCCCACGCTGGCGGCGTTGCCAGCAAGCCGGTCTGAGCGCCTGCAACTGGCTCGTGCCCTGGGACGCACAAGAAGGGCCGTGCCTGTCGTGCCGCTTGACGAGCAAGCTCCCGCCGCTCAAAGACCGCGAGTTCCGTGAGGCTTTCACCAAGGCGGAGATGGCCAAGCGCCGTCTCGTTTACCAGCTGGTGCAGCTCAAGTTGCCGATCGTCAGTCGCGCAGACGAGCCCGCGGCCGGCCTCAGCTTCGAGCTCGATGCGCGTGCCGGCCACGCCGTCACCGGGCATGCCAATGGGGTCATAACCATCGACCTCAACGAGACAGACGACGCCTTCCGGGAGACAACCCGTGCCCAGTTCGGCGAACCGTACCGGACCCTGCTAGGGCATTTTCGCCACGAGATCGGGCACTATTACTGGTTGGCTCTCGTCTTGGGCACCAGCCAGCAGGCACCCCGGGCCCCCCATCGCGGGCGAACCCAGCATTGGCCGAGCACGACCTGGCTCGACGAAGCGCGCTCGCTTTTCGGAGACGAAGGCGCCGACTACGAACAAGCGCGGCGCAACCATTACGACGGAGCCGCGAAAGTGGACTGGCGCAACAGTTTCGTGAGCGCCTACGCGGCCATGCACCCGCTCGAAGACTGGGCCGAGACCTTCGCCCATTACCTGCACATATGGGATGCCGTGCAAACTGCCGCCTCGTTCGGCGTCCTGGTCGTGGGCCCCGTAGACGACCGCACCGGCCGGCGCGACCCGGCCAAGGCGAGCGCCCCGAGCGAGGAGACCGCGGCGCTTGAGGGCTTCGACGCGGTGATCGCCGACTGGGTACCGCTCACTCACGCGCTCAACGCGCTCAACAGGTCGCTCGGCAAAGACGACTTGTACCCCTTCGACCTCCCGCCGGCCGTGATTACCAAGCTCGCCTTTGTCCACCGGATGATCACCTCGGCAGCCACGGCAACGACCGCCTGACGGCCCAGCGTGCCGTCACGCAGCGAGCAACTTGCGGCAGGCCGCCTCGATGTCTTCGACCTGGGGCAGGACAGCCCGCTCGAGAGCCGGCTCATAGGGCACATGGGTGTCGGCGGCGCCTACACGGGTTACGGGCACGTCCAGGTCGTTGAAGCAGTGCTCGCCTGCCCACGCTGCCACCTCAGCCCCGAAACCGCAGGTCAGGCTGTCCTCGCTGACCACCAAGAGCCGTCCGGTCCTCGCTACTGAACCGGCTACCAGGTCCTTGTCCCAGGGGACGATCGAGCGTAGGTCGATCACCTCCACACTGGCTCCCGTGCCGGCGGCTGCCTGCAGGCAGCGTTGCACCGTCGCCCCATAGGTGACGATCGTGAGCTCGCTTCCCTCCCGCACAATGCGGCCCTGGCCAAACGGGATCCGGAAACCGCTAGCCGGGAAAGGTCCTTCGGTGTACCGCTGGCGTAAAAGGTGCTTGTGCTCGAGGAAAAGTACCGGGTCCTCGCCCGCGAGCGCGGTGCGGAGCAGGCCGACGGCATCGACCGTGCGCGAAGGCATGACGATCACCAAGCCCGGGATGTGGGCGAAGATGGACACGCCTGACTGCGAATGCCAGATGGCACCGCCGGCCAGGTAACCCCCGATCGGGACCCGCAGCACCATGGGGCATGACCACATGCCCGCCGAGCGCCAGCGCAACGTCGCCACTTCGCTCTTTATCTGCTGCATGGCCGTCCAGATGTAGTCGAAGAACTGGATCTCCGGCACCGGCCGCAGGCCGCGCGTTGCCTGGCCTACGGCGCGCCCGACGATGTTGGCTTCCGCCAACGGTGTGTTGAAACAGCGGTCGTGACCAAAGCGCCGCTGCAGCCCGAACGTTGTCCCGAAGACGCCCCCCTTGCCTTCGAGCTCCTCGATGTCCTCAGGTGGGGCGTCAGCCACGTCCTCGCCGAAAACCCTGATCCGGGGGTCTGCGGCCATAGCCTCGTGCAGTGTGAGCCGGACCGCCTCTCCGAGCGCAACCGCCGGGCCATCGTCATTACCGCCCCCTGCGCGGGCGCGCTCAGGGCCCGTACTGCGGCGGGCGGGCAGCCCGAACAGGTGCTCGTGAACAGTGCCCGGGTCTGGACGGCGCGCCGCCAACGCCGCTTTGGCTGCCTCGGCAACCGTGCTGCGCGCCTGCTCGCGGTAGCCATCGAGATCAGCGACGGACAAGGCGCCCGCCTCCAACAGCGCCTGCTCCATCAGGAGGACCGGGTCGTGGCCGGCCTCGTCTTGCAACTCGCGCCGGGGGCGGTACTTGCTCTGCGTGTCCGCTGAGGAATGCGAATAGGGCCGCGTCACGGTGGCGTGCAGCAGGGCGGGCCCGGAACCCTGGCGCACGGCAGCCACGATGTCGGGTACGGCCCGGCGGACCTGAAAATAGTCTCGCCCGTCCAGGCAATGCACGGCGAGCCCGGGAAAGCTGCCAACGAGCTTGGAAATGGGCGCCGGCGCCTGCTGGTGGGACGGCACCGAGATCGCCCAGCCGTTGTCTGCCACCACGTACAGCACCGGTAGCAGCAAGGAACACGCGGTGTTGAGGCTCTCCCAGAACTCTCCCTCCGACGTAGCGCCCTCGCCTAGCGATACATAGGTGAGCTCGTCCTCATGCGCCGCACAACCGGGCAATTCCTCGGCCCGGTGATGCCATATATAACGTCCCGCCTCCGCACAGCCCACAGCAGGGATGCACTGTGAACCGGTGGGGCTCGATTGGCTTACGATATTGAGACGTCGGCTGCCGAAATGCGATGGCATCTGGCGACCCGCCGAAGAGGGGTCGTCGGCGGCGCCCACCGCCTGCATGAGCAATTCGGTGGGTGTAACGCCGAGAGCGAGAGCCAGCGCGCGATCGCGGTAATAGGGAAAGAACCAGTCATAACCGGGGCGCAACGAACGGGCCAGACCGAGGCAGAGCCCCTCGTGCCCGGCGCTTGAGATGTGGAAGAACCCGCGGCTCTGTTTTTGCAGGATGATCTCACGGTCATCTAGGTAGCGTGACACTAGGGCCGAGCGGTAGTCAGCGACCACCTCGTCAAGCGTCACGCCTGGCCAAGGCCACGATGTCCCCACCGCCGAGCTCACATCCACCTTTGACGGCCAGGCGCCTTCGGTCGGGGGCAACGCCATGGCGGCCTCACCTGGCTCGCCCGTGACGCCAGCCGTGCCCTCCCGGCGGCTCACATGCAAAGTCATGGGAAAAGAATTGTAGCCCACCCAATCGCGTTAGCAATAGTGGCGAATTTTGCTGGAACGCCAAATATTATATCTTCCTACTATTGGTTTTCCATTTACGAGACGCACCGCAACGAACTGCGCCGTGCAATCACGGCTGCCAGATCATGAACGCCAGTGCCAAGCAGAACAAGAGGTCGCACACGATGGCGCCGCGACTGGCCATCATGCCCGCTCTCGAGAGCCGTGCCTGCCAAGCCGTCTCGACGGCAGCCGACGATTGCGGCGACGGGAGCTGGCCCAGCAGCTCGCGTACGGTGCGCAAGCCGGGCACGACGAGGCCGCCCACTATCAGGAGGGCAAAAGCCCATACGCACATGGCTGCGACGGTCCAGACCTGATCGAAACCGTGCCCGTTGGGCTGGGCCCATAGGGCCAGCACTCCGAACACGGGCACCAGGACTATGGCCAGCGCGAAGCGGGCGGGACGGTCAAAGTAACGCGTCAGCTCCTCGATCTCTGGGTCCAGGTCAGCCGCCCGCGTCCCAGCACCGGGCCGCATCCCGGCCTCGTTCGCGTGGGGCCCGGGCGGCGGCTCCGGGGTGTCGCCGGTGCTGGGCCCCGCGGTCGCCGCGTCCGGCGGCTCCTCGGCCTCCTGTTCGGCCAGCAACTGCGCGGCCGGCTCGGCTTGGACGTCCGGCCCGGGGGCCACCGGCCGGCCGGTCAGGATAGCGCCCGCAGGGGGCAAGATGGCCGCGCCGGCCGCGCCGGTGCCACTCGAGGCCGCGCCGGCCGCGCCGGTGCCACTCGAGGCCGCTCCGGTGCCGCTCGAGCCATCGCCTGCGTCGGCTTGTCCAGGAGCCCGCGGCGCCGCGCCGGGCTCGGCAGGGCTGGCCTGCCCGGCCATAGAGGGGGTGGTGTGCCCAGCAATAGGGGTAGCACCCGGGGCCTCACCCGCCAAAACGGAGCGTACCGCCCCACGGGGCCGCCACGCGGCCAGAGGGATCTGAGCCGCCCGGCTCGCGTAAGTGCCCGCAAAGCCCACGCTGCCAAAACCGATGAGTGCGACGATGGCGTGCAGGAACACCAATGAAAAGAACAGTACGTCACTGCCCTTCAGGGCACCCACAATCTGCAACGTCAACCCCATGTGACCGCGCGCCCTCCCTTGTAGCGTGGCCCCCATGCGCCAGTGCTGGTCGTTTCGCCATCTTCGCAGGATGCGGCGGGCACGGACAGTTACCCTACCGGTCTTGGCCAGCTTGGGCGCCTCCACCCTTGCCTTGGGCGCGGCCGCATGTGGAAGCCCAGGCTCGCCGGCGGCGAGCGGCACGGCGGCCGAGCACCCGGTTAAATCGCCTCCCGCGGTCATCACCAGCGCTCCAGCCACCACGGTCGCGAGTCCCCCGGCTCAGCCGGCGACGACGAGGGTGCCGACCACCACGGGTTCGCTCGCCACTACCGCGGCGCGAGCCACTAGCGCGGCGCGAGCCACTACTGCGGTGCCGGCCAGCGCGGGGCCGGTGACAACGGCCGCTAGGAAGGCGACCACGAGCAAGAACAAGAGCAAGAACAAGGGGGCCACCAAGAAAAAGGGGACAGCTAAACCGTGGGCGCCGCTCCACCCCCAGCCGTCCGCGGCTGCAGCGGCCTACGAGCTGGTGGGCGCCTGGTCCGAAAGCGATCGTGCGCTGGCGCTGGAGGATGCCAGCCCGCCCGCGGTGGCCGGGCTGTTCGCCTACCGCTACCCCTACGGCGGCCCGCAGTTCCGCGGTTGTAGCACCCCCCCGGGCAACGGGCCGGTCGCGTGCGTCTGGCGTTCGGGCAACGACTTGTTGTCGATGCAGGTCAGGCAGTTTGCCAGTGGTTGGGCGGTGACCGGCACGACTATGGAGACTTGAGGTACCTCAGCGCCGTCCAGGCTGGCAGAATGGGCGCAATGCCACTACAGGGAACCTTCGACGTCCTCGACTTCAGTGAGGTGCTGGACCTGCTGGCGACCCACGGTATGAGCGGACGTTTGCACGTGCGGGCACGGTCGTTCGCGGCCAACCTTTTCTTCGCGGACGGCTACATCGTCGGGGCCGACCAGTCCGAGCACCAGGCGGCGGCAGTGGCAGGCGACGTCGGCCAGCGCGTCCAGGAAGTTTGCTTCGAGCTGCTCGAAATAGACCGGGGCAACTTCGAGTTCGTACCGGGCAAGTCGGGCGCCCCCGGGGGACCGAACATCCCCGTCAAGGAGGCGGTTGACCAGGCACGCCAGCGCATCGCAGAGTGGCAGCAGCTCCAGGCCCTCATCCCCTCCCTCGACGTCCAGCCCAGGCTGGTGACCGAGCTCGACCCCGGCCAGGTGACCCTGGACCGCGAGCAATGGAGGGTGCTCACCGCTGTCGATGGGCGGCGCAACCTGCGCTCGATCGGCCGGGCGCTCAACATGTCGGACTTCGAGGTATGCCGCGCGATGCGCGAGCTGCTCATGGCCAAAGTGATCGAGCTGGACGTACGACCGGCAGGCATGGCCGGGATCACCGAGACCGAGGTCCCGCTTGCCACCGAACAAATAACGATCAACGGCAAGCGAGCGACACGCCTGCGCGCCGAGAGGCCCCAGGCGAGGACCGCCCGAGCCGACGACGACGAAACCGGCGCGACGATCGTCATTTCGCCGGCGCGCCCGCCGCGCCCCGAACCCGAGGCGCCGGTCGTGCCCTCGGGTGCCGGGCCTGACGACCACTGAGCCCAAGCACAACGACTCCGTGGCCGCCACCGAGGTCCGCCCTGTCCAAAACTTGCTGGCAAAACGGGCCTTCATCGACCTGCCGTTCTGCCTGCACGGCCAAGACCGCGCCTGGGTGCCGCCACTGCGTGCCAGCGTCTACGACCGGCTCTCGTCCCGACACCCGGCGCACGCCCACCAGTACTGGCAGTTGTGGACGGCATACCAAGCCAGCAGGCGGGTAGGGCGCATCGGCGCCTGCATCGACACCCTGTTCAACCAACGCCAAGGTGAGGCGTGGGCGTGGGTGGGGTTCTTCGAGTCGGTCGACGACGAGGAAGTCGCCCGTTCGCTGTTCGATGTCGCCCTCGACTGGTCTCGCCGCCAGGGGGCTCGCACGGCGGTAGGGCCGGCCAACTTCACCACCAACGACGAGCTCGGCCTGCTCGTCGAGGGGTTCGGCACCCCCGCAGTGATCCTGACGCTCGAGAACCCGCCGTACTACGAGAAGCTATGGCTGGCGGGGGGCTGGGACCAGGTCATGGACCTTTACGGGTACCAGTTCCTACGCGACACGACGGCCCTTTCCGAGCGCCAACGGCGCACGCTGGAACGGCTACGCGAACGCGCCGGGGTGAAGGTGCGGGAGCTTCGCATGGACGACTTCGAGGCGGACGTGGGCCGCTTTTTCAAGCTGTACAACGAGATCTGGCAACAGAACTGGGGATTTGTCCCCATGCCAGAGGCCGAGGTGCGGCACTTGGCCAAGCAGCTCAAGCCCTTGATCAACCCCCGCTGGGCTTTCGCCCTCGAGCGAGCCGGTGACCCGGTCGCTGTCTGCCTTGCTGTGCCGGACGCCAACCAGCTCATGCTCAAGGTGCGCAGCGGGCGCCTGATACCCACAGGCTGGGCGACCTTGCTGCTCGGGGTCAAGAAGCTTAAACACGTCCGGGTGGTGGTTCTCGGGGTGCGACCCGACGTCCAGAGCGCTGGCCTCGGGCCGATGCTGTACGCCGAGATCGTGAACCGGCTGTACGACGACGGTCTCGAGGTGGCTGAGGCGTCTTGGACCTTGGCCACCAACCACCGGATCAACAAGCAACTAGAGGACATGGGCGCACGGCGCTACAAGATCTGGCGCCTCTACCGCCAGGAGCTCTAGGGGCGCGGCCGCAGGCGAGGCGAGCTCGTCGCGTCGCGTCGCAGCGCATCGCCGAAGACCTGGACGGACGAACGAGTGGGGCCCCACCCGAGCAGGTCATCGGCGCGCTCCACCGACACCGCCAGAGGGCCGTCGACCAGGCAGGCGCGGTCGGCCCCGAAAGGGCTCAGCCGCAGGCGCCGACTGAGCTCTCCTGCGGCCACCCACAGGGCCCGCGGCGCCTTCACCACCCGGCTACGGGCCAGCGCGGCGGCGTCTGGCGCGCTCAGCCAGTCGCTGGTGCCGGCGTTGACCACCTGGCGCGCCGCCCGGCCCGGACCAAGCAGGTCTTTGCCCGCGGTGAGCAAGATATCGGCGGCGTCCGCTTCGTCCATCCACTGGACAGCCTGGGGGGCCCGGCTCACGGCCGGCACCGCGACCCGGTAGCCGAGCACCGCCCGCGCCACGCCCTGGTCCGCGCGCGGCCCGAGGACCGCCGCCAGGCGCACCGCCACCCAAGGCTCCCTCCCGGCGGCACAGACCTGCTCGGAGGCCAGTTTGTGGGCGGCGTACGGGCACTCACGGTTGGGCCGAGCGGGGTGGTCCTCGTGCAATGGCAGCGGGTTGTCCGGCCAGGCGCCGTAAACAGAGACCGAGGAGGCGAGCACTACGGGCGCGCCGACAGCCACGACATTACGGGT
>DATJST010000580.1:0-3096 GCA_035503975.1 Acidimicrobiales bacterium | reverse complement strand
CGAATGCAGGATTATTCCGACTCGTTGCGCCGCCTTTCTTGGGTCAGTATCGCTTGGTGGCCGCCTTCGCGGGGTGAAGCGGCATAATCAAAGACCCTCCAGGAAGGCCAACAGCTCGTCGTCAGGTCGGAATCGCCCCGGCGGCACGTCCAACGGCGTGACCTTACCCAGAGCATCCTCTTTGAGCCGCAAGTCGGCATGGAGGTACATCTGAGTTGACTCCACCGACTCGTGCCCCAGCCAAAGCGCGATGACCGAGCGATCGACGCCGTGCCGGAGCAGTTGCATGGCTGCGGTATGGCGAAGCATGTGCGGCGTCACTTTCTTTCGCTTCAGCGAAGGGCACTGCTCCTCCGCGGTTCGCCGGTGGCGGGTGACCAGCCGCTCGACGGCGTCCCGACTCAGCGGCCCGCCACGGCAGCTCGGGAATACCGGAGTTGTCGGCTCGGCGGGGCACTCGCGGAGCCATTGCGTCACGACCTCGACCGCTTCCTGGCGGAGCGGGGTACACCGTTGCTTCCTGCCCTTACCCTCGCAGCGGAGGTGTGCTCCGGTCCCCAGGACGACGTCGTCACGCCGCAGGCCGATGAGTTCAGACACCCGCAGGCCCGTCTGGACTGCCACCAACAGCAGGGTCCGGTCACGGCGGCCGATCCAGGTCGTCCTGTCCGGCGCGGCAAGGAGCGCATTGACCTCCTCCGGCGTAAGGTGTTCGATCAGCCTCCGCTCGAACCGCTTCCCGGGGATGGCGAGGACGCGGCGACATTGGGCCGCGTAGGCCGGCTCTTGCAATGCGACGTAGTGGAAGAAGGCATGGACCGCCGCCAGACGGGTGTTGCGGCTCCGGGCGCTGTTGCCGCGTTCCCTCTCCAAGTGGTCCAGAAAGTCGCCGATGAAGGGAGCTTCCAGGTGCTCAAGGGACAACTTCGCCAGCGCCTTCCCCAGTTCCCGCGCCGCGAACCGCAAAAGCAGCCGGAAAGTGTCCCGGTATCCGGCGACGGTGTGGGGGCTTGCCCTGCGCTGCCGTAGGAGGCGGTCGGTGAAGAACGCCTGGACCAGTCCCGAGAGGTTGGCGCCAGTGTTCACGGCTTGGCCTCCTTGATGCCCTCCAGCCTGTCCGCCGCCAGCTTCAGCAACTCCGGGACGGCTTCGATGTACCAGTACAGCTCGTTGACGTGGGCGTGCCCGAGGTAGGCGGCCAACTTGGGGATTTCCCTTCCGACATCGACCCCCGCTCGGTACCATTTGAGGAGAATGCAGACCGCAAAACGATGCCGCAGGTCGTGCAGCCTGGGGCCACGCCCGCGTCGGCGCCCTGGCGTCGGGGCGCGCAGGCCGACCTCACGCGAGACCTTGGCGAAGTTGTCGTCGGCGGAACACCCCGTCATGCGACTACCCTTTTCGGAGAGGAAGAAGGCCTCGGTAGCAGGCCGCCGGACGAGCCGGTCCCTCTCTCCCGCGTAGCCTGCGAGGGCCTCGCGGGTGGACGCATGCACCGCTACTAACCGCGACTTGCCGAACTTCGTCCCCCGAATTTGCAAGAGCCCTTCGCCAAGATCGACGTCCTTCCGGTCGAGCGCCAACGCCTCGCTGACCCGCAGGCCCGTAACCGCGAGTAATCCGAACAGTGTCGAGAACGTGCGGCCCCTCAGCCCGGCGGGGGAAGAGAGTCGGTTTGCCACCCGGACGATGCTTTCGACCTCCGCGTCACTATAGATGTACGGCCGCCTCCGGCGGTAGCGACAGGGTAGCAGGCCGGAGGGAGGCACTTCCGTGCCTCGATCCGAGGCGCTCAGCCAGGCGGCGAAACGTCGCACCACACCCAGCCGCGAGGCCCAGATCGCCGGCTGGGCCCCCAGCGGTTGCCGCGCCCAGCGCAGCGCCAGGTCGGTGGTGACGTGCGCGGCATCCTCTCGTTCGGCGAAGGCCACGAAGTTACGCAGCAAGTAGCTCACCCTGTGCAGTTTGTAACCCAATTGGCGGCGGAGCTGAATGTATCGCTCAGCGGCCTCACGCAGTTTGCTCATTATTAGCCTCCCTCGGTGGGCCACGGCAGGGCGAGCGAACGCAGACCCCGGACATCAACCTTGGCGTAGATCTCCGTTGTGTTCGCCGCGCGGTGGCGGAGAACCTCGCCGATCTCGTCGAGGGACGCCCCTGAACGGAGCATCCCGGTGGCCAAGGAGTGCCTCAGAACGTGCGCCCCCTTGAAGTTGGGGCTCAGCCCGGCTCGCGATAGGATGTGGCAAACGATGGTACTGACGGTGCTGGGATGGGCGAACCCCCGGTGAGGCGCCTTGATGCGGACGAAGAGCCGTCGGGTCACGCAGGGCGGGCGGTAGTGGCGCAGGTAACGGGCCAGGGCCTCGCCGACGTCAACAGGGAGTGGCAGGCGGTCGTGCTGGCACCCCTTGCCCCGCACCCTCAACTCGCCGGCCCTCCAATCGACATCTTCGAGGTCCAGGGCGACCACCTCGCCGGCCCTCAGCCCCAGGCGGGCCAGCAGGAGGATGATGGCATGGTTGCGGCGGGCCACAGGGGTGTCCCGTTCGCAAGAACGGACGACACGCTCCACTTCCTCCGGCGTGAGATACTTTGGCACCCCGGCGAGGCGCCATTCCGGCACGGTCGGGACGGCTCCCGCCAGGTTGGTCTCCGTCTTCCCGTGCAGGAAAAGGAAGCGGAAGAAGGACCGCAGAGCGGTCACCATCAGTTTGGCTACACCGATGCCGCCGGAGCGGGCATGCCGCAGGAGGAAATCAGAGATGTCGTCGGGGGCCAGATCCCCGACGCGGATCGGCGCGTCCCCGAAGCGTTCGACGAGGAGGCGGCGGACGAAACACCAGTACCCGGTGACCGTTGCCGGAGCAAGGCCGCGCTCTTTCGTGAGGTGGCTCTCGTACTACCGGCGGAGTATCGCCAGCGGGGACTCGTCTACCGTCGGTTCGAGAGCCCGGACGGCGCCCGCCTCACACAGGTGCCGCAGGAAGTCACGGGCGGCGCGAGCATCCCCTTTCCCGTTGGGTCCTTTGCGCCGACGGTCTTCGAGGAATAGGCTGATGGCTTGGTCGTGGAAATCGACGAGTGCCAGCCTTT
>DATJST010000579.1:0-40966 GCA_035503975.1 Acidimicrobiales bacterium | reverse complement strand
CGGGCGGTGATGCTGCCCTGGCCGCCGCTCACGGTGTCCCCGGGTAGCCGAGGCGACGAGGCACGGTCGACGACGAACAGTGCCGCGGCCAGCACCCTGAGTGCGGCGCCCCCGCCAAGGGTGAGCCGGCGGTACCAGCGCCGGCCCGGCGTGAGCGGCCGCGCCGCCGCCTCGGCCTCGGCTGCTGGAGCCGCCGAGGGGGCGACAGCTGCCTCCGCAGCCGCCTCCGCCGGCCCTACCCCGGGCCCGCGGTAGAGCGCGGTCCCGACGGGACCAGTGGCAGCAGTCGTGCCGGGGATGAAAAGCCCGCCGCCAGATGCCCCGCCGCCAGGTGCCCCGCCGCCAGATGCCCCGCCGCCAGGTGCCCCGCCGCCAGGTGCCCCGCCGCCAGGTGCCCCGCCGCCAGGTGCCCGGCCGGCAGCCGAAGCCCGGCGCCAGCGGACGAAGGCAAACCCGAGCCCGCCGCCAGCCAGAAGGACCACCAGGACAGGGAGCGCCCACAGGACTACGCCGACCCCCGAGGCGGGCGGCTTTTCCAGGATCGACTCGCCGTAGCGCGACATCAGGTACGAGCGGATCTGAGCTGGGCTGTGCCCCTCGGAGAGGGCCTGGCCGATGTAAGCGCGGATCTCCACAGCCTCGCTCGACTGGGAAGCTGCCGCCGTCTCGCCTTCGCACACCGGGCAGCGGTACTGGCCCGCGATCTGCAACGTCCGTTCGTAGAGCGAGAGCCGGGCCGGCTGCCCGCCGCTGAACAGGCCGGCACCGGCGGCTAACGCGATCCCCGCCACCATCAATAGGGCGAGCCACACCGCGATGCGCGGCTTCTTCCGGTTCTTCTGGACCGGAGTGAACGCAGCCAAAGGACCGGGCTCGCGCCGAGCGGGCTCGGCGAGGACGACGCTGGCTGATGCGGGGCGCACTGCCAGTCCCTATGCCCGCCCGTAGCCAGCGGCGGCGCCCTGCTGGAGCCAACGGTCGAGCTCCGACGCCTTGATCTCGCCCAAAAGGTAGGCGAAAACGACGCCGTTCGGCGCGACCAGGAACGAGGTGGGCAAACCTTGGACACCGTAGGAAACGGTTGCTGCGGGGTCGTCCACGGCCGGCCAGGCGGCGCCGCGGTCGCGCAGGAACGTCCTCAGTTGCGCCACATTGCTCGGGTCGTCAGCCACGGTGAGCACCGTGGCATCGCCCCGACCGGAGTGCTCCGCGTAAAACTTGGCGATCTGGGGCAGCTCCTGCTGGCACGGCGGGCACCAGGTGGCCATGAAGTTGACGAGCACCCACTTGCCCCGCAAGCCCCGCAGCGACAATGACGTCGGCCCGATCAGCCCCGGGCCCGAGATCGCAGGCGCTGCTTGGCCGAGTAGCGGGCTCTTCGCTGACACCTCGGAGCTCGGCTGAGCTGACGCCGCCACCGCGATGAGCGCGGCAGTGAGCACCGCTACCGCGACGGCTGCCCACATCACAGTTCGCCCCCTGAACAGACCACGGCGGGGGGCCGGCCCTTCCTCGCCGCCCACCACAGCCTCGCCGCCCACCCTGTTCTCGCCGCCCACCACAGCCTCACCCACCACAGCGCCGCCCACCACAGCCTCGCCGCTCATACCGGTGCTCCGACCACAGGGCCCTGGCTGTGCGCCCGGGCCAGGTCGGCTTTCTCGTCCTCGGCTTGGGCCGGGGCGGGCAGTCCCGGCGTGCCGTCGCGGCGCGGGCGGCCGCGGGCGGGCAGCAGGGCGACCAACGCGCCAACGAGGACGATGCTGCCCCCGGTCCACAGCCACAGGACGAGCGGCTCGACCATCACCCCGATGGCCGCTGGCCCACCAGGCGAGCTCGGAGAGGTCGCCAGCGTGAGGTACACGTCCCCTTCGAGCGTGGACCTCACGGCGGGGCTCGGCACTGAGTCGTTGGAGAGAGCAAACTCCTCGTAGCCGGGGTAGTAGGCGCGCCCGTCCACGTCTACGACCGCCTCGACGACCGTCCGGCCAGGAGAGGTCACGGTCCGCTCGCCGCGGTAGACCAACTTGTGGCCCATGTAAGTGGCCGCCTTGCCCGGGGTGAGCACCAGCTGGGTCGAGTGTTGGTAGGCGTGGCTGGCGGCGAAAGCGACCGCGACCACGACGATACCGAGGTGCACGACCATGCCGCCGCCGGAACGGCCCGCCAGGCCGCCGGCCCCCGAACGGCGAACGAGCAGCACGAGCTGGCGGAGGGCCGATGTCCCGGCGAAGCTGGCCAGGGAAAAGACCACAAGCGGCCAAAACCCGCGCAGACCGGCAAGCACGCACCCAACGAGCACCAGCACCGATACGGCGGCGGGCCACACAAGGCGCCGGCGCAGCAGCTCCCCCGACGCCCGGCGCCAAGGCAAAACGGGCGCCACCGCCATCAAGAACAGCAGGCACAAGACGAGCGGCATCGTCATCGTGTCGAAGAACGGGCCGCCCACCGTCACCGACGGCCCGTTCAGGGCTTGGACGACGAGAGGGAAGACGGTGCCGAGCAACACGACGAAGGCGAACGCGGCAAACACCAAGTTGTTGGCTAACAAAGCGCCCTGGCGGGACAACGCCGACTCCATGGTGCCACGGGTACGGAACGTGTCGCCCCGCCATATCAACAACCCGAGGCACACGGCCACGACAAGCCCGAAAAACACCAGCAGTGCCGGGCCAACTCCACCATCGTCAGTGAAGTCGTGCACCGAGTCCAAGACACCGGAACGCGTGAGGAACGTGCCCAATATCGTCAAGCAGAAGGTCGCCAGGAGCAGGGAGACGTTCCAGACCCTGAGCATGCCCCGGCGCTGCTGGACGATGGCCGAGTGCAAAAAGGCCGTGCCCGTCAACCATGGCAAGAGAGCAGCATTTTCTACCGGGTCCCACGACCAGGCCCCACCCCAGCCGAGCACCTGGTAGCTCCACCAGGCGCCGAGCACCACGCCCCCCGTCAGGCAGGCCCACGCGAATATCGTCCAACGCCGGCTCTCGTGCAGCCAGCTCGCCTGGGTGCTCCCGGTCACGAGGCTGGCGACGGCCAGGCAGAACGGGACAGTAAACCCAACCAGGCCCAAGTACAACAGGGGCGGGTGGAAGGCGACAAGGATACGGTCCTGGAGGAGGGGGTTGGGGCCTGGCCCCTGGGTGGGCACGGCACCGTGGACCCGGTCGAACGGGTTGGCGAATGTGAGCATCAACCCGAAGAAAAAGGCAGCGACGGCATACCCCGTAATTTTCGCCCAGAGCACGAGGGGTTCCTCGGCGCGGCGCCTGAACCGCACCCACATGGCGGCTAGGTACCCCGAAAGTACCAGCCCCCACAACAGGATCGAGCCGGAGAGGTCCGACCACATGGCGCTCACCCGGTAGACCACGGGCGTGAAGGTGCTGTCGTTGTTGTCCACGTACACCAATGTGAAGTCGTGGGTGATCAACGCCCGCTGCATGGCCACCGTCGCCAGGACCGCGCCGGCGACGACCAACCAGATGTAGCCCTGGCCGGCGCGCACAAGGGCGGGGCGGTGGCCGGTGACCCCCAGCACCAGCATCGCCCCGCCCGCTACGGCGCCTAGCAGCGCCAGGACGAGGGCGCTGTCACCGAGGGCGATGTTCACGTGTAGCTGGCGCGGCTGGCGCGGCTGGCGGAGCGACCGGCGCTGGTAGACGATAGCTTCGGTTTCGCCTTGCCCTTAGCGGGCGCTTCGACGTAATTGGAACTGTGCTGGACCATTATTTGATAGCTGGAGAACAAGCTGCCCTGCCAGTGCCCCTCGAGGACCACCGGCATGCCCACATGGAACAGCTGCGAAGGAGACCCCGTACTGACCACTGGCACCGTAACGTTGTGCGACGTAATGGAGAAGTGCAGCGTCGTGCCCACTTGGTGCAAGCCGGGCTGCACCGTGCCCTGGATGCGGAAGTCGCTGGTACCGAGCTCAGCCCGCTGCGCTACGGCCTGGTTGGCGGTCAGGTAATAGTCGAGCGCATTTGTCAAGCCGCGGAACACGAGAAAACCGAGTGCTCCCGCGATGACAACCACCGCCACCACGCGTTGGCGTTTGTTGCCGAGCGCTCGGCGGCGACGGACGGGTGCCGTGGCGGCCGTCGCCGGAGAGCCGACGGCGCCCAGGTCGAGGGCCACTACCGTTCCACCTCCTTGGCTGCCAGGGCACGGCGCAGGGCACGCTCCCGGCGCAGGGCACGCCCGCAGTAGAGCGCCAGGATCGTCCCGCACGAGAGCCAGGCGGCCAAGACGTAACCGTTCAGCTGACCCGCACCTCTACCTTGGAGGGCGGGCCGCCGGGAGCTCCGGCCGTGGTCGCGGGCTCAGGCGCCGGTTGGCCCGGTGCCGCGCGCCCGGGTGCAACCGGCTCGGGCGGTGCTTGGCCCTCGGCGCGGCGGGCGGCGAGAGCCGATGTGTAACCCTCGGCGTCGTAGCGGTCCTCGAGCAGCTCCAGGCGGTAGCGGTGCGCGACCATCCAGGCGAACAGCGAGCCGAAGGCGACGAAGGACATGAGCATCGTCGCGAGCTGCCAGCCGTGCACCGTCGGGTCCGGCGTGAGCAGGGTCTCGCCCTGGTGCAGAGTGACGAACCAGGACGTGGCGTAGTGGTCGACGACGACGGTAAGCGCCATGAGAAGGGCCACCATGGCCGAGACGAGCGCCCTCGAGTGGGGATCGTCGATAGCTCGGCGGAGAGCCAGGTACCCGAGCGAGAGGGCGAACAAGATGGCGGTCAACGTGAGACGGGCATCCCATGTCCACCACACCCCCCAGGACGCGCGCCCCCAGATCGAACCGGTCACCAAGGTGGCCCCGCAGAACACGGCGCCGACCTCGGCCCCGGCCACGGCCAGCCGGTCCCATCTCGGGCTGCGCAAGCGGGGCCAGAGCCAGGCGACGCTGGCCAGCGCGCACAGCCCGAACCCGGCGTAGCACATGGTCGCCACCGCCGGGTGCACGTACAGCATCCGCACGTACTGTCCTTGGACCACGTCCGGCGGGCTGACCCAGAGGCCCCACCAGGTCGTGAGCCCGAGCGTGACCAGCGCCGCCCAGCCCAGGACCTGCGTCAAGCGCGCGGCGCGGGCTGGCCTCCCCGAGCGCGCCGCGCTCGCCCATGTGCGCACCCGCTCCTGGCTCACGTCTCCTCCATCAAAGCCCCAAAGCTGAGCACTCCGCCAGCCAGGTAGATCGCCGCGAAACCGCCCAGCAGGCCGAGCCAGCGCCAGCCATCGCCGGTGGAAACCCCCAGAGCCGAGCGCCAGGCCTCGGTCGAGGCGAGCACGATCGGGGCGAGCACCGGGGCAAGTAGCAGAGGGAGCAGCGTTTCACGCACCCTTAAGCCCATCGACAATGCGGCGTAAGCGACGCCTGCGGCCGCAATCCCGGCCGTTGCCACCAAGGCGCTCGCGCCGAGCAGGGCGGCACCGGCCAGCCGGGCATGGAAAAGCACGACGACGCCCAGGGCCAGGAGGCCCTCCAACAGCAGGAGCTGCACGGCCACGGCGGCGGCCTTCCCAAGGAAGATACCGGCCGGTTCGAGGCGCGAGAGGCGCAACCGGTCGACCGCGCCGTCGGATGTCTCGAGCGCAAAGCTGCGCTGCACGGCCAAAACGGCAGAGAACAAGACAGCGATCCAGAACAGGCCGGGAGCGGCCTCGGTGAGCAGCGGCCGGTCCTGGTCGAAGGCGAACCCGAAGAGCAATAGCACGACTACGGAGTAGGGGCCGACCTGGTTGAGCGCCACCTTCGAACTGCCCTCGATACGGAGGTCCTTGCCCGCGACCAGGAGCGCATCACGCCACATGGGGCACCTGCGGGCAGGGTGCGCTGGGAGCCGGCGCGACCTCGGCCGCCACCCCGACGACGTCGGCCACGGCCGGAGCTGCGGCCCGCTCCACCACCGCGCCTCCGGACATCCAAACCGTTCGCTTCGCCTCCAAGCCGTCGGCAAGTTGCTCGTGGGAGGCAAGCACCACCGTCGCGCCCGAAGCGGCCACTTCGTCGAGCAGTTCATCAAGCAATTGACGGTGGTGAGCGTCGAGACCCGCATGCGGCTCATCCAGCAACCACAGCCGCGGCTGGCGGACCAGGACGGTAGCCAGGGCGAGCCGGCGGCGCTGACCGGCGGACAACTTGGCCGCGGGCGTAGCTGCGACGCGGCGGTCAAAGCCGAGCCGCGCAAGGGCGCTCTGCACGTCGGCCTTGGGCCGCCGCTCGGCGCGGGCCGCGAACATCACGTTCTGCTCGGCGCTCAGGTCCTCGTAGAGCCCATTGCGATGACCGAGCAGGCCAACCAACGGGCGCAGTCGCCGGGCATCGACCGTGGGGTCGAGGCCGAGGACGCTAGCTTCCCCGGCGACGAGCGGCAGGAGCCCGGCCATGGCGCGCAGCAAACTGGTCTTGCCCGCCCCGTTTGCTCCCCGCACGACCACCACCTCCCCCACCGCCACGTCCAAGTCCGCGCCCGCGAGCAGGGGGTAGCGAGCAGCAAGAGCCACAACACCGCGGAAGCGGACCGAGAGGAGCATGACCGCCGCTCAACTTTAGTGCCGCCCAAGTTTTGCCACCAAGGGCGTGCTAACAAAGTGGCCCGCCGCCGCCGGCTCAGCCCGTGGCCAGGGCGCCGAGGCCTATGTGCTCGAGCAAGCTGTCCGACCACGACGACAGCACGCCCACCTCGCCGGTAATGATCAGGACCCCCAGAGCCGCCAAGATGGCCCCGGATGCCAGGCTGATCGCACGGGCGTGGCGGCGGGCCGCAGCGAGCGCACCGGACAAGCGGCCGAAAGCGACGCCCGTGGCAACGAAGGGCGCGCCCAACCCGAGCGAATAGGCCACGAGCATCTCCTCGCCCCGCGCCAGCGTGCCACCGCTCGACGCCAAGCCCAAGACCGCGGCCAGCACGGGGGTAATGCAGGGAGTCCACCCAAACGCAAAAGTCATGCCCATGACGGGGGCGGCGAACCGGCCCAGTTGTGACGGCCGTACCGCCAGGCGCCGCTCGCGCTGGAGGGCGGGCAAGCTCAGGATGCCCGCGACCACCAATCCCATGAGGATTATGAGGCTGCCGGCGACATCCTGGAGGACGGCGCGGTGAGCCCGAAGCGGCTCGGTGGCGGCGCTCGCGGTGGCCTCGAGCAGGGCGAACACCAGAGTGAAGCCAGCGACAAAGAGCAGCGTGGACCAGAGCAGCCGGCTGCGCCCGCGACGCTGGCTGCCGGAGGCGTCGGCCAGCCCCACGCCCGACATCATGGAGAGGTAAGAGGGCACCAACGGCAGCACGCAGGGCGAGAGGAACGACACGACCCCGGCGCCGAAGGCGATCACAAACCCGAGGGGCGAGTGCTCGACCAGAGAAGCTGCGCCGCCGCTTGTAGCCACCAAGCCCGCAGCGAGATGGGAGGTCCCAACCACGGCAACCGCCGGGCTAAAGGGGACCGGGGGCACGGGCACTCCATCAGTGTGGCGCGCGGACGCCCCTAGCTTAGCTAGGTGCGCTCCAGCGCCCGTTCACAAAGACCGGGCCCACAAAGACGGGGTTCACAGGGACCGGTTGAGGGCGTCCAGCACCGCACGGGCGGCGGCGTCCGCCGGAGCCCTGCCGGTGGCCACCCCACGCCGCAGCTCGCCGCTCGACGCGTCGCGCAACACCGCCAGCACGCCGGCGCCCCAATCAGAGGGCAGGGCGTGGAACCCGACAATGTCGTACGGGCTGTGGACACCCAGGCCACGCAGCGCATCCAGGACGGCCCTGCCAACTGCGGTCGTGTCGCCGGCGGCCGCCTTGGCGGTCGAACGCTGGGCGCCACGTGAAAGCTGCACTTCGATCGAGGCTCCACCATCGCTCGGCAGTACCAGCAGCAGTCGCACCCGAGAGGCCCGGCTCGGCGTCAGGGGCTGCTCCGGAGGCGGCCCGAACACCCGGATTTCGGCCGGCGTCTCGAGGTAGTTGACCACGCAGCGAGCAGCCTCCTCGCGCACTTTGGCGTGCTCGGTCTCGGCGCTGACGACCAGTTCGATGAAGTTGGTGCCCTCTTCGTCGGCAAACGAGACGAAGCAGACACCAGGCAACTGTCGCAGCTCGAGTTCCAAGGCGTCCTTCATGGCCACTCCTAGCCGATCGTCGCCTTGGCGGCGTAGAGGCGCTCGTCGGCCAGCGCCATAAGCGCGTTGGGGTTGTCGGTGTCCGTCGGGAAACAGGCGACGCCGACCGAGAAACCCACGGTCGTCTGCGGGACCGCACGCTCTAGAGCGCGCTTCAGCCGGCCCAGGATCGGCGCCAACGAGGATACGTTCTCGACACCGACGACCAGTAGGGCGAACTCGTCGCCACCAAGACGAGCGGCGACGTCACCCCCGCGCAGGGCTGCCCGCAGCTCCGTACCCACGGCACGCAACGCGGCATCGCCCGCGGCGTGCCCGTACCGGTCGTTGACCACCTTGAAATCGTCGAGGTCGAGCAACACGAGCGCGAACGGCCACCCATAGCGGCGCGCGCGGCTCACGGCCTGGTCCAACAAGAGCTCGTAACTGCGCCGGTTGAGCAGCCCTGTGAGCGAGTCGTGGCTGGCGTCGTGGCCGAGCACGTCGAGACGGAGCGCCAGCTCCACCAGGCTGACCAGCGACGCCGCGGTGAGCGGCCCGACGACCGGGGGATCGGAGTAGACGCCCAGGCGGCCGGAGAGAGCGGCATGAAGGTAGGCGGGCAGGGCGCCTTGGCCCATCCGTACAGGTGCCCGGCCCAGGCGGAACATCTGCGGCCGGTCGGGCTGGTGCACGACCACGATGAGGTCGCTCAACCTGTAGCGGGCGGCCACGAGGTCGAGTGCTTGGTAGATGAACTGCACGCCGCTGACCGAACGGGCCAAGAGACTGGGGAGCTCTCCGAGCGCACCGTCTATATCGGGTAGGCCCGCCTCCGCTCCCGGGGCACTCGTTTGTCCCTCATCTGCGGCAGCCACGCTCCACGAGGCCAGCGCGCCGGCTCCTGGCGCGAGCCCCGGCCCCTCGCCCGGGGCAGCACCGAGCCCTCTCTGGCCTTCGGCACCGGGTGTGAGATCGTGGTCCATGGGCACTCTCTAGGAGCCCGCGGCCTCAGCTTGCGTGGGGCTCGCGGAGGGCGGCGGTACGACGGGAATTAAGCTGCTTGACGGGCATGAGCGCCCTTCCCATGGCACGATACCGAAGCGTGCCGGAACCGGCCTCCTCGACACCTGCAATACCACGAATAGTGGCGATTTCCTTCCGTCTCGGTGGCGCAGATGGCGTATCAGAGCAAGCGCGGAAACGGGCTGCTGGGACCACGGCCGCGGGGTGCCGGCGAGGTGACCGATCGCGAGGTGCTCGGTCCCTACCCGCCGTCGGGCCGCCAGAGGGGGCGCCGCGGGATAGGGCGCCGCGAGATAGGGCGCCGGTACGGTGGCGGCGAGGCAGCCGGGACCGTGGCCGGAGCTGGCTAGCCCAGCTCGGCCAGCAGGGCTTCGGCCGAGCTGACTTCGAGGCCGGTAGCTTCTTCGAGTGCCAGGTGCGTGACGATGCCGTCCTCGATGACCGCGGCATAGCGCTTGTTGCGCGTCCCCAGGCCGGCGCGGGACAGGTCGATCTCCACGCCCATGGCGCGCGCCAGCTCGCCGTTGCCGTCGGCCAGGAGGCTGACCGCTCCTTCGACGCCCTGCGAGCGCGCCCACGCTGCCATTACGAACGGGTCGTTGACAGATACGCAGAAGATCCCGTCGACGCCCTTGGCCAAGATGTCGTCCGCCCGGGTCACGTAGCCGGGCAGGTGAACGTCCGAACAGGTTGGGCTGAACGCCGCCGGCACCCCGAACAGTACGACCTTGCCCTTGCCGAGCACGTCGCCAGTGTTGACAACTTCAGTCCCTTGGGCGTCGATCATCTTGAGCTGGACATCGGGGATACGGTCACCGACAGCGATCGTCATTTGGGCTCCTTCGTGCTCTCTCTGGCTGCTCCGGTCTTTTTCCACAACTGTAGCCGTACCGGGTTGCCACCAGGAAAAGCCACCATATTCCCAGGCGGAAGTGGAAACGGCGGGGTGCCGTCGTGTATGGTCTCGGACCGGTACGCCCCGCCGTTCAACCGTTCGCCCTCAAAAGGCCATGGCCCCGACTCGCGCCGTCCCGGTCCGCCCTGCTGCGCGTTCGCCGCTCAACAGAGGCGTTGGAGTTGCCCTACTTATGGGCGCGCTCGTCGCGCCGTTCGCTGTCGGAGGTACGTCGGCCGCCGTGCCCATGAACATTGCCCGGGCTCTCCCGAGCGGCACGGGCGGGGCGCACCCGGGGAACGCCCCGTTCAGGGCGGCGCGGCCGAGCGCCATTACCAAGCGCCGCCAGTCCGCCCGCATTGCCAGTGCCATGCAAGCAGCCCTCAACCGAGAGTGCAATTCGTCTCTCTCGTCTCCCGCCAAGTGTGACGCAGCCAGTTTGCGTGCCATCAACAACGCCCGTCGCGCCGAGGGAGTGGCGCCAATGATGCTACCCCCCGGGTACGAGCAAATGTCCCTGGTCGACCAACTGGTCACGGTTACCAACGCCGAACGGGTGGGGCGGCGCTTGCCGGCCTGGGAGGGACCCGAGCAGGCGCTCGGCCACTTGGCGAGCGAAGGGGCGGCGCAGGGTGAGGACCCAAGCGGCCCCTCCGGCAAGATTTGGGCCTCCAACTTGGCCACGGGCGTGCTCACCGTCCTCGAAGCAGATTACGAATGGATGTACAACGACGGTCCTGGCGGGACCAATGCTGGCTGTACGACGGCTCGCCCGAGCGATTGCTGGGCGCACCGGCGCAATATCTTGAGCCCTTGGTCCGGGACAATGGGGGCAGCTAGCCAACCGGTCAAGGGTCAGCGGCTCGTCGTGGCAGAGGTGATGGTCGAGGACGGCTGACCCGTTGGGGCGCGGCCCCGGAGATCAGTCCGTCTTGCGGAACTCGAGAGCCGCGACGGTGATGAAGGCCAAGGCCATAAGGGCCACCACGCCGAGCTCGAGACCCAGGGGGACATGCCAGCCGTTCCAGGTGACGCCCGGTACCAACTGCTGCTTTAGCCGGGGCGGCACGTTCGTGAGGCGTTCGAAGACGGCCTTGCGGATGGGGTCCACCGCATAGGTCAGTGGGTCCACCCGGGTGAGGGCGCGCAGCCACGCCGGTAGTCCCGAAAGCGGGTACATCGCGCCCGACAAGAAGAAAAGGGGCATGACGAGCATCTGAGTCACTGCCATAAAGGACTGGAACTGCTTGATACGGGCGGCCACGACCATGCCGAAAGAGACCACAGTCAGGGCCAGCAAGAGCAGTTCGGCGAGGACCGTAGCCATCAGGGCCGGGTTGTAAGGTACGCCAGCCAAGCCGGAGATGCAGATCATGAGCACACCCTGGACCGAGGAGACGAGGGCGCCGCCGAGGCACTTGCCGACGACGATCGAGGTGCGACTTATGGGGGCCACGAGCATCTCTCGGAGGAAGCCGAACTCGCGGTCCCATACGATCGAACCCGCCGAGAACAGGGCGGTGAACAGCACCGACATCGCGGCCGCCCCCGGGTAAAGGAAGGTGCGCAGGTTGAGCTGGGGGCCGAACTTCACCAGGGACCCGAGCCCCGAACCGAGCACGAAAAGGAAAAGCACGGGCTGGAGCACGCCCACAATGACGCGCAACGGGTCATTGCTGAAGCGGATGCCTTCCCGGCGCACCACGACCCATACCGCTTTTGCCTCGTGGAGCATGCCGGACGACATCCTCGTCCTGGCCTGGGCGCGGTCGCCCAGCGGCGGAACGGGAGCCGGCAGGGCCGTGAGATGATCCTCGCGTACGCCGGTGGTCAACGGAACCCCCTTCCCGTCGCCATGCGGCGCATCCACTCGTTGGGGCCGCTCACCTCGGCATCGCGGATGGTCGTACCCGTGTAGGAAAGGAAAACGTCGTCCAGGGAGGGCCGCGATACGGCCACCGAGCGCACGGGGAGCCCGAGCTCGCCAAACTTGGCAAAAAGTTTGGGCACGAACTCGCCGCCGTTGGCGACAGAAAAGGCCACGCTGCCTTCGTGCACCGCAGCCTCCAGGGCGAAGTGTTCCTTCAGTGCCGCGATGGCTGCTGGCGCGTTGTCAGCCTGGATCTGGACGCGGTCTTTGCCAACACTGGCCTTGAGCTCTTCGGGCGTGCCCATGGCCACGATCTGGCCCTTGTCGATTATGCCTATGCGGTCGCAGTACTCGGCTTCGTCCATGTAATGGGTAGTCATAAAGATCGTGGTACCTTCGGTGGTTTTCAGGCTGCGGATGTAGTCCCATATGAGGCGTCGGGTCTGCGGGTCGAGCCCGATCGTCGGCTCGTCCAGGAACAGCACGACGGGGGCGTGCAGCAGGCCGCGTGCGATCTCGAGGCGCCGCTTCATACCCCCCGAGAACGTGCGGACCTCGCTCTTGCCCTTGTCGGCCAGGCCGACAAGTTCGAGCACGGCCCCGAGCCGGCTACGGACGGCCGCTCTGGGCACACCGTACAGTTCGGCGTGAAAACGCAGGTTCTGTTCGGCCGTCAAGTAGTTGTCGAGGGTAGGGTCCTGGAATACCAGCCCGATCGAGCGGCGCACGTCTGCCCGGCGCTGGCTGACGTCGTAGCCCGCCACCCTCGCCCGGCCGGCGGTCGGCCTCACCAAGGTGCAGAGCATGCCGATGGTGGTCGTTTTGCCGGCGCCGTTGGGGCCGAGAAAGCCAAAAGTCTCGCCGGTGCCGACCTCGAAGCTGACACCTCTGACCGCCTTGACCTCGCCGTAGTCCTTGGCCAGGTCGTCCACAACCACTGCCGTCACCGTCCCCAAGCTATCGGCCGGGGGCCATCACACGCCTTTCTGGCCGCCTAGCCGGTCCTGGGCAAAAGTTTCCCGCAGTTCGCGCCCACCTGCACAACGCTCGGGCCACGCTCCCCTCTAGGCTAGGCATTAGAGACCAAGAGGAGCCAAGCACATGACTGAGCAACCCATGTCCGGCTGGCACCCGAACAACCTGGAGCACCGGGCCGTGGCCGCCGTCTCGTCCTTGCGGAGGAAAGCCGGTGGCGCCGCCGTCCCAGACCTGGCCCATCTGGCGCTCGTCCGCCGGGTGACCATTGCCGCGGTGATCGGCGGCCTCGCCGTCGTGGCCGTTTTCGTCGCGCTCCTGAGCGCCCTGGCCAGCGCAGCCGTGCCCTGGGTGGTCGGCCTTGGCCTGGCGAGCGCCGTCGTGGGCGTCATCGTGCTCGGCATCCACGCCGGCGGGCACGGTTTGCTGGTGCCTTTACCAGTGCTGGCGCTGGCGGGGATCTGGGCGCTCATGGTGTTCTCCGGCAACTGGTCCTCGGCGGGAGCCTGGGTGCTTGCTGCCATCGCGTTCGCCAGTGCGGCGGCCGCGGCCGCTCTCGTCCTACCGGCGCTCGCTTACCGGCACGTGCAGGGGACGGCGGTCGGAGGTGCCGCTCTCATTGGGGCCACCGGGGTGACGGTCGGGCCGCTGTCGCCTGCGGGCATTGTCCGGGTCAAAAACGAGACCTGGACGGCCGAGTCGCTGAGCGGACCGCTACCGGCCGGCGCCCCGGTGCACGTAGCCAGAGTCGAGGGCGTTCACCTGCTCGTGTGGTCCGAGTCGGGCGTGGTGCCCGGAGCGGGTAGCGCCGGTTCTTCTAACCAAACAAAGGAGGAGGCATGATCGCGCTGGTCATTGCCGTTGTTGCAGCTGTGCTTGTGCTGCTTGTCGCTGGTGCGGCCATATCGATCAAGGTGGTGCGGGAGTACCAGAGGGTGGTCTTGTTCCGCTTGGGGCGCGCCTCAGGCGCGCGCGGCCCCGGGTTCACGCTGATCAACCCGATAACCGACCGCATCAGCTGGGTCGACCTGCGGGAACAGTACCTCGAGATCCCCCACCAAACGGCCATCACCCAGGACAACGCGGCCATCGCCATCGACTTCATCATCTTCTACAAGGTGCTCGACCCGCTCACGTCCGTGCTGGCCGTCCAGGACTTCAAGGGCGCGGCCATAAACATCGCATCGACGACCCTTCGGTCGGTGGTGGGCGATATGTCGTTGGACGACGTGCTCTCCAAGCGCGAGGACATGAACGGGGTGCTGCGTATCAAGCTCGACGACGTGACCGAGCGCTGGGGCGTCAAGGTCACAAACGTCGAAGTCCGCGAGATCAAGCCGCCTCCGGCTGTGCTCGAGGCCATGACGCGCCAGATGGGCGCCGAGCGCTCGCGGCGTGCCCTGGTCACCGAGGCCGAAGGTCAGAAGTCGGCGTCGATCACAGTGGCTGAGGGCCAGAAGCAATCGGCCATCCTGCTGGCCGAGGGCGACCGCCAGAGCGCCGAGTTGCGGGCTCAGGGCTTCGCCGCCGCCCTCAGGCGTATCCTCGAAGTCGCAGGCGACGTCGACAAGACCACGATGACGCTCCAGTACCTGGAGACGCTGAAGCAGATAGGGACGTCGCCGTCGACCAAGTTCGTCGTGCCGGTCGAGCTCACCAGCCTGCTGCAGGGCGTGCTGAGCGGAGGCGCTGCGACCAGCAACGGCTCGGCTCCCGCCACGGTCGTAGGACCTGCAACGCCTGCCCACTAAACGCCCCACGACACGCTTCCGCGGTCCCAGGGCCCTCCGTTCCCTGTCTAGCCGGCGGCCCAGCTCGAAGTTTCAGGGCCGCCAGACAGAGGTGCCCGCGGGGCCGTCTTCGACGACGTAGCCCATGGCCTGGAGGTCCGCGCGTATGGAGTCCGCCGCCGGGTAGTCGGCCCGGGCACGTGCTGCGTCGCGCTGGCGGACCATCTCGGCCACCCTTTCGTCCAGGCTCTCGCCCTCGAAGGGGAGCTCGAGGCCGAGAGCCTGGCAACCTTCTCGCACCGCGGTTGCCAGGGCCGCCACCCGTTCTGGGTGGGCCCGGGCGTCACGGATGGCGCCGAGCATCACCGTGAGCGCCCCGGGGGTGTCGAAGTCCTCGTCGAGGCGCCACTTGAAACGGTTGAGCGCAGCCTCGTCCGGAGCGGCGCAGGCTAACTCCTTGCTCTCGCGGGCAAAGTTGTCGAAACGGTTGAGGACGCCCTGGGCATTGTCGATGGTGTCCTGGTTCACCGTGAGCGGCGCCCGGTAATGAGTGTTGAGCATCAGCACCCGCAGTACGCGCGGGTCGTAGCGCGCGAGCAGGCTCCCCAGGGATATGACGTTGCCCACCGAGCGGCTCATTTTCTCGCCCTGCTCGTCGAGCACCATGCCGTTGTGCGCCCAGCGCCGGGCGAACGCCCGCCCGGTCGCCACAGCCTGCGCTCGCTCGTTCTCATGGTGCGGGAAGGCCAGGTCGAGCCCGCCGAGGTGCAGGTCAAACCCCTCGCCCAAGAGGTCGAGCGACATGACCACGCACTCGGTGTGCCAACCGGGCCGCCCTCGGCCCCATGGCGAAGCCCACCACGGCGCCGCCGTGCCCTGCGCGCGATCATCGGCACCGGCGAACTTCCACAGGACAAAGTCGAGCGGCGAGCGCTTACCCGCTTGGTCACGGTTGACGCGCTCGCCCGCCCGCACCATGGACAGGTCTTGGCGGGCGAGCAGGCCGTACCCCGGCAGGGACGCGGTATCGAAATAGATGCCGTCCCCTCCCTGGTAGGCGTGGCCGCGCTCGACCAGCTCGTTGACCAAGCGCACCATGTGGCCTACGTAGGCGGTGGCGTGGGGAGTGTCGTCGGGACGCTTGACCCCGAGCGCCGCCATCGTCTCGAACCAGATCTGCTCGTAACGAGAGGCCACGTCTTCGCTGGAGGTGCCCTCCTCGGCCGCTCGGGCGATGATCTTGTCCTCGATATCGGTGACGTTGGAGACATAATGCACCTGGACGCCGCGCCAAACCAGGTAGCGCCGGAGCGCGTCCCAGATAAGGTTGAACCGGGCGTGGCCCAGGTGTGGGTAGCCGGCCACCGTAGGCCCGCACACATAGACCGATAGCCGACCAGCGTCGCGCGCCTCTAAGGGGGCGACCTGGCCAGTGGCGGTGTCCAGCAAAGCGAGCACAGCAAGTACGGTAGCGGGATCATGTCCAACTCGATGCCCATTAGCCAACCGCCGGAGCCGCCGCCCGGCGCTCCCGACGGCCCGCCGCCGGAGGGTTTTGAACGGGCATGGGCCAAGCGATGGGCCGACCAGGGTACGTACCATTTCGACGGCGGCATGCCGCGCCAGCGGGTGTACGCGATCGACACGCCTCCCCCGACAGTCAGCGGGTCGCTTCACGTGGGGCACGTGTTTTCGTTCACCCACACCGATACGATCGCCCGCTACAAGCGCATGCGAGGTTATTCGGTCTTCTACCCGATGGGCTGGGACGACAATGGGCTGGCAACGGAGCGCCGCGTCCAGAATTACTACGGGGTACGTTGCGACCCCTCGCTGCCGTACGAGCCTGGCTTCGTCCCGCCCGTTGCAGGGGGCCTCGGCAAAGGTGCACACCCGGTCGCCACAAGCCGGCCAAATTTCATCGAGCTGTGCCAGCGCCTGACGGCCGAGGACGAACGCGCCTTTGAAGAACTGTTCCGCAACCTCGGTCTTTCTGTGGACTGGCGCCAGTTGTACACGACAATCGGCACGCAGTCGCGGCGGGTTTCCCAGCGCGCTTTCCTGCGCTTGGCCCGCCGCGGAGAGGCGTACGCGGCCGAGGCGCCGACACTGTGGGACGTGGATTTTCGCACCGCCGTTGCCCAAGCGGAGCTGGCCGACAAGGAAGTCACCGGCGCATTTCATACCTTGGCGTTCCACCGGCCGGGGGATGGCGAGCTGCTGGTCGACACCACCCGCCCCGAGCTCCTTCCTGCCTGCGTGGCAGTCGTAGTGCACCCCTCGGACGAGCGTTACACCGGCCTCATCGGGTCGCGTGTCACCACACCGTTGTTCGGTGCCGAAGTGCCCGTGATCGGGCACCGATTGGCCCAGCCTGACAAAGGCACGGGCGCGGCCATGGTATGCACGTTCGGCGACGTTACAGACGTCACCTGGTGGCGCGAGCTGAGCCTGCCGGTGCGGGCCATCGTGGGCAGGGACGGCCGCCTCGTGCCCGACGCCCCTCACGGCTTGAGCGCTCGCGGCGCGGCCCTTTACGAGACCGAGATGGCAGGCAAGACGGTGGCCGGTGCCCAGCGGCGGGTCGTCGAGCTGCTGCAGGGCTCCGGCGAGCTGCAGGGCCCGCCAAGACCGGTGAAGCACGTCGTCAAGTTCTACGAGCGGGGTGACAGACCGCTCGAAATCGTGGCCAGCCGCCAGTGGTGGATCCGGACCCTGGCTCATCGCGAGGCATTGTTGGAGCGCGGCCGCCAATTGCAGTGGCACCCAAACTTCATGCGCGCCCGCTACGAGGACTGGGTGAACGGGCTCAACAGTGATTGGCTGATCAGCCGGCAGCGCTTCTTCGGGATGCCCTTCCCCGTCTGGTACCGGGTCGGGCCGGACGGCGGGCCGGTTTACGAAGAGCCGTTGCTGGCCGACGAGGCCGACCTCCCGGTCGACCCGACGACCGACGTGCCCGCGGGCTACAACGAACAACAGCGGGGCCAGCCGGGGGGGTTTGTCGCCGAGAGCGACGTCATGGACACCTGGGCAACCTCTTCGCTCACACCGCAAATCGCCGGCGGTTGGCTCGACCCGGCTGCGGGCGAGCGGTGGGAGCACGTTTTCCCGATGGACCTGCGCCCGCAGGCCCACGACATCATCCGCACGTGGCTGTTCGCGACGATCGTGCGTACGCACCTCGAACATGGCACGCTGCCCTGGTCGGACGCCGCGATATCCGGTTGGATCCTCGATCCCGACCGTAAGAAAATGTCGAAGTCCGTCGGCAACGTCGTCACACCGCAAGACTTGCTCGACAAGCACGGGGCCGACGCCGTACGTTACTGGGCGGCGTGCGGCCGCCCTGGTATGGACGCTGTGTTCGCCGAGGACCAGATGGAAGTCGGTCGTAAATTGGTCCGCAAAATAATGAACGCTTCTAAGTTCGTGCTCAATTCCAAATTGTGGTCGGGCGGCGGGACCGAGCTGAGCGCCGCCGGTGCCGCCGGAGCGGCCGCCGAGGCTGCAGGCCGCGCCGCGCTCGTCAGCCAAGAGGTGGACATCGACGTCCTCGCCAGCCTGGGCCGCCTTGTGTCCGCTGCGACGGCCGCGTTCGAGGACTACGACTACGCCCGAGCGCTGGAGCGCACGGAATCATGGTTCTGGGACTTCTGCGACAACTACATCGAGCTCGTGAAGACGCGGGCCTATGGCGAAATGGGCACAGAAATGGCTGCGTCGGCACGCGCCGCGCTGGCAGTGAGCCTCTCGGCCCTGTTGCGCCTGTTCGCTCCTTTCTTGCCGTTTGTCGCCGAAGAGGTTTGGTCTTGGTGGCAGCCGGGATCGGTGCATCTGGCCGTGTGGCCGTCGGTCCCGCAACTCAGCGCCGCCCCCGGGAGCGCGGACGGAGTTTACGAGGCGGCCGTCGGGGTGCTCGCAGCCGTCCGCCGCGTGAAATCAGAGGCCAAGGTTTCGCCTCGCTCCCCGGTCATCAGGGTGGCCGTGCGCGCGCCTGCGCCCACGGTCGCCGCCTTGGCGCGGGCACGGGCCGACCTGTGCGCCGCCCAGAACATCGCCGACCTCGCTCTGGTGGAGGCCGAGGAGCAGGGTGTCCAAGTGGAGCTGGCACCGCGGACCTAGTGACCTCACCGGCCCCGGTGGAGCGAGCGCTGGCGGGCCGCGCGGCCGAACAATATGACCCACAATAGAAAAACCACTTCCACGAGGGCCCCGGTCCCCACTCGCAGCGCGGTTGGGAGGCCCGAACCGGTGACGAAGCCTTCGATCGAGCCGGCCACGGCCAGGGTCAGTATGGTGGCGATCACAAGCGTGATGGCCTCCGGCCCGGCCTGGCGGAGCGCGACCGAGCGCGGGTAGTCACCGGGCCGCACCAGTGCCCAACCGATGCGCAGGCCGGCGGCGCCGGCCATTGTCACCGATGTCAGCTCGAGCAGCCCGTGGGGCGTCACCAATCCCCAAAACTCGCCAGGCCGGTGAACTGCGTAGAACAGGCCTCCGGCGACCCCGAGGTTGAGGCCGTTGAAGAAAAGGGCCGCCAGCGTGCCGAGCCCGAAGAGGATACCGCCGGCAAAGGCTTCCATGGAAACCTCGACGTTGTTGAAATAGACCTGGCTGGCGAAGGCCGCGGACGGCTCGGAAGAGTAGTAACTGGAAAAATCGTGGTTGACGTAAGCCTCGCGCACGGCAGCGGGCATGGTTGCGTTCAGGGCGGAATGGGAGTGGTCGATCCAGGCGCCTGCCGCCAGCGCGGGCACAAACAACGCCAGCGCGCTCACAAGCAGGTACCAGCGCATTTGCCAGAAAACGAGGGGGAATGTCTCCGAAAAGAAGCGCCATACCGTCCGCCAGGTCCTCCGGCGGGCGCCGTAGAGGACGGCGTACGCACCGACGACGCGCCGTGTCAAGGCGGCAATTACCTCAGGGTCGCGGAAATTAGCCTGGGCATAGGCCAAATGGCCCGCCGTCCGTTGGTAGAGCACGGCGAGCTCGCGGATCTCCTCGCCGGAGAGCGCACGCGGCCGCAAAGCCAGGTAGTCGAGCCGGTCCCAGGTCGGTCGGTTCTCAGCTATGAACCGGTCCACGTCCATGGCGCTCACTGTAGGAGCGGGCCGCGGCCTACGGCGGCCATGCGAGCACGCCCGAGGGGCAGGCCGCCGGTCACAAATCGCCGGCCGCCGCTATGTTCGTCACTGGCCGGCAGGACTGTACCCTCGGGGTAATGGTGCCCACCGCCAACCTGCTCACGCCCGAGGCGGTCGCTCTCGACATCCCCACGGCCAGTGCCGGCTGGCGCATCGCGGCTCGGGCCATCGACGTGGTGGCTTCCCTTGTCGGGTTCTACATCATCGTGCTTATCGGCGCTGGCGCAGGGACGGCCTTCGGGCCGAACGGGGGTGCCACGCTGACACTGGTGCTCACACTGACCGGCTCGTTCGTCCTTGTCGCGCTTTACCCCATGCTTATGGAGACGTTCTGTAGCGGCCGCACACTGGGCAAGCTGGCTGTCGGCTTGCGCGTCGTGCGCGTGGACGGTGGCCGCATATCGTTCGGGCAGGCCACAGTGAGGGCAGCTTTCGGTTTAGTCGAAGTGTGGGCCACATTGGGCGGTCTCGGCACGCTCTTCATCCTTCTGACCAGGCGCGACCAGCGTCTCGGCGACATGGTCGCAGGCACGGTAGTCCTGCGGGAGCGGCGCGGCAGGCGTGAGCTTTACCCGGTCGCGCTCAGGCCACCACCGGGCTGCGAACAGCTTGTGCAGACGATGGACGTCGGAGCCATGACGGCGTCGGACTACGAGCTCGTACGCCAGTTCCTCGTGCGCTGGCAGACGTTCGGGCCGAGGCGCACCGACGTGGCCACCAAGCTGGCAGGCCCGCTCTGGCAACGCTTCAGGCACCCGCTCCCTCCCAACATGGGGCCCGACTACTACCTCGCCTGCCTCGGAGCGGCCTACCAGTTCCGTCACCCGCCGCTGGTGCCTCGCGTCGCGTGGGCGCCACCCGGCTCTCGCCCGTCAGGGACCTCGGGTTACCCGCCACCGCGGCCGCCGTACCCGAGCGGCCAGTACCCGAGCGGCCAGCACCCGAGCGGCCCGACCCCGCTGCCCGCTGCTACCGCGAGCGCGGGGGCCATCCAAGAAGGCGGGTGGTCACCCCCAACCTGATGCTCTCGCTGCCGGGCGGACTTCCCAGGGTCTACAGCCGGCCCGTGGCCTTGACGTTCAGGTAGGCATCGGTCACCAGCGGCCCGAGCCGGCCAGGAAGGGCATCTACCACCATTGCGCCGCCTGCTTCGAGCAACCTGGCCAGTTCCTTGCGGCGGTGGCGGGCGGAGGCGGCCGCGGCACGGCGGTAGGCGGCCTCGATGTCGGCTGGCGGCTCGACAGCCCAAGCGGCCACAGCCGGGTCGCTAACAGTAGCCACCAGGAGTAGGTGCGTCCGGGCGATCAAAGGCAACGCCGGCAGCAGGGTGTCGACCAACGCCTCGTCGAGCTCAGTGAAAAGGCACAGCATCGCGCGGCGCTGGAAGCGAGCCAACACCTCAGTGAACGCGCCGCGGTAGTCGCTTTGTGCCAGCTCTGGCTGGAGGTCGTAAAGGTTCTCGGTCACCACGCCCAGCTGGCCCTGGCTGCTCCGCGGTGGGACGACGGCCCTGACGCGGCGGTCGAAAGCGACTAGGCCGGCCATGTCCCCCATGCGCGAAGCCACTGCGGTGAGCATCATTACGGCGTCGATGGCGTGCTCGACCCGAGCCACCCCAGCCACCTGCCCGGCCATGGTACGCCCGTTGTCGAGCAGGGAAATGAGGCGCTGGTTGCGCTCAGCACGGTAGGTGCGCACGATCGGGCGGTCGGCCCGGGCCGTGGCCGCCCAGTCGATGCGCCGGCTGTCGTCGTCAATCTCGTAGTCGCGGAGCTGGTCAAAATCGGTCCCTCCACCGCGGGCGCGAGCGCTTCGGACGCCGATATCGAGAATGCGCGCACGTTCGATGCGCAGTTCAGCTTGGCGGCGCGAGCCGAAGTTCGGGTACACGCGCAACACCGAAGGACAACGGCGGGCACCCTGACGGGCCATGAGGCCCAAGGGCCCCTCAGCCCGCACCACGAGCTCAGTGGGTGTGAACCGGCCGCGGCGCTCTGGCCGCAAGGTGGCGCTGAGCGTGACAGAGCGCCCGGGAGCCACCCGTACCCGGGCTCGGCGGGTGGTGGCGCCGAGTGAGCCGGCCAGCTCGTCTGCGAACCTCACGACCAGCGCCCGGCGCAGCGGATTGGACACCGTCCAGCTCACGGTGACCTGCGAACCGAGGTGAACCGTGGGCGGCAGGGAGCGCACCAAACCGACCCGCCCGGGCCGGGGTGTGAAGGCCAGGTCTCCTCCCAAGACGACGATCAGCAGGGCTGCGGCTGCCAGGGAACTCGTAGCCGCGCCGAACGGGGACACGAGGACCACCAGGCTTGCCGCCAGCACCGCCAGCGGCGCCCGGCCGGCGAGGACGGGCGTGCCCCAACCCGCGCCGCCAGCCACCCGGCCGGCCCGGCCGGCGCGCCCGTTGCCGGCGCGCCCGTTGTGACCGTCGCGGGCGACCTTGTCCTGGGCGGCGCGCCTGGCGTCCATGCGCAAGAGCTAGCGGGGGACCGGGACTCCTGCCAGGATCCCCTCGATCACGCCGTCGGCGGTGACGCCCTCGAGCTCGGCATCGGCCCTGAGGCGCAAGCGGTGGCGCATTACCGGGCGGGCCACCGCCTGGACATCGTCCGGCGTGACAAATGGGCGGCCCGACAGCCAAGCCCAAGCCTTGGAGGCCTTCAAAAGCATGGTCGCGCCCCTCGTGGACACACCCAGAGCAACCGACGGCGCCTCACGCGTGGAACGGGCCAGGGCGACCATATAGGCCTGCACGACCGGCTCCACGCGGACGGCAGCCACCTCGCGCCGCGCTGAGGCCAACACATCGGCGTTGGCCACAGCGCGCAGCCCTGCGGCGGCCAAGTCGTGGGGGTCGAGGCCGGCATCGGTGCGCGCCAGGACTTCCCGTTCGGCTGCCTCGGTTGGGTAGGGCACGGTCAACTTGAACAAGAACCTGTCCAACTGCGCTTCGGGCAACGGGTACGTGCCTTCGTACTCCACTGGGTTCTGCGTGGCCAGCACCAAGAACGGTGAAGGGAGCACCCGAGGGCGGCCGTCTACGCTGACTTGGCGTTCCTCCATAGCCTCCAGGAGCGCGGCCTGAGTCTTGGGGGGCGTCCGGTTGAGCTCGTCGGCCAGGAGGACGTTGGTGAAGACGGGCCCCTCCCGGAAGCGGAAGCCGGCGCTCTGGTGGTCATAAATGCTCTGACCGGTGACGTCCGAGGGCATCAGGTCGGGGGTGAACTGCAGCCGGGTAAAGCGGAGATCCAGGGCGGCAGAAAGGCACCTGGCGACGAGAGTTTTGGCGACCCCGGGCACCCCCTCCAGGAGCACGTGCCCGGGCACTAGCAAGGCGGCGACCAAACCGCTGATCACGCCGTCCTGTCCCACGATCACCTTGGCGATCTCGTCGCGCACGGCCGAGACGGCACGGCGCGCGCCCATCGCCGGAGCGGGAGCGGCCGGAGCCGCCGGAGTTGGGCCTGGGGGGCCCGCCGCCGCTGGCTCAAAGCCGCTCGCTGGCGGCCCGGGCCAGGACGACCCTGACGCAAGCGCGGGACCGGCCCCTAGATGGTCAGGAGCCTGGCCCACCCAGTGCCTCCTGTTGCACCCTCTCCAGGTGGCGAGCCACCGCCAGCAGTTCTGGCTCGTTTGCAGGAGGCGGCCCAGCGATGGCGGTCATTACTTCCTCCCCGTTCAAGCCGGTGCGGGCCGCTACCACGGACGCCAAGCTAGTCGGTTCGACTTGAGCGCCCTGGCCGTAGCGGGCGCGGAGCTGGCCGGCCAGGTCGGCTCTCATCACCGCCGCCGCCTCGGCGAAACGTCGGTTGCGAGCCAGCATGCGGCTGGTCGCCACTACGAGCTCGGAACCGGGCAGCGGGACGACTGGCTCCTCGGGAACCGGCTTGCCGAGCCGGCGCGATTGCCACAAGCAGGTGACCAGGAGCGCAACCCCGAGGCCGGCCAGGAAGAACTTCACGTGGAGGGGCACCAGGCCCCACAGGCTGGCATTGCCGCCGGCCACCCAAGGCGTGGAGAGCCACACGACCTCGTAACCGGGGCCAGGAGCGAGCAGGTCGGCCGCCAGCATGGCGTTGTCATTGGTAGCGAGCGCGGCGTTGTCCCACAGGTCCGCACCACCGAGGGACACGATCACGCCTGCACCCAGCCGGGTCTCGACTGCGAACGCATCCCCGCCCTGCCCGAAACAGGCCGGAGCACCGCCGGGGACCTCGAGCAATGGGTCGCCCTCGGGGTCAATGGCTCCAACAGCCTTCACCCAGGGGACGTCGCAACCGGGGTACAGGACCGAGCTCGAGTACTCGACCTGGTCCGGCGCACCGTATGCGAGCGCTGCCCCCATGAGCCTGGAGCTCGGGTCGGCCACAACCAGTGTGCCGCCGCGGCGCACCCAGCTCGAAACCTGGCTCCGCGCAGCATCGTCTAGTTGGTCGTACAGCAGCACGGCGACCGCGCGACCGGGCGCGGGCAACGGCCCCGGGGTGGTGTCGACGCGGTCGCCCAATTGGGCCAGCAGTATGGCCAAGCCCTTGGCTCCGTCGGGAGCGACCGAACCAGCCGAGTAGGGGACCGTCGCAGAACCCGCACTGCCCACGGCCAACCAGAGCGCGGTAAAGGCCGCGACCAGCACGAGGAGCAGGGTGGCGGCGCGGCCGCCACGGCCGCCCAGCCGCGAACTGCTCATCGCAGCCGCGTGAGCTCGGGCTCGGACGGGAGTGCCGGCCAACCGTCCCGCCCGGCGCGGTCCACGGCGGCGATGATGGCCGCCGCCATCGCTTCAAAGGTGACCTGGGCCGGGGCGTCCGACGGTTCACGGCCGTACCAGCAACGCTCGAACAGTCGCGTGATGGTTGAGAACTCGCCTGCCACCTCGGGGAGCACAGCCGAGACGACCTGCTCGTAATCGCCACTGGTGCGGCCGGGCACCTCGTCGAGAAGTCCCCTTGCCGCCAGTTCCGCTACCAGGGCCCGGTACCGGCAACGCAGTGCTTCCCGGAACATGCCTTCGGCGGCTAAGCGGTCTGCTTCCCGCCGCCAGGCATCGGGTGGCAACACATCGCCTTCTTCGGTCACCAGCACACCCTCCCCGCGGGCCGAGTGGCGCCAGCGGGCGAAGGCACCACGGCGAGCGGCGATGACCACGACAACTATGGCGGCGGCGATGAGAACGCCGATCACCACGTCCCCGAGCGGCGGGGCCGAGCCCCCGCCCACGCGTACACCGGGGATGTGCAATCCGGACAGCAGGTCCTCGACCCAGTTCCAGAACCGCTGCCAAAGGCTCGGCGCGGGGTGGAACTGCTTTTCGGACAGGATCCTGGCGGCCGCGGCGTCAACCTGTACCGGGTCCCGAGCTGGCACCGGCAGGCGCCAGGTGGTCGTCACTCCTCGTGCCTTAACGCACGACCGACCGGCCGGAGCGGCATGGTGGACGGCTCACCTGGGCCACCTGGAAGGGTTGTGCTCCATAACGGCCACCGCCAGGTCAAGGCCCTCCTGGCGTACCCGCTGGTCGAGGTACAACAAGGCGGCCAAGTTGGCCAGCAGGGCCCACTGCAGGCCGGCGCCGAGAGTACTGACCACAGCAGTGATGACAGCTCGGACGTGGTCCGAAAACGCGGTGGCAACGGCGTCGGGGACAAGCTCGACCACCGACACGGCGATCACAACGAGCAGGCTGCCGAGCAACATGATGCCGAGCACCCGCCAGAAGTGGCGGCCAGCCAGCCTCAGGCTCCGGCTCAGCCCGGCAAAGGGCCCCAGCCCTTCCATCACGATTGCCGGCGCGGTCAGGAACAACAACGCCATCGTGGCCAACACGGGCAGTACGCACAGGACGAAGCTGAGCGCCTCCAGGATGTGGCCGAGGAAACTGGCCAAGAGCAAGGCAACGACCTGACCGGGTGGCATCTTGAGGAGCTCTGCAGTCCGGGCTTGCTCGCCCCGGTAGGACATGGCCACAGCCCGGCAGGCGAACCCACCGGCCAGCGGCCCGAAGAGCAGCAGCCCGGCCACACCGAGCCAGCTGAGCGCCTGCGTCCCCCCGGTCGTGTTCTGGCTCTGAGCCGAGCCGATATTGGAGACGACGTCGAAGGCGGACGGGCTGTTACGCCCGGCATAAGCGACCAAGGCCTCGAAGGGCAAGGCGATCATCACCATAACCGGCGCCAGGGCGGCGGCATTGGCCCGCATGAGGCGGAAGACGCCGTCGATAATGTCGCCGAGCCCCATCGGGTAGAGCGGTAGCGGCCCTGTTCGGGCGCTACCCGCCGCCGGCCGCGGGCCGATGCCGTCAATCGCCTGCGCCCCTTGCGCCCAGATGGGAGGCGACGCGGACAGGGCCCCGGGAGGTGTTCCCCAGGTTGGCGGAGGGTTCGGCCACCAACCCGCGGGGGGCGGCCCGGCGGGAGGGTAAATCGGGCCTTGGCCCGGTGGCGGGGGCGGAGGTGGCGTGGACATGGGATCGCGAGGCGATGGCCGCGACCAGACGGGAGATCCCCATGCTACGCCCGCACCGGCGGGCTCAGCAGCCTCCCACCTCGGAGCGCCGGTGCCGGGACTGTCGTTCATGGGTAGCGGCCGGCGGTGGCGAGGACTTCCTCGGTCGTGTACAAACCGGCTTCTTTCACGCGCACGACCAGGGCCAGGGCGTCGGACGGGCGGCAGCGCAAAGAAAGGCTGGAACCGCCCTGGTCGATCTCGATATAGGCGTAGAAGTGGCGTGCCTCTTCGACCCTGTCGACGACTGCACGGTTCAGGCGCCCTCCCAGCAGTTGCACCGCCGATAACAACAGGTCCCAGGTCGACGGCCGCGGGGGCGGTACGCCACGCTGGCCGGCCTGGATGGCCCTCGCTTCAGCTTGGCCGATGTAGATATGGAGCGACCGGAACGGCTCCGCCTGTTCGGCCAGCACGGCCAGCCCGGCTTCCTGGCCCGGGCGCAGCGGCACGGCAGCGCGGACCTCTGCGATCGTCAGCTCTACCAGCGGCGGCCCGTCATCTGCACCCTCGGACATAGGACGCGACATTAGAGGTGCCACTCCGAGCGGGCTAGCACCAGCGCCGTGACCTCGGCCGCTCCGCACTGCCGCAGAGCACCGGCGGCGGCCATGAGCGTCTCGCCCGTTGCGCAAACATCGTCGACCAGCAGGATCCTCCGGCCTGCGACCTCGTACCTGGCGTCTCGCGCGAACGTGCCTGGCAAGCGCCGGAAGGCGATCTGGTGGCGTACCGCCCCGGGCTTGGCGCTCATGGGCTCGGTCTCGGCTGACTTCTTTAGCAGAGGCTCGACGGGCCACTGCCCGCCGGACTGGCGCCCGAGCTCGGCACAGAACAGCTCGACGTGGCCCCACGCCCGGCGCGCCCCGGGGCCGACGTAGGACGGCAGCGGGCAGATGACAGCGAGCTCCTCGAACCAGGTGGGGTGGCGGAACAGGTACGCGCAGAGGAGGTCGCCGAACACGCGGGCCCACCTCAGGTCTGCCCGGTACTTATAGGAAACGATCGCACTTCGGAGGCGCCCTGTGTATGTGCCTTCGCTGTAGACGGCACCGAGCGGCCGGCCCGGCTGCGAGCACCACCAGTTGCGGCACCGAGGCCCGCGCTCGAGGGGCTCACGCCCACCCAAGCCCGAGCCGCTGCGCTGGCCGCAGGCGCAGCAGATTAGAGAACCCTTCGCCGGCAAACTCTGACCTCCCGCTCCCCGCGACTTGGCGTCGCGCCCAAGCCATCACCCATGGCACGGCGGGAACAGGCGCCGGCGACCCGTGCTACCACGCTGCCACACCGGTGTGACCGCTACCGGGCCGGCGCTGGCGGTGGGCCGCCCTAGCATGTCCGCATGGACGTCGAGGTGGTCGTCGAGATCCCAAAAGGGACGCGCAACAAGTACGAGGCCAACCACGAAACGGGCGAGATCTGGCTCGACCGGATGCTCTTTACCTCGACCCGGTACCCCGAGGACTACGGCTACATCCCGTGCACGGTCGCCGGCGACGGCGACCCGCTTGATGCCATGGTCTTCTTGGAGGAACCCACATTCCCCGGTTGCCACGTGCGCGCCCGCCCGATCGGGGTGTTCCTCATGAGCGACGAGCACGGCGAAGACGCCAAGCTGCTCTGCGTGACCGCCAGCGACCCGCGCCAGGCATCAGTCCAGGACCTGGACGACCTCCCGGCCCACGAACTGGACGAGATCGCTCACTTCTTCGCAATATACAAATCGATCGAGCCGGGCAAGATTTCGACTCCGAAAGGCTGGCGGGGGCGCGAAGTGGCAGAAAAGATCCTCGCGGAAGCTCAGGAGCGGTACCGGGCAGGCGAGCGCTGAAGTCCACGCCCGGCCGGCTCACCCGCAGGGTCAGACGCCGACCAGCTCAGCGACGATGTCGAAGGCTTGGCCGACGGTAGCCAGCTTGGTGGGGTCGACATCGGGTAGACGGATGGAGAAGGCGTCGTTGAGCGCGAGCGTGATCTCAACCACGGCCAGGCTGTCGGCGTCCAGGTCCTCAGCCCACCTGGCCTCGGGCTTGACCTGCGCGGGGTCGATGTCGAGGACCTCGGCGACGCAGCTCTGGAACGTGGAGAACGCCTCTTCTCGGCCCATCTTGTTGCCGTCCATCGCGCCACAGGCTAGCCGAGCGCAGCGCCGGGAGCACCCCAGGCGGTAACGTCGGCCTCCATGGCCCTGCTCGCCGGCAAGCGGATCTTGGTTACCGGGGTGCTGACCGACGACTCCATCGCCTACCACGTCGCCGCCAAAGCCCAAGAGGAAGGGGCGGAGCTGGTCCTGACCAGCTTTGGCCGCGCCATGTCGCTCACCAGGCGAGTAGCCAAGCACCTGCCCGCACTGCCTGACGTTGTCGAGCTGGACGTGACGGTCCCCGACCACTTCGCTGCCGTCCGCGCCGACCTCGAGCAGCGCTGGGGCTCCCTCGACGGCGTGCTCCATTCGATTGGGTTTGCCCCCGCTTCATGCCTGGGGGGCGGGTTCTTGGAGGCCCCCTGGGACGACGTCAAGGTGGCGCTGCAGGTGTCGGCCTACTCGCTGAGTGCTCTCGCGAGCTCTTGCCTGCCGCTGTTCAAAGCGGCCGGCGGCGGCTCGGTGGTGGGCCTCGACTTCGACGCCACGGTGGCGTGGCCGGGCTACGACTGGATGGGGGTGGCCAAGGCAACCCTGGAGTCCACGGCGCGCTACTTGGCCCGCGAGCTGGGCCGGCACAATGTCCGGGTAAACCTGGTCGCGGCCGGCCCAATCAGCACGGTGGCGGCACGCTCGATACCGGGGATCGAGCGCTTCGAGAACATCTGGGGCGACCGCGCCCCCCTCGGCTGGGACATCAGGGACAGCGGGCCCGTGGCCAAGGCGTGCGTGGCGCTGATGTCCGACCTGTTCCCGGCGACCACGGGCGAGGTCGTGCACGTGGACGGCGGGTACCACGCGATGGGCGCATAGTGGTGGCGGGCGGCGCCGAGCCGGGGCGGGTCGTGCTCGTCACGGGTGGCAACCGGGGCATCGGCCGGGCCATCGCCGACGCCTGCGCGGTGGGCGGCGACCGGGTTGCGATCACGACGCGCGGCGTTGAGGTGGACGGCTTCTACAGCGTGACATGCGACGTGACGGACCCCGATGCGGTGGACAAGGCGGTCGCCGCGGTCGAGGCCGACCTTGGCACCATCGAGGTATTGGTCGCCAACGCCGGCGCCAACGACGACCGGTTGCTGCTGCAGATGGACGAGGGCTCTTTCGCGCGGGTCCTTGACACCAACGTGGTCGGTACGTTCCGGGTTGTCCGGCGCGCCCTGCCCAAGATGCTGCGGGCGAGGAAAGGCCGGCTCATTTTCATCTCTTCCGTGGTGGCGTTATCCGGCTCAGCGGGCCAAGCCAACTACGCCGCATCCAAAGCGGCGCTTATCGGCTTCGGCCGGAGCCTGGCCCGCGAGCTGGGCGGGCGCAACATCACCGTGAACATCGTGGCTCCCGGTTTCATCGAGACCGACATGACCGCGGGGCTCGGCGAGGCCCGCCGCGCCGACGTGATGTCCCAGGTCCCCCTGAAACGCTTCGGGCTGGCCAGCGAAGTCGCTGCAGCGGTGCGCTGGCTGGCCTCCGACGAAGCCGGTTATGTCACCGGGGCCGTGCTGCCCGTCGACGGCGGCTTGGGGATGGGCCATTGACAGACGCCGCCGCCGTGGGAGCGGCGAGTGCGGGAACGACGGGTCTTCGCCCACCACTGCCGACCGATATCCTCCCGCACCGGCCACCGTTCCTGTTCGTGGACGAAGTCCTGTCGGTCGAGCCGGGCCGGCGCGCCACGGGGATCTGGAGGCTCACGGGACAGGAACCTTTCTTCGCCGGCCACTTCCCGGGTCGGCCGATGCTACCGGGCGTGCTCATGGTCGAAGCGATGGCGCAGCTCGGCGGTGTAGCCCTGCTGACCGACCCTCGCTGCCACGGTTATCTGGCATTGTTCGGGGGGATCGACAAAGCCCGCTTCCGCCGGCCCGTGCTACCGGGCGACACATTGGAGATGAGCGTCGAAATCGACCAGGCGAGCGCATCGGCGGGGCGGGGCCATGGTGCGGCGAGCGTCGGCGGCAAGGTGGCGGCCACCGTGTCCATGCTGTTCGTGCTGATAAAACCCTGACGAGGTGGCGGCGAGAGAACACTGCGCCGCACCCTCGGCCATGCTTTCACCCCTGCGTTACCTTCCGTTCACCCGAAGTTTGCTGTGCCGACAACTCCCTCGCCGACACTGTGAATATCACCAGCAAACCCCCTCTCTACGAAGCTCAACTCCCGCCGGCAGCTTTGGGCGAGGATGGGCGGCCAGGTCTGGCGACCAAAGCCGTCCGGCCCAAAATCGGTACGTCCGTGCTGCTTGCGCACGCATTGGGTCCAGAGGCGGTCCCGAGCGAGCTGGAGGCCGCCGGTTTTGAGCTCGTGGTGGCCACTGACGCCCCATCGGCCCTGGACGCAGCGTGCGCCGGCCGTGTTGACGTGTCCGTCGTCGACGGGCGCTTCGAGGATGACGGCGTCGGTTTCTGCGAGAGACTGTGGGCGGAGCTACCTGGTTTCCCGGTCCTCATGATCGGCCCGAACGATGAAAACCTCGTGACGCGTGCTCTTTCGGCGGGTGCGGACGATTACATCGTCCTGCCGCTGCGGCCGGCGGAGCTGGTGGCACGCATCCGTGCGGTACTGCGACGGGCTCCCCACTGGGCCACAGCCCGGGGCGCTGAACGCGCGGTCCAGGTCGGTGACGTCCGGCTCGAGCCCGAGCGCCACGAGGTCACGCTCCGCTCCGAACGGCTCCACCTGCCGCTGCGCGAATTCGAGCTCCTACGCCTGCTCATGGAGAACGTGGGCATCGTCCTGCCCCGGACCACGTTGATGACCAGGCTCTGGGGGCCGCTCGCCCCACTTGACAGCACAAGCCTGGAAGTCCACATCAGGCGACTGCGGGCAAAACTGGAAGACGACCCGGCGGCACCGCAGCGGATTGTGACCGTGAGGGGTATCGGGTACCGTTACCAGGTCGAACACTGACGGACCGACGCTGTGTACCAGATAAGTTCACCAGGTCATCTTCCACCTGTCACCGGCAGTTCACTCTGTGTTCAACTTGACCGCTTAGAGTAACTGACGCTGTGAAGTTTGAGCCCATCTGCCCAGAAGGCGGGCCCCGCCGATGACGTCATACTCACAAAGCTCGGCTGTCGACGTGACCGTCGCCGCACCTCCGGTTAGCGCGGTTGCACAACGGGTGTCAATGTCGGCCCGCGACCTCTCGCTTGGCTTCGGGTCCGCGACGATCTTGTCCGGCCTCAACATCGACATCCCCAAGGGCTGTATCACAGCGCTGATCGGGCCCACGGGTTCGGGCAAGACGACGTTCCTGCGTTCGCTCAACCGTATGAACGACCGCGTGTCCAAGCACTGGCACAAAGGCGACGTGCTCCTCGGCGGGCAGAGCATCTACGCACCGGGGGTGCAGCTAATGCAGTTGCGCCGCCGCGTGGGCATGATGTTCCAAAGGCCCAACCCGTTCCCAATGTCGGTCCAGGACAACATCCTGGCGGGCGTAAAGGCACACCGGATCGCTCGCCGGGAGTATTACAAAGAGATCGTCAAGACCCGGTTGCAAGAGGTAGGCCTGTGGGACGCCGTCTCCCACCGCCTCGGCTCTTCGCCTTTCGCGCTGTCTGGCGGGCAACAGCAGCTGCTGTGCTTGGCGCGAGCGCTGGCCATCGGGCCCGAGGTGCTGCTACTGGACGAGCCGACTTCTTCACTCGACCCGATCACGACGGAAAACGTTGAAGCCATGATCCGGACGCTGGTCCCGGCCTTGACGATTGTCATCGTCACTCACAACCTTGGCCAAGCACGCCGGCTGTCCGACAAGACCATCTTCTTCTACCAGGGCAGGATGGTCGAGTTCGCCGACACGGCGCAGCTCTTTGAAGATCCAAAGGAGCCGGAGACCGCTCGCTACGTGAGCGGCCGTATCGGTTAAAGGCCTACCCGGGTAACGGCGCCGGGTAGCAACTCAGAGTGGGCGGCGCCGCGCCCACTGACCTCAAGCTGTACACCTTGTTGTACAAGCGCGCTCGCAGGAGGAACACGCCCAAAATGTCACTACCCGTAACCACACGAACGATCCGGTGGCGCAAAGCCGTGCTAAGTGCGGCGGTCTTGTCCACAGCATGTTTGGCAACCGGGGTGGCGGCGGTGACCGCTACTGGGGCCGCGGCCAGCCCGAGTGCGGCTGCGACCAAGGTCGCTTTCGCCAAGCCCAAGCCCAAGCCCAAGCCCACGACGACGACCACACGCCCGTCGGCGCCGCCCACAGACGAGACGCCGCCGAACGGCAACGTGACCCTCTACGAAGAAGGCAGCTCGCTCTTCTACCCGCTCTTCCAAGCTTGGGCGCCCGCGTACCACGACGCGTACCACAACATAACCCTCGACCCAGCCGCGGGCGGGTCCGGCAAGGGGATCACCGACTCCGCCAGCGGGGTCATCGACATCGGCGCTTCGGACGCCTACCTGTCCAGCTCACAGGTTTCGGAATACCCCGGGCTGAAGAACATCGCCATAGAAATATCTGCGCAAATGATCAATTACAGCATTCCTGGCATCCCGGGCTCTGTCCATCTCAAGCTCACGGGGTCGGTAATTTCGCAGATCTACCAGGGCAAGATCACGATGTGGAACGATCCGGCGATAGCCTCGCTCAATCCCGGCGTCACCCTACCGGCTGACACCATCCACCCGATCCACCGCCAGGACTCGAGCGGCGACACGTTCATCTTCAGCCAGTTCTTGAGCGATGCCGACGCGAAGGGGTGGGGCTCGAGCATCGGCTACGGGACCAGCATCGCCTTCCCGAGCTTCACCGGGGCCGCCCAGGCGAACGGCAACAGCGGCATGGTGGCGGGGTGCAAGGCGACACCCGGCTGTATCGCGTACATTGGCGTCAGCTACGAGTCCGAAACCCAGGCGGCGGGGCTCGGCATGGCCCAGCTCGCGAATGCGTCCGGCAAGTACGAGCTTCCAGTCCCCGCGACGATCGTGGCCGAGGCGCAAGCGCTCGAGGCCAAGACCCCGCCCAACGAGTCGCTCTCGCTTGTTTACGACAACGCCGCCGGCGGCTACCCGATCGTCAACTACGAGTACGTGATCATCCCTGGCCACGAGTCCAGCAACACCAAGGCCGCGGCAGTCAAGGCGTTCCTGTACTGGGCGCTCGACCCCAAGAAGGGGAGCGCGCCCAATTTCTTGAACTCTGTCAACTTCCAGCCACTGCCGCCGGCCATAGCCGCTCTGTCGGATAAGCAGATTGCTACCATCGCCGGTTAGTACGCACATATAAGGTCCAACTGCGCCGGCCGGTGCCAAAAGCGCCTGGCGGGGCGACCCCCGTGCCGGCCGGCCGCAGCCAAGGAGTGAAGCGAGATGCTGACAAACCCACCAAGCCAGGCACCACCTGGCTCGGTGCCGCCACAGGACCCCACGGGCGACGCCACCGTGGCCCTGGTTGGCGCCCGGCCGGTCTTCGGGCTCAACCAGGAGACGCTGCCGCGGCTCGTAACCGGGTTGGCGGCGTTATTGCCGTTCTTGGCCCTGATCGCCGTGGTCCTCATCTTGGCCTTCAAGGCTTACCCGGCCATAAAGTTCAACGGGGTCGGCTTTTTCGGCCGGACGGACTGGGTGCCGGGCTCAACGTACGCGAACCCGGTCAAGACCGGGGGGGTGCTCCACCCGGTGGGAGCCCAGTACGGGGCATACCAGCTCATTGCCGGTACGCTCCTCAGTTCGGCGATAGCCTTGTTTTTTGCTGTACCTATTTCGATCGGTGCGGCGCTTACCATTGTCGAGAAGCTGCCCCGGCGTGCGTCGATGGCGGTCGGCATGTTCCTCGAGACGCTGGCGGGTATCCCGAGCGTCGTCTACGGGTTGTGGGCATACCTCACGCTGGGCCCGGTCATGCAGCGCGACGTTGAGCCCCCGGTCGCGAGTTTCTTCGGCCACCTGCCCAATGTCCCCATCCTCAACTTCTTCCGGGGCCCAGTGGCGTCCTCGCAGGGGCAGGGCCTGATAACCGCGGGCCTGGTACTGGCGATAATGATCGTGCCGATCATCGCCGCTACGACACGTGACCTGCTCCGTCAAGTGCCGCGCCTGCCCAAGGAGGGCGCCTTGGCGCTCGGCATGAACGACTGGGAGATGGTGCGCAAAGTCAGCCTGCCGTGGGTGCGCTCGGGGATAATTGGCGCCTCTGTGCTCGGGCTCGCCCGGGCGCTGGGCGAGACCATGGCCGTCGCCATGATCGCAGGTAGCGCCCTGAACGCCCTGCCTTACAACCTCTACCAGAACATCGGGACCATCGCCGCCACCATCGTCAACCAACTCGACGGCTCGCTCAACGACGGTACCGGGTTTACCACCAGGACCCTGGCCGAGTTTGCTCTCGTGCTGGCAGTGATCACGCTGGCGACCAACGTCGGCGCCCGCTTGATCGTGCGCCGAGGCGGCGCCGTCCTCCCCGTTGGACGAGGAGTATAACGGTGACAACTATCGATATCGACAACATCGACGCCGGCCAGCCCGAGCCCGACGTCGACCTGTACGGACGCCCCAGTTCGCGCCGCTCGGTCGTGTACTGGGCAGGTTGGGGAGCCTGCGCCCTGGCGGTGCTCGTCATAGCAGCTCCGATCTTGTCCATACTGTGGGGAGTTTTCGAGCGGGCGGTCCCGCATTGGCACTGGAGCGTGCTTACCGAGGACACCACCGCCACGGGTGGCGGCCTCCTCTCCGAGATCGAAGGCACCCTCGAGATCGTGGCCAGCGTGGGGATAGCGGCCGGCATCATCGGGGTCTGCGCCGGTATCTACCTTGCTGAATACGCGAGTGGCAAGGTTGGTGCGGTCCTTCGGGTCGCCTCTGAGGTGCTGGCCGGTGTGCCCTCCATCGTGCTTGGCTATGTCGGTTACTTCGCCCTGGTGATCGGCTTGCACTGGCAGTTCTCGCTGTCGGCGGCGTTGATCGTCCTGAGCGCTCTGACCGTGCCATATATCAGCAAGTCCACCGAGGCAGCTATGCGCCAGGTACCCACTAACTACCGGGAGGGCGCAGACGGGCTGGGTATGTCGCCGCTGCGTACCCTCAGCCGCATCGTGCTGAAGGCGGCTCTACCTGGCATCACCACGGGATGGCTCGTGGCCATGGCGATCGCCATGGGCGAGACCGCTCCGCTGCTTTACACTGCCGGCTCGTTCACCGGGGACGGCGCCACGGTGCACCTCACCCACCAACCTCTCAGCTATCTGACCTCGATGGTCTGGAACGGGTACCAATCGATCTACCCGGGCCTTGTCCAGCTTTCCTACGACTCGGCCTTCCTTCTCGTCGTCCTCGTGTTGCTGCTCATCGTCATCTCACGCGTCATCGTCTCGTTCACCCAGCGCCACACCGAGAAGGGCTAGCCGCCACCCCACGGCCTTCGGCCCGCGCACGGGAGAGGGACCGGGGAGGTCAGCTCTCGTCGGCGAGCTCGGTTTGCTGGTCGAACCCCGGGGGGAGCTGCCGCCGGGCGATCACATGGACGTCAATGCCCATGTCAGCCGCCTTGCGAATGATGCGCCGCACAATCTGGCCACCGCCCATCAGCTCGCGCCAGCCACTGCGCTGGCTGGACCCGAGCACGATCTGAGTGATCTGGTGCTCCTTGGCGAACTCCGTGATGGCTTGGGCGGGGTCGGCATGGACCAGCTCGTGCCAGTGGGCCCCCAGGTCATGGCCGAGCGCCCTCAGGGCGCCGAACTGGTCTTTGTTGGTCGGCGCCTTGGCATCTGCGACGGTGACATGGACGACGTTCAGCTCCCCCTTGGCTCGCGCCGTCAGGCGCGCAGCCCGGCGCAACAGCACGTCGGTCCCGGGCGCGCCCGTGATCGCCACCAGGATCCGCTCGCGCGTTTCCCACAGGCGCTTCTCGCTGTGCCTGCGCACGTGCTCGAGGAGCTCCTCCTCAGTCTCGTCCGCCAGGAACCGCAGGGCCAGTTCGCGAAGCGCGATCAGGTTGTCCGTCTGGAAGAAATGGGTCAGGGCGTACGGCACCTTTTCCTGCGGGTAGATGTTGCCGTGCAGCATGCGCCGGCGGAGCTGCTCCGGCGACGAGTCGACGAGCTCGATCTGGTTTGCCTTGCGCACCACCCAGTCCGGGACCCGCTCGCGCACCCTGGCGCCGGTCATCTGCTCGACGGCGTCGGCCAGGCTCTCGACGTGCTGGATGTTGAGCGTACTGATCACGTCGATGCCGCCATCGAGCAGTTCGAGCACGTCCTCCCAGCGCTTGGCGTGACGTCCCGAGCCCGGCACATTGGTATGGGCAAGCTCATCCACCAGCGCCACCTTGGGGCGCCGAGCAAGCACGGCGTCGAGGTCCATTTCCTCGAACTCCGAGCCCCGGTAGACGACCCGCTTGCGGGGCACGACCTCGAACCCTTCCATCAGCGCTTCGGTCAACGGCCGCTTGTGCGCCTCGACGAAGCCGATGACCACATCGGTGCCCCGCTCCAAGCGTCGCTTGCCCTCGTTGAGCATGTCGTACGTCTTGCCCACGCCGGCGACTGCACCCAGGTAGAGCCGGAAGTGACCAGCCGCCTCTACAACTGACTCGGCCTCGGTATCAGTCACCGCCGTCATCGTAGGCGGCCGGCTCGGCTGCGGCCGGGGCCGGCGGCGTGGGCAGGGCGTGCGGCGCGGCCACGAGCAGGGCGCGTACCGCGTCCTCCGAGTCGGGCGAAGCGAGCACCAGGACTTCATCGCCCGGCTCGAGGACGCTGTCGCCCCGCGGCACCACCACGTGGGCGCGGCGCACGATGGCCACGACCGTCGCTTCCCGGGGCATCCCCAGGCGGACCAGCTCGCGGCCGGCCGCGGGAGAGCCGGGCGCCAGCGTCACCTCGACGAGATGGGCACCAGAGGACTCGAGCTGCATCAGCCGCACCAACGAGCCCACCGAGACTGCCTCCTCCACGAGCGACGCCAGTAGGTGCGGGGTTGACACGGCGACATCGACTCCCCAGGTCTGGTTGAACAGCCAGTGGTTTTTCGGGTGGTTTACCCGCGCGACAACACGGGGAACGGCAAATTCCTGCTTGGCAAGCAGCGACACCACGAGGTTGTCCTCGTCGTCGCCAGTTGCCGCCACGACGACGTCGGCGGTAGCCAACCCAGCCGCGTCCAATGCGGACACCTCACAGGCGTCGCGCACCATCCACTCCACCTCGAGGCCGGCTCCGCGGCGCGCCACTTCCGGGTCAATCTCGATCAAGAGCACTTGATGCCCCGCTCGGTGCAGGTCAGCAGCCAAGAAAACGCCCACGTTGCCAGCACCGGCTATCACCACCCTCACCCGCGCGGTCCTTTCTCCAGCCGAGTTTCAACGACGCTCATCGCGTTGGCCGCGACCGCCAGGTACAAGATGTCCGATTCCTGGCCCACAAGCCCGGGCTTGGGCAAGACGGCGGTACCTGCACGGGAGACGGCGACGATGCGGACCGTCGCCGGGACCTCCAGGTCATCGAGCTTGTAGCCGACCCAACTGGCCGGCAGCAGGTGCTCGACCAGGACCACTTCCCCCGTCGGGGACGACCACTCTGCGACCAGCCGGCCGGGCACCAGCCGGCGCATGACCTGGTCCACGGTCCACGTTACGGTGGCGACGGTCGGGATGCCCAGGCGCCGGTAGATCACGGCCCGCCGCGGGTCGTAGATCCGGGCCACAACGTTGGGGACTTGGTAGGTTTCCCGGGCGATCCGGGCCGTCAAGATATTGGAATTGTCGCCATTGGTGACCGCGGCCAGGGCGTCTGCACCGGCGATGCCCGCCTCTTCGAGCGCGTCGCGGTCAAACCCAAAGCCGACCACCCCTTTCCCTCCCCAGTCCATCGCCAGGCGTTGTAATGCGCTCGCCCTTTTGTCGATGACAGCCACTTCGTGGCCCTCTCGCGACAGGGTCATGGCGAGCTCTGACCCGACCCGGCCGCAGCCTACGACCACGATGCGCATACGAACCATGCAACCACGTCAATGGCGGGACCCCGCAAGTCGCTCAGCGGCGGCTCCCTGGCCAGGCAAGACAAGCTGGGCGCGGCAGTAGCGAGCGAGCGCGGTCGCAGCCACGGGGCGCACGCGGCGGGCCGCAGCCACGCCCGGGTGCGCCCATCATGGACGAGTAGGGACGGCGACGGCTAGTTTTGCCTTCGGCTCTCGGTTGGGCGAGGTCAGTGGCGACCCCCGGGGTTGCCGGACGAGACGAGGTTCCGGATTAGCGCGAGTCAGCAGGTAACCGAGTACACCGAAGTTGAGCCGGTCACGCCCACGCCCGCGGCCGAGCTGTCCGAGACGTGGTCCTACAGGGTGAAGAACGCCTTGTTGGGCCGGCCAATGGTGACCGAAGAGCTGGCCACCGAACGCCTCGGTACCTTCATCGGCCTCGGTGTGCTCACCCCCGACGCCATCTCCTCGTCTGCTTACGGCACCGAGGAAATGCTCGTCGAACTGGTCAAATACGTGGGCCTAGCGGCTTTTACGCTCCTCTTGCCGGTCACCTTCGCTCTGCTCGTCGTGCTCGTGTTTGTGACGATGTCGTACCGCGAGGTCGTCATGGTGTACACCAAGGCGGGCGGCTCGTACGTCGTTGCCCGGGACAATTTCGGCCCCCAGGTGGCTCAGATTGCGGCCGTGGCCCTACTGATCGACTACACGGTCACGGTGGCGGTGCAAACTGCGGCTGGGACCGATGCGCTGGTCTCGGCCTTCCCGGCGCTGGGCCGCGACGACGTCCCCACCTACTTGAGCATCGTGGTCGTCATCCTCCTGGCCTACGGCAACTTGCGGGGTGTCCGGGAAGCCGGTCGCCTCTTTGCTTTTCCCACCTACTTCTTCATCGGCTCGCTCGGCAGCGTCATAGTTGTCGGCCTGGTCCGCTCGCTCACAACCGGCTTGCACCAGCTTTCGGTCCACCGCCCGGGCTTGTACAGTTTCGGTCACCCAGGCAGCGGTGTGCTGATGGGGGCGTCGCTGTTCATCGTCCTGCGCTCGTTCGCCAACGGCGGTAGCTCCCTGACGGGCGTCGAGGCGATCTCCAATGGCGTCAGCGCCTTCAAGCCACCCGAAGGACTGCGTGCGCGGCGTGTGTACATCCTGATGAGCGTCACCCTTGGGTCACTGGTGCTCGGGGCGTCGTTCCTCGCCCGTTGGACGCACGCGGCACCGTTCAAGGCGGGCTTCCCCACCGTCATTTCTCAAGAGGCGCAAGTCGTCTTCGGCAATGGCCCCGTGGGCCACGCGTTGTACCTGGTGGTCCAGCTGGCCACATTGCTCATCCTCTATACCGGCGGCAACACGAGCTTCAATGGCTTCCCGTTCCTCGCGAGTTTCGTGGCCGGCGACCGGTTCCTGCCCCGGCAGCTGACGAAACGGGGGCACCGCCTCACCTTTTCCAACGGCATTATCGTGCTCGCCGTCGTGGCCATCGTCCTGCTGGCCATAACCAGCTCCAACGTCACCGCTCTGGTGGCGGTTTACGCCATCGGTGTGTTCACCGGCTTCACAATGGCGGGCGCAGGGATGACAAAGCACCACTGGGTGCACCGGGGCAAGGGCTGGCGTTACAAGCTGGTGATAAACAGCAGTGCCTCTGTGATGTCGTTCGTGGTGGTGCTCGTACTGGCTATAGCCAAGTTCACTCAGGGGGCTTGGACCGTGGTCATTCTTTTCCCAGTGCTCACTGCCGCCCTCATGCGCCTCAACCGCCAGTACAGGGCGGAAACACAGCTGCTCGAACGGGGCGCGATCGAGGCTACAGAAATGCCGGTACTGCGCCGCCACGTCGTGCTGGTGTTCGTGGACCGCTTGGATCTCGCAACGGCCCGCGCCTTGCAGTACGCCCGCAGCCTCAACCCGGACGAGCTGAGGGCCGTGCATTTCCTCCTGGACGCTCAAGCGGCTCAATTGCTGCGGGAAAACTGGGAACGGCTCATGATCAGCCGGCTCCCGCTCGAGATCAGGGAATGCCGCGACCGCCGTATTGGGCGGGCGGCGCTCGAGCTCGTGAGCGCAACCCTCGCCGACGGAGAGACGGAAGTCACCGTTCTCCTCCCCCGCCGCCTGTACTCGTGGGCTTGGGGCCACCTCCTGCACGACCGCACCGCCGACCGCTTGGCAGCCGTGCTCGGGCGGCTGCCCCATGCAAACGCCACGGTCGTACCTTTCCAGTTGGGCAAGCTCGGGCGCTCCAAGCTGGCCAGGCGCTCCGACAACAGGGCGCGCGCGCAGGGCGGCCAGGAACCACCACCACGCCGGCGGGCCAAGGAAAGCGACCGCGAGGAAGCTCCGCCACCCGTGGAAGGCACCGTCTCGATCGGGACTATCCACTGGCGCCAGCGGGCTCGCATCGCCGGTCGAGTGGTCTCGGTCGAGGTTCAGCCCTGGCGGGGGGCGCAGGTCCTGAGCTGCACGGTGGCCGACCGCACCGGCTCCATAAACCTGGTCTTCACTCGCCGTGACGTGCCTGGGGTGGAGACTGGGGCGCTCTTGCTGGCCGAAGGCGCCGTGGGTGAGCACGAGGGGAGGCTTGCGATCCTCAACCCACTACATGAGGTGCTGCGCCACGCCCCGGTTGACCCCTTCCACTAAGTCGCCGTGGTCAGCCTGGCGG
>DATJST010000578.1:0-29693 GCA_035503975.1 Acidimicrobiales bacterium | reverse complement strand
GGGCTATAGAGAACACCGGTTACCTTACGGTAACGCGGTCGACGCTGGCCAACAACATGTCAGGGTCGGACGGCGGCGCCATAGACAGCGGAGGTTCGCTCGGCCACGATTGCGCCTGCGTCGCGGTGTCAGGCTCTACTTTCTTCGGAAATGCGGACGGCGATTTCCAGGCAGGGCTTTTCCAGCCCGCATCAGCCGGCCACGTTTTCGGGTTCCTCCTGACCCCGTCGGATGGCGCTGCCATAAACATCGAAGGAGGCAGCCTTTTGGTGTGGGGGTCGACCTTTTCCGGCGATGTGCCCTACGGTGGCGCCGATATCGAGAGCGGGCCGGGCACGGTCCTGCTCGCGGGCAACATTATCGACGAAACATGTGCAAAGGACCGAGGTAGCTGGCACGACCTCGGCTACAACATCGCCGATGGACGGTCGTGCCTGCGAGGTACGAGGGGCGACGTCGACCACGGTGCGAGCAAATTGGCCGGATGGGCCTACAATGGCGGCCCGACGCCGACGATGGAGCCGGTCAAAGGGAGCCCGGCCATTGGCGCTATCCCCTACGGCACGACGTTGCGGCTCGGTGGCGGCTTGGTGAGCCTCTGCCCGACTACAGACCAGCGCGGCGTCAAGAGCTCGCCTGGCCGGCCTTGCGACGCGGGCGCAGTCCAAGTCACGGGGCGGCGCCTGGGTGCGGCCAGCAACTAATTGTCTGGCCCGCTCCTGCAGGCAGCAAGGAGCGCCACCGAAGCCGCCCGCACCACCTTCGGCTATGCGTCCGGCACCCTCAGCCACGATGAAGTCGTTTCGTCACGTGCTGTACGGGACCTTCCGGTCAGGAAGTAATGGCGGGTCAGGAAGTAATGGCCGGTCAGGAAGTAACGGTCGATCAGGAAGTAACGGTCGGTCAGGAAGTAATGGCCGGTCAGGAAGTAACGGCCGGTCAGGAAGTAATGGCGGGTCAGAGCGCCGGCGTGCCGCTCGGGTCATTGCTTTGGCCGCCGCCTGCGCCCTCATGGCGGCAGCGTGCGGGCACGCGGCTCCCGATTTTGGAGCGGGGCGCCGACACCCGGCACCGGTCGCCGAGCCTCATGTTCCCCCCCCGCTCAGGGTGCTGAAGCCGGGGGGGAGCGTCCTGGACGGCGATATCTTCATCGCACCGCAAGGCCTCGGCTACGCCAACGGCCCGGAGATCCTTGCGGCTTCGGGCAAGGTGGTCTGGTTCCACGAAGTCCCCCCGGGTGAGTATGCCGCCGACTTCCAGGCCCAGGCCTACGAGGGCCGGCCGGTACTGACTTGGTTCCAGGGGAGCGGCCTGAGCGGCACGGACTACATCTACAATGACCACTACCAGCAGATCGCCGCGGTGAAGGCCGGCAACGGCTACCTGACGGACTTTCACGAGTTCGTCATCACGCCCTGGAACACCGCCCTGGTCCTCGCCGATACGTTGGCCACCGCAAACCTGACCTCGATGGGCGGTCGTCCTGACCAAGAGGTTTTTGACGGCTTGGTACAGGAGATCGATATCCGTACCGGCAAAGTGCTCTTCCAGTGGGACAGCGCTGACCACGTTCCTTACCGGGACAGCCACAAACCGCTGCCCGCGGCCGCGAAGACCCCGTGGGACTGGTTCCACATCAATGCCGTCCACCTGGACACCGACGGGAACCTCTTGGTGAGCTCCCGCTTCACCTGGACGACCTACAAGGTGGACCGGCACACGGGCCGGACCATCTGGGAGCTGGGCGGCAGGCAGAGCAGTTTCAAGCTCGCAGCCGCGCCCGGGCAAGTCCTGGACAACGCAGAGGAGATCTTCGCCTTCCAGCACGACCCCGAGGCGATCGGGCACGATGAGTACACCTTCTTCGACGACGAGTCCGACGGGCCAACCAAACTGCTGCCAGAAAGTCGCGTGGTGACGGTGAGGCTCGATCTCGCCACCAGGGTGGCGACTCTGGTGAGGTCAGTGGACCAACCTGAGGGCCTACTGGCTACAGCCGAGGGGAACGCGGAAACCACCCGCAATGGGGACTTGTTCGTCGGCTGGGGCGCGCTGCCCTACATCTCCGCCTTCAGCCCGTCCGGACGCTTGCTTTTCAACGCTGAGCTCCCTCCGGGCATCGGCACGTACCGCGCCTACCTCCTCCCCTGGCACCCGGCTGGATAACCGGCTGGATAACGAGCAAGGTAAGGGCCCTCGCCCAACACCGAGTGGCATCGACCGCGCCGGTGCCATCACCTGGCGCAGGGCATCGTCCCCTGCCGTTGAAGCCCTGCACCGACGACGGCCCGGCGCACAACCCGACATCAGGAGCTCGTAGACGACTTTTCCGCTTGTCGCCGAAACGCCGGTTGATACCGGGGACAGAGCGGCACAAACTACCGGACAGGGAGGACGCCCCGTGACGCGTTTGGCCCGCTGCTTAGCTGCGCTCAGCATTTCTTTGGCGACCGCAAGCGGCCCGCGGCTGTTGCCCGACGCCGCCACCTGGGGCCCGGTGGGCCCGATCGCCTATGCCGACGCCCAGATCGCGGTGCCGCTCAGCTGGCCGGTCGTGTACCCGGGCACAACCACCTGCGCGCCGAGCACCCCGACCGATGAAAGCGTCGTCCTCCTCGGGGCTTATGGGCAGGCGGCATGGTGCCCGCCGAGCGAAGGCTCGGCTCCGCATATGGCGGGCACCGTCCGCCTCGGTCCCCTACCCCGCGGCCCGGTCGCCGGCACCCGCTTGGTGCGCAACGGGCTCGTTGTGTACCGTTCCATGGCTCATGCCCCAATGGCAGGGGTGGTTTATATGGTCCCGTCGCTGCATGCCGAGCTCGTGGTTCCCGGGGTTGACCAGGCCCGCGTAGCCGCCACACTGGGACCTTCGGTCCGCCAACGTGCCTTGTCTGCGGGCCCCGTGCGAACACCGACCGGGTGGACTGGGCTCACCTTTGCTGGGCTCAGGTTCGCCGCCCCGGCAGCCTGGGCAACCGAGCGCACGGCATACGTCTGGGACTGCGGCCTCCAATCAGCCGACATCGGGCTGCGCTACCCACCTCAGTTGACTTTGGACGCCGACACCAACGACCTGGCCTTGCCGTGCCCTTACCTGCCGCCACCGCGCACACCCGGGAACGGGTTGGTGGTGGAAGCCGGCAGCCCCAAAGCTCCGAACACGGTCCCGGCGGGAGCGACAGGGCTACGGCTCGGCACCCTGCATGCCTTTATCGACCCGTCCGCGGTCCTCGGCAGCCTCGTGCTCTACGTGCAGGCCCCCGATCGGGTGCGACCCGTGAAGGTCATAATCGGCTTGGGCGACGCGGCCACCGTCGAGCGCCTCCTCGGTGGCCTAACCCCAGCGTCTTGACCGCACCGGTTCGCACCTGGCCCGGGGGCGGAGGCAGCTACGAACCGGCGACGTAGGTAAAAACGCGGTTGCCCACCCGCATGCTCCAAGTTGGGGGGAGCACGACCGGGTCCGGGCCCAACCGGGTCCAGGTGGGCGCTCCCGGAGCGGCGACGTAGGTGCCGTTGGCGGATGCAGCGTCCCGCAACGAGACCTGGGCACCCTCTACGGTGACGTAGCTCTGCACCCGTGAGATGAGGTTTTCGTCGTCCGCCAGACGGATCGGCGTCGCTGACCCGGCGAGGACCGCGGGATCCTGGTCGGGCTCGCGGCCAAGTACGTAGTTGCGGTCGAGCGGCAAGCGGGTGCCGTCCGCCCCGACGAGCGTGCCGGCAGGCCAACCGCCGGCCTGAGGCTGAGCGGGATATTGGTACTGGCCCGCCGCCGCGGCCGCGGGTGCTGCCGCCTCTCCCCAACGGAGCTGGCTGCCGCCGTCAGAAGCAACAGGTTGGCCACCCGCAGCCGGCTGTGCCATGGTCGGTGCGTCGGATGTGGTCGGGGCGTCGGATGTGGTCGGAGAAGCCGTCGGCGCGGGGCCATAAGCGGACGTCGCCTCGTAGCCGGCAGGCTGGTAACCAGGGGCCTGGTAGCCGCCTGAGGGGTCACCAGCGGTGGCGGAGGGGGCTTGGTAGCCGGCCGGGGCGGCTTGGTAGCCGGCCGGGGCGGCTTGGTAGCCGCCGGAAGGGTAACCGGGTTGGTAGCTGGGGGCCTGGTAGGTACCGGCTTGGTAGCCGCCGGAAGGGTCTCCCGGTTGGTACGCGCTCGCGGCCTGATAGCCCTCGTAGGCGGACTGGGGCACGGCCGCTGCTGGCTCGGCCGCTGCTGGCTCGGCCGCTGCTGGCTCGGCTGGCACCTGTTCGGCCGCTGCTGGCTCAGCCACCGCGGGACCGCTTGCCCCGATCACGGCCTCGCCAGGCACCAGCTCAGCGGAACTGACTTCAACCGCGACCGGCTGCGGTGCTTCTCGTGCCTCGGCGTCTGCGAGCAGGCCCTCAGTGGAGGCCTCTTCAGCGACGGCGGTTCTCGGTAAGGGCGGCTCCCAGGGCTCGGCTCCGAGGACGGCTTCGAGCGCCTCGTGGCCTTCTCCGGGCTCGGGCTCGGGCCCAAGGTCGGCTGCGGTCGTCGTCAGCGCGGCCGCAGCTGGCGCCTCCGGAGCGGCCGCAGCCGGCGCCTCGGGAGCGGCCGCAGCTGGCGCCTCGGGAGCGGGCGTAGCGGCCTCCACTGCAAAAGGTGCAAGAGCCCCCGCCGCAACGGGCGCCACGCTGTCGGCGGGCGGCGTCAAGATGAAGCCGCTGCCGGGTACGAGCCCAGCACGCAGGTCGGAACGGCGGTCGACCGTGACTACCTGGTGGTCGCCGCTGCCAACGGTGAGACTGTCAACCGTGCCCTCGACCGTGCGGTCTACCCATGTGATCGCCTCGGCCCCCGAAAACCGAGATGGCGTGCCCCCGGTACTCGCCTCGGCCCATACCGAACCATGCAGCAACACCACATAACCGCTGCTCGTAGGCGCAACCACCCCAAAGGCCGGTGCAGATCCCGAAGCTGCCACCAGCGAGGCCAACCGCCATGCGACGGCTTCGCCCGGTGCCGAACCGGACGCGGCGGACTCCACGGCATCGAGCAGTCCCTCGACCGCGCCGGCGTCCTGGCCCGCCCCGACGAGGATGATCACTTCGCCGAAACGGGCCACCAGCCCGTCCCCTACTTGGACCCCCACATGAGTTCGACCGTTGCCCATGGCCCACCTCTCCCGAGAAGCCTCTGTCTTGAAGACGGTCCCAATCATTGCAGGCCGGCACCGTCTTGGCGACTGCTCGGGACTGAAAGGCCCGGCCTTTAGACCCAGGCGTGCACGGCCGCGCGGTACTCGCGCTCGGTGCGCGCAATGTTGCGGCGCAGGTGGTCACGCCATGGCCTCACCCTGGGCGCTGCTCGTACGACGTCGACCCGCCCGAAGCCGGCGGCGCGGCACAGGTTCACGAGGGCCTTTTCGGTCGGCGCGAACCAATTGCCGAAGTCGGCGCCGCCTAGCTCGTTGCCGGCATAGAAGCTCAGCAAGCTGGCATCGCGCTGGCCGAGCACGCGCACGGCGACCGTCTCGATGACCGCCACCGTGCCGGTAACCGCCCGGACCCGGCGCAACGCGGTCAGGGGTTCCTGCATGTGGTACAGCACTCCCAGGTAAAGGACGACGTCGAACTGGCCCAGGGCGTCGAGGTCCATGGTCATCAGGTCGCCCACTATCGGCTCGACGCGGCTGCCGAGGACCTGGCGGGCCAAGTCGAAACCGCGCCGTCCCGGCAGGGCCGGGTCCCAGAAGTCGGAGAGGTCGCGGTTGTGGTCGGGCAGCAAGCCTTGCGCTGCACAATGGTCCCAGTACGCCTGGCGGGCGGGGACGTTCACGCCCCAGGCGTAATGGTCGAGCGCGACTATCCGGCTGGCTCCCGCGCGTTCGGCCTGGAACGAGTAAAGACCGTCCCAGGCGCCAACATCGAGCACAGAGCGTCCGGCGAGATCGGGTAGTTCACCGTCAGAGAGCGGGACGACGTTGGAAAGGCCCGGGGTCACGATGCCGTGCCCGAGGTCGATGCTGTGGCACCACGTGAGCTCGGCCACCCGGCGCCGGATGTCGTCAGGACTGAAGACCTCGTCCCGGCTCACTTTCGTCGAGGGACCTCATTTCCTCTAGTCGCAGCCCGGCGCCCGCGGGCGGATGGTTGTACGGGAAGTACGGCGGTCATTATCGTTCATGATCGTGCGCGGCCGAGACATGGGGCCCTGGCCAGCCGGCACGTTCCGCTTGGTCGGGTCGCCGAATGCCTGACGGAACGGGCCCCGTGCCCGGACCGGACCGGGTGGACAGCGCTTATCTGGACCAGGCGCGCCGCCTGGCAGGGCGCCTTTCGGCCCGCGAGCTCGCCGCCGATGACGTAGCGGGGGCAATGGAAGCCCTCCGGGACGTTGCCGCCGTAGACGCCGACGCCCCGACGACGAGCGCCAAACCGGTTGGGCGCGCCTCCAAGGCCGCCGTCAAGCGCCTGGTCGCCTGGTACATGATTTACCTGGCAGAGCAGGTCAACGACATTGGCTTCGCGCTGGTACGCCTGGGCGAAGCGTTGGCCGGAAAGGTGGCGGGGACCGAGACCAGGCAAGCCCAGCTCGAGGCGCGCGTCGCAGCTCTGGAGGAGAGGGTCGCTCGCCTCGAGCCGCGGCCTGACGAGGCGCCGCACACCCCGGTTGGGCCTGCCAATTAGCTGGCCTGCCAGCCCCGCTGTGCGCCGGGCCTTGGCGGCGAGCCGCCGGACGCTCGCCTGGGCGAGCGGGCCGCTCAGATGGCTGGCCGAGGTGGACGCCAGCCACGCCGCTGGGAAAGCCGTCGCGGCCCGCGGCACGCGGCTGGTCAACAGTCGGCTGTTGGCGACCGGCCCTCGTACGGGCCTGGTCTCGGCCGGCGTGGCTGCCGCGTTCGTCGGCCTGCGCGTGATCGTGGCCGGCCATGGCCATGTAGGTGCCCTCGTGGTGGCCGGGTCGGATTATGTGAGCCCGAGCCGGTACACCCGCGGCATACCGATCACGGCCGGCAGCGGCTACGACGGGCAGTTTTACTATCGCACCGCACTGAGCCCCTGGACCTGGTCGCGGCAGGCGTTCGGGATCCGGTTCGATACTCTCGGGCGGCTCGACCGGGTCGCCTACCCGGCCTTGGTGTGGCTCGCCTCCGCCGGCCAGCACGTCGCCACGCCGGCCATGATGGCGCTGGTCAACGTCGCCGCGCTGGGGCTCTTGGCGGGCTGTGGCAGCGTCCTCGCCCGCGAGTGCGGCCGCCACCCACTGTGGGGCCTGCTGCTGGCAGGGTTCTTCGGGCTGTTGTGGTCCTTGTCCCGGGACCTGACCGAACTGACGGAGGCGGCGTTCCTCGTGGGTGCTCTCGCCGCCATGAGGGCGAGAAAACCCGTCCTCGCGGGCGCGGCCCTGGGTGTGGCCGTCTTGGCCCGCGAACCGGCCCTTCTCATTGCGGGAGCCGTGCTGCTGGCCCGGCTCTTCTCCATCGTCCCCCACGGTCGCGAAGGGAGCGAGGGTGGGGCAGCGCGAGGTGGACGCGCGGCCGGGGCCCCCGGAGGCACGGCCGTCGGGGACGAGGCGCTAGGTGGACGCGCGGCCGGGGCCCGCGGAGGCACTGCCCGCGGCGGCACGGCCCGCGGCGGGTGGCCAAGCTGGGACGACGCGTCCTGGGCGATACCCGTGGTCGCGTTCGCCACCTGGCAAATAGCACTCCGCGTAGGCACCGGGACGTTCCCGCTGTTCACCTCTTCTCAAAACAATGCCGGCGTCCCACTGGTCGGGCTGGCCCACGGCCTCGCCCACTACGCCGAACGGTTTCCTTCGGTGTCGTCCCTCTTGTGGTTCGGTGAGCTCGCCGTCCTGCTCCTGGTAGGCGCGCTCGCGGCGTTCACTCTCGGCCAGAGCACCGCCACCCTCTATGAAAAGGTGGCTTGGGCGGCGGCTTGCCTGCTCGCCATCTCGCTCACCAGCGGAATCTGGTTGGGCGACGTCGGCTTTCGCAGCCTCGACGACTTCTACCTGCTGAGCATCGTGCTGCTTCTATCTTCACGCGTTCGCCTCGATGCCGTCGGGCTGTGCGTGGGCAGCGCCTGGGTGGTGGTGGCCGTGGAGCTCGTGCGCTTCATCTGAGCGAGCGCGGGCGCGCCCCCCGGCTGCGGCGCTGGCAACAGCCCATCGTTGGGCTCCCATCAGGTGCAGCGCGGCGTGAAGGGCGTCCCGCGACCGGTGGTTCTGGGTGCAATAGCGTTTCTCGTCGCGCAGGCGTCAGCGCTCGCAACGCTGAGACTCCCAGAACCTCCGAGCGCGACCAGATCCCCTTGGCGGCGGCCAGATCCCCTTGGCGGCCGCCAGATCCCCGCCCCCACGGGGTCAGGGGTGCCCCCTAGCGACGCCCGGCGGCCGCCTCCACATACAGCGCCGCCAACCCGGCCGCACACACGTCCCAGTCATAGCGGGCCGCCTGGCGGTACCCCCGAGCAACCAGGTCGTCCCGAAGTGCCCGGTCGTCCAGGAGCTCCTCCATGGCCGAGGCCAAGGCGTCGCTGTCGCCCACGGCGAAAAGGCGGGCGGCGTCACCCAAGACCTCCTCCAGGGCTCCCACCCGGGAGGCCACCACCGGCGTGCCGGCTGCCATGGCCTCCAGTGGCGGGAGGCCGAAACCCTCGTAGAGCGAAGGGTAGGCGAGCAGCTCGGCCCGGGCCACCAGGGCGTCGCGCGCCGCATCGGCCACCCGTCCCAGGCGGACGACCTGGCCCGGCACCGAGCACGCGGCGACGGCCTCGTCCAACCGGTCCCGGCCCCACGCCTCCCGGCCGGCAATAACCAGTGCCAGCCCCGGCCGGCGCTTGCCGATGGTCCCGAACGCCCGCACGAGCGTGGCCAAGTCCTTGCGCGGTTCTACAGTGCCTACGAACAGGATGTAGCGCTCCACCCAGCCTGGTAGCAAGCCGGCCACCACCTCGGCCGCAGCTGCCGCCGAGACCTGGCGCGGCGCCACGCCGTGGTGCACGGCGCGGACGCGCTCGGGCGCGGCGCCGAACACCTCGACCACTTCGCCCGCCACGAACTCGGTCGGCGTGTGCACCCAGGCCCCCCGCCGTACCGCCTGGCTGATCAGCTCAGGGTAGGCGAGCGTGGCCCGCTCGACCAGTTCAGGAAAACGGACGGGCGTGAGGTCGTGGACCGTCACCACCATGGCCGCTCGGCGCGCTGGAGGGACGACAAAGTTCGTCCCGTGGACCACGTCGGCGCGGCCGATAAAAGCCTCGATCGGGGGGAAGGGCCACCTCGACCAGGACCAGTGCAGGGGCCGGGCGGGCATGGGGCGGTCGCGCAACTCGACGCCGCGAGGTAGCTGCGCGCGCAGGCCGTGGCGGCGGCGCCAACTGATCGCGAACGCGGCCGTACGCAGTTCCGGCCGGGCTCCCAGATGCTGCAAGGCGTACCAACAAAACTCGCCCACTCCAGCTCGTGACGTGAGCAGCGGGGTCGCGTCGAGGGCGACCACCAGCCTGCCCTGGCTGCCCTGGCTGCCCAGCCTGCCCTGGCTGCCCTGGCTGTCCAGCCTCCCCTGGCTGCCCTGGCTGTCCAGCCTCCCCTGGCTGCCCTGGCTGCCCTGGCTGCCCGCGCTGGTCATCCACCTACGTTGGCACAGCCTGGGTAACCTGCGAGCGGTATGCGGGTGGACCAGTACGTGCCGGGGTTCGCCCCCTACGACGCGATCGGCCGTCACGCGCTGCAGGTGCGGCGGGTGCTGCGCGGCGCGGGTTTCGACTCGGACATCTGGGCCGAGCAGATCCACGCGCCGCTCGAGCGCGAGGCGCGGCCGTGGCACCCTGGCGCGGGCAGGGCCGCAAGCCGTGGCGGTGGCGGTGGCGCCGGCGGCGGCAACGGCGCGGTCATGCTCTACCAGTGCTCCACCAACTCGGCCATGGCGGGGTGGCTGGTGGAACAGGGGGCCGAGGGTAGACGGATCTGGAGCCAGTACCACAACATCACCCCCGCCATTTACTTCGAGCGCTGGGACAGGCGCACTGCGCAGGCCATGACCGAAGGCCGTGAACAGCTCGGCGCCCTGGCTCCCGTGGTCGAACTGGCCATGGCCGTCTCCGGCTTCAACCAAAAGGAACTGCTGGACGCCGGCTACTCCCGCGCGGCCGTCACGCCCCTACTGGTCGACTTGGACGACTACCACCGGCCGCCCAACCCCAAGACCCTGGCCCGCCTGCGGCGCCGGCAGCGGGGCGCCGAGGGTGCGCAATGGCTGTTCGTCGGGCGCTTCGTCCCAAACAAGTGCCAGCACGACGTGATCGCCGCCTTCGCCGCCTACCGCCACCTGGTCGACCACGCTGCCAGGCTCACCCTCGTCGGCGCCGTCGGGCAGCCGCGCTACCACTGGGCGCTCAGGCGCCTGGCGTTCCACCTCGACCTCGGCGACAGCGTGGAGCTGCTGAGCGGCCTGGCGGGCGACGACCTGCTCGCCCACTGGGCCGTGGCGGACGTATTTGTCTGCATGTCCGAGCACGAAGGCTTTTGCGTGCCCCTGCTCGAAGCCATGACCCTCGGCGTCCCCGTCGTCGCCTACGCCGGCGCGGCCGTGCCCGAGACGTTGGGCGGGGCGGGTGCCCTTGTGGACGGCAAGGACCCAGAAGCGGTGGCGCAGGCCGTCGCTCTGGTCGCGCGGCCGGGGGCCCGGCGGGACACCCTGATAAAGGCCGGCTACGAGCGAGCCGCGGCCTTTACATTGGCCCGCAGCTCGGCCCGTTTCCTGGGCGTCGTACGAGAGGTGCTCGGCGGCTAACGCTCAGCGAGGTTGCGGCTCGGCAGCAACGGGGGCGCTGCACCGGCGCGCACGTAGCGGGCGACGAGTTCCGCATTGAGTGCCTGGGCCACGACTATGCCGGCGAACGACGAGACACTGCATACGCCCACGTCAGGCCCCAAGGAAATGGCAGTGTCGGCATAAGGTGCACCCGTGTCGATGACCAGGGTGGCCACTTCGAACAGTCGCTGGCCGCCCGGGTGGCGTGAGCTCACCGCCTGGCTGTGGGCGAGCGACGTTACCGCGACGACGGGCAGGTCGCGCCGCCTGGCCTGGAGCGCCATCTCGACTGTGGCCCCGTTGCGGCCCGAGTGGGAGATGATGACCATAGCGTCCCCCGCTCCCATCTCAACCCCCTCGAGCAGCGCCAACGCCGCGTCCGGACTGCGCTCGAGACGGCCGTCCAGGAGTTCCTGGCGTGAGGCCCGGCCGGCGTAGACCAGGTCATCGAGGACCAGTTCCTTGACTGCACTGAGCCCGCCGGCGCGGGCGGCGAGCTCCATGGCGACCGAGCGCGAGTGCCCCGTGCCGAATGTATAGACCGAACCTCCGGCCAGCAGCCGCGCGCCGAGCACGTCGGCGGCCCGGGCGATGCCGTCCAGCTGGGACCGTGCCAGGTGGCGGAGGGTGGACGCGGCGACGTCCAGCACCTGGCTCGCCGGGGTGGCCGGTTGCCCAGCCGCGGGCGGCGCGCTAATGCCCGGCTGGCTCAGTCCGCGGCCGCCACGCTCGGGGGCCGCAGCTGGGCCACGAACTTGTAGCGGTCGCCCCGGTAGAACGACAGCACGAACTCCACCGGCCGGCCCGAGCCGTCCCGGCTGTGGCGCGACAACAGCAGCATCGGGTAACCCACCGTAGTGTCTAGCATCTCGGCCTCCTTGGGCGGCGCCGGCACCGTCTCGATGGTCTCCTCAGCTTCGGCCAGGTGGACGCCGTACTCGTCGGCCATCAGCGCGTAGAGGGAAACCGAGTCCCCGAGCCGCTTGGCCAACCCCGGGAAGCGGGCGGCTTCGAGGTGGGTGGTCTCTATGGCCATGGGCTCCTCGCTCGCCATCCGCAGCCGTTCGATACGCAGCACCTTGGCCCGGGACTTGATGTCGAGCCGCCACGCCAGCTCGTCGTCGGCGGACACCTGGCCGACAGACAGCAGCCGTGACCGCGACGGGAGGCCTCGCCGGCGCATGTCCTCGGTGTAGCTGGTCAGCTCGAGCGGCTGGGCCATCTTGGGCAGGGCGGCAAAGGTGCCCCTCCCGTGCATGCGCACGAGCCGGCCCTCGATGGTCAGCTCGTGGAGTGCTTGGCGGACCGTGGTCCGGCTGGTGGAGAAGCTCTCTGCCAGCGTGCGCTCCGGGGGCAGGGCCTCACCCGGGGAGAGCCTGGCCAGCATCCCGGCCAGGTGGCCTTTCACCACGTAGTACTTCGGGTAGTGCCGGTTAGGTTGCTGTCCTGCCCCGGCCGGAGCCGGCGCCGGGCCGGCCGTGGCCGTCCTCATTGTTGCCTCCTCGCCAGCGGGCGCTGGCCGCTTCGATCAACTTCCCACAGATGTTAGAGAGGTGACTGGACAAGGCACGGGGATTGTGCCAACATCTTGGTCTAGACCACTTTGGTCTAGACCAAATCGCCGACCGCCACAAGGGCAGCACCAGACCTGAGTGGACTCAACAAGCACAAGGAGCGCACAAGTTGAAGAGACGCCTCATCGCTCCCACCGCTATCGCCCTCGCCGTCGCGGCCGGGGTGAGCGGTGGTGTCATGCCCGCCACCGCTTCTGCGTCGGGCGGGGCCCTAACTGTCTGGCTCATGACCGGTGACTCGGTACCCGCCGTGTACAACTCCGTCAACGCCGCATTCCAAAAGGAGTACCCAGGCTGGACCGTCAACGTCGAGATCCAGCAATGGAGCGGCATCAGCGCCAAGGTCATCTCGGCATTGGCCGGGAGCACCCCGCCCGACGTCATGGAATTGGGCAACACGGACGTCGCCGAGTTCGCCGCTTCGGGTGGCCTTTTGAACCTGTCCTCGGACAAGAGCCAGTTCCAGAACAGCTCGGACTGGCTGACGGGCCTCGAGGGGCCGGCCGAGTACCAGGGTGGGCTCTATGCCGTCCCCGAACTGGCCGGCGACCGCGTTGTCGTCTACAACAAGGCCATGTTCGCCGCCGCTGGGATCACCCATACCCCGACGTCCCTGTCGGAGCTGCTCGGTGATGGAGCCGTGCTGAAGAACGTCTTCAAGAACCGGGCCGATTTTTCGGCCTTTTACCTGCCCGGCGAGGAGTGGTACGCCGCGATGCCCTTCGTTTGGGCTGAGGGTGGCCAGATCGCTGTCGAAAAGGGTGGCAAGTGGTACGGAGACCTCGAGTCCAGGCAGTCCCTCATCGGCCTGCAGGAGTACCAGGCGTTCCAGAACTTCATGTCCACGCCGGCCTCCCAGGACGTCAATGAGGCCAACCCCTCGGACTCCCAGATCTTTGCCAGCGGCAAGGCTGCCATGTACATCGACGGCACCTGGACGCTTGGCACGGACGTCAGCGACAACAAGGCGATGACCGGCAACATCGGTACCTTCGCCCTCCCGGGTGTGACCGCCGGCAGCCAGGCCCCGGTCTTCCTCGGTGGCTCGGACCTCGGGATCGCCAAGAACAGCCCCAACCAGGCCGAGGCTCTGGCCTGGGTCAAGCTCTACGCCGGTACCGCCAACCAGCTCCTGCAGGCTTCCAAGATCGGCTTCATCCCGAACGCGAGCAATCTCGTGAGCCAGGTCAAGGTCAGCGGTAACATCGCCACCTACTTCAAGGCTGCTTCGGTCAGCCAGTTCACCCCTCCGGTCCCCGGATGGGCCACGGTCGAGGCCGACAACGTCATGCAAGACCTGTTCGCCCAGGTTGCCGAGGGCAAAGTGCCCGTTTCGACGATCGCCAAGGTGTACGACCAGAAGCTCGACAACCTCCTCAACGCCCAATAACCCAAGCAATATCCTATAGACGACATGGCCGCGCCGACCCTGCCAAACCTGGCTCCGACGAGGACGCAACGCCTCGTCCCAACGCCACCGTCGGAAGTTCGGCACAACCAAACCAAAGGCAACTGGCGCCGCACCGCGCGGCGCCAGTTGTTGCCCCTCCTATTAGTCCTGCCGGCTCTGGGCCTGCTCGGGTTCATGACCCTTTACCCGCTCGGGCGCCTCATTGCGACGTCGTTCCAAAACCTTGGGGCGTTCCAGCTGATCCAGCACAAGGTGCAATGGAACGGCCTCGCCAACTACCGCTCCCTGTTCACCAGCACCGAACTGGGCACATCGGTACTGCAGACCTTTGTCTTCGTCACGGCCTGCGTCGGCTTGACAATGACGATCGGCACCGGGGTTGCACTGCTGCTCAGGCGAATCGGCAATGTGCTGCGCATCGTGGTGTCCGTGTGCATGGTGTTGGCTTGGGCGATGCCGACCTCGGCATCTTCAGTCATATGGACCTGGCTGTTCGAGCAGGAGTATGGGGTAGCCAACGATCTGCTCACCCAGCTGGGGTTCCACTTCACCGACCACAACTGGTTCGGCAGCGAGATCTCGGCCTACAGCATCATTGTCGCCAACATCGTCTGGGGCGCCGTGCCGTTCGTGGCCTTCATGATGTACTCGTCTTTTACCCTCGTACCTCGCGACCTGTACGAGGCGGCGGCCATTGATGGCGCCTCGCCGGCGGCGACCTTCCGCGGAGTGACGATGCCCATCGTGCGGCCCATCTTCGTCCTGATGACCGTGCTCTCGATCATCTGGGACGCGAACGTGTTCAACCAGGTCTGGTACCTGACGGAGGGCAATGCCCAAATGCTCAACGTGATCCCCCTGGGCGTCTGGCAGTACATCGAAGCCTTCTCCAACAACGAATATGGGCTCGGGGCGGCTGTCGCCGTGATAACGATCCTGCTGCTCCTGGCGGTCACGGGCTACTACATCCGCATCATGGTCCGCACGGGCCAGGTCAAGGCGGCGGCACGGACATGACCGCGACCGTGACCAGCATGGCCGGGAAGTCCACGGCGCGCTACCGGACCATGACCTGGGTCTGGCGAGCCGTCGCGGTGCTTTTCGCCGCCGTCACCGTGTTCCCCGTTTACTGGATGGTGCAATCGGCCTTCGAGCCGAACAGCGAGATAACCTCTCTCACGCCGAGCTTTTTCCCCTTACATTTCACTCTGCACGACTTCGTCGACGCCATCGACCACACTGCGGGCGTCGGTACGGCGTACTTCTGGGACGACGCCCGCAACAGCTTGTTCGTCGTTGGGACAGCGGTAATCGTCACTCTGGTGTTCTCTTTCATGGCGGCCGCGGCCATTAGCCGCTTCCGCCTTGTAGGCACCACCGCCTTCTTGGTGATGATCCTGGTCGTGCAGATGGTGCCGGGCACGGCGATGCTGATCCCGGTGTACCTCTTGCTCAACGGCCTCCATCTGACCGACACGTACCTCGGGCTCATACTGGCTTACTCCGCCTCGACACTGCCATTCACCGTCTGGGCATTGAAGGGGTTCGTGCGCGGTGTGCCGATCGAACTGGAAGAGGCGGCGATGGTCGACGGGGCCAGCCGGCTAGGTGCCTTCTTCCGCATCCTTTTGCCGCTCGTGCTACCGGGCCTCATTTCTTCGGGCATCTTCGCCTTCATAACGGCCTGGAACGACTTCGTCGTAGCCAACGTCTTCATGACAGAGAACTTCCGCCAGACCTTGCCCGTCTGGCTCTACAGCTTCAGTACCAACACCGGCACCGACTACGGCGGCCTCATGGCCGGCTGCACCATAATGTCGCTGCCCGTGGTGATCTTTTTCCTGATCGTCCAACGCCGGATCGTGAGCGGCCTCACTGCCGGGGCGGTGACGGGGTGATGCCCGAGGCGGGCCGCCTGATGGAGTCAGAAATGGCTGAGCAGCCCGCGCGCCTCGCCGCGCTCCTCAGCCGCCGGGAGAAAATCGCCGAGCAGGTCCGGGCGGTCATGCCGGCGGACCTGGCAGGCACTGTGCTGGTAGCCCGGGGTTCGTCCGACCACGCGGCGACGTGTGGGTCCTATTTCATCGAACTGGCGACCGGCCGGCCGGTGGCCTCCACCTCGCCCAGTCTTTTCACCTTGTACGGTGCCCGAACGGATTTTCGCGGGTACTTGATGGTGGCCGTGAGCCAGTCGGGCAAGACGCCAGAGATAGTGGAAGTCGTGGAGCGCGCCAGAGGCCTCGGCGCCCGAGCCATTGCTATTACCAACGACGCCGACAGCCCCCTGGCCTCAGCTGCCGACATCGTCGTTGCCCTGGAGGCCGGGACAGAGCGAGCCGTGCCGGCGACCAAGACGGTAACGGCGCAGCTCGTTTCCTTTGCGCTGATCGCGCAAGCCGTCGGCGACCTCGGCTTGGACGAGCGAGCCGCGGGCGAGCTGCCCGCCCAGGTCGCTGAGGTGCTGGCCGACGTGTCGCCACCGAACGCACTGGCCGAATGGTTGGCAGACGCAGACCGCTTCGTGACGGTGGCACGTGGCTTCCTTTACGGGGCGGCGCAAGAGGTGGCCCTCAAGATCGAGGAAACGACGTCGAAGTTCACAGCCGCCTTCTCGGCGGCCGACCTCAGGCATGGCCCGATCGCCATCGCCGCAAACGCACCTCCTGTGCTGGTGTTCGCTCACCCGGGCCCGGCCAGCGACGACGTAGCGGCCGTAGTCGCTGAACTAAAGCTGCGCGGGGCGAGCCCCCGCATCGCGGGACCTGTCCCTGGCACGGCCATGAGCTGGGCCGAGACGGCGCCCGAGGTGCTGGCACCCGTGCTCGCTGTCGTCCGGGGCCAGCAGCTGGCACTCGCGCTTGCCCGGCGACTGGGCTACGACCCTGATGCCCCCCCGGGGCTCAACAAAGTGACGCTCACGTGAGCGGTTACGCTCTGCGCGCGGCCCGGGCAGCCACGCCGGGAGGGATCATCGAAGACGCGCACGTGGTCCTTGACGGAAGTGTCCTGCGTGACGTCGGCCGGGGCGCACCCGACGTTGACGGGCTGCCGGTGCTGGACCTGGGTGACGTACTGCTCGCACCCGGCTATATCGACGTACATGTCCATGGCGGGGGCGGCTACCAAGTCAACTGCGCCACCCAAGAAGAAGTCGAGGGCTCGGTCCGGGAGATGGCTCGCTTCCACGCCACCCACGGGACCACGGGCCTGGTGGCGACGACGGTTTCAGACAGCCCTGAGGCTCTGCGCACGGCCGTCAGCGGGGTGGTGCGGGTCACGGCCGAACCGGGGAGCGGTGTGCTCGGGTCCAACTTGGAAGGCCCGTGGATCGCCCGCTCGCGCGCCGGGGCACAGTTCCCCGAGGCCATCCGGCCCCCCGACCTTGCCGAGCTGCAAGATCTCATGAAGCGCTCACAGGGCACCCTCCGGCTGGTCACGATCGCTCCGGAGCTGGACGGGGCGCTCGAGCTGGTGGCCGCCGCCCGCGCTGCGGGTGTAGTCGTCGCCATCGGCCACACAGACGCCGACTACGAGACGGCGACGGCGGCGTTCGAAGCGGGTGCCACTCACGCCACACATCTGTTCAACGCCATGGCCCCGATCCACCATCGCCAACCGGGACCGGTAGCGGCGGCGCTGGCTGACCAACGCGTATTCCTCGAGATCATCGCCGACGGTGTGCATATCCACTCCGCACTCATCTCGCTCGTCGCGACGCTCGCCCCCGAGCGCCTCGTTCTGATGACCGATGCGATCGGGGCGACGGGCACGCCGCCGGGACGGCACCGCCTCGGCCCACAAGAGGTGCTCGTGAGCGGTGGCCGCGCCGTGCTGGCAGGGCAGGAAGAAACGGTAGCGGGCAGCGTGCTGACCATGGACCGCGCCGTGGCACTAACGGTCAGCCGTGCCGGGGTCCCTTTGGGCACGGCGCTCCGGGCCGCCTCGCTGCACCCGGCCATGGTGCTGGGCGAACACCGCAAAGGGCGGCTGGTCCGGGGGGCCGACGCCGACATCGTCGTCCTGGCCCCGGACCTCACGGTGCTCGCCACCATCATCGCCGGACAGGTGGTGCACGACCCGGCAGGGCTGGTCGGGCCCGCAGCTGGCACTCCCAGGACGAGCGGCCAGTCCACTCGTCCGGAGATCGTGAGCCACCCATGATCCCGCGCCCTCGCTCGTGGTCCGAGGGAGGCCCGGGAGCAACCTTGGCCGATGGCATGATGGTTGCCGCCGACGATGCCTCCTCTGCAGTGGCGGGCCTGCTCGCCGGCGAGCTGGGAGCGGGCACGGGCTGGCGCATCAGCCGGGCCGGCCCGGGGGGCACGAGCCCGCACGGCACGGTGCGGCTCCGGGTGGGCGCGGCGGTGACCGTCGGTGCCGAGGGGTTGGCACCCATGGCATCGGCGTTGGGCAACTCCCTGCCGAACGGCCCGCACGAGGGGTACACCCTGCGCTCGGGCGCGGACGGCATTGAGATCACTGGCGCGTCTGCGGCGGGCGTCTTCTACGGCACGCGCACATTGCGCCAGTTACTGCCGCCCGATCTGTTGCGGGTTGCGCCCTCGCAACCCGTGGGTGCTGTGGAACTGCCGGGCACCGAAATCTCCGACGCGCCCAGGTTCGGCTGGAGAGGGCTGGGCCTCGACGTTTCCCGCCATTTCCTACCGAAGGACTTCATCTTGAAGCTGGTGGACGTGGCGAGCCTGCACAAGATCAACGTCCTGCACCTGCACCTCACCGACGACCAAGGCTGGCGCTTCCCGGTTGACCGGTACCCCCGGCTTACCGAGGTGGGTGCCTGGCGGCGCGAGTCGCCGCTCGGGCACTACCACGAGGGCCGCACCGACGGCACGCCGCATGGCGGGTACTACACCAAAGGCGACTTGGCGGAGATCTGCGCCTATGCCGCCCGGCGGTTCGTGACCGTTGTGCCCGAGGTCGACATGCCGGGGCACATGCAAGCGGCCGTCGCGGCCTACCCCGAGCTCGGCAATACCGGCGAACCCCTCGAAGTCTTCACCAACTGGGGCGTCAGCGAGCATGTGCTCAACATGGATGCGAGCACCGTTCGTTTTTGCGCTGAGGTCCTCGAGGAGGTCATGGACGTTTTCCCGGGCCGTTACGTGCACATCGGTGGCGACGAATGCCCGACGACGGAATGGGAGGCCAACCCGGCGAGCAAAGCGTGGTGCGAGGAACGCGGCCTGACTGGGCCGCACCAGCTCCAGAGCTGGTTCACGGGGCAGATGTCTCTGGTGGTGAGAGGGAGAGGGCGGGTGCTGCTCGGCTGGGACGAGGTCCTTGACGCCGGCGCGCCACCGGGGGCCGTAATCGTGGCCTGGCGGGCCGAGGAAGCCGCTCGGGTCGCACTCGAAGCCGCGCGTTCCGGTCACGATGTCGTTATGGCACCCGAGCCCTGGTGCTATTTCGACTGGGCCTACGCGGACGACGCGCGTGAGCCCCTCGCCATCCGCGCCGCCATCACCGTGCAGCGTGCTTTCGAGCTCGAGCCCGTCCCTCCTGGGTTGCCTGAGGAGCTAGCGACACGGGTGCTTGGAGCGCAGGCGCAGCTGTGGACCGAGTACGTGCTCACGGGCCCGCACGCCGAGTACATGTACTGGCCCCGCGCTTGCGCCCTGGCCGAGGCGACCTGGACCGTGGGCGAGCGCCCTTGGGACGAGTTCGAACGCCGGCTACGCGCCCACATGCCGCGCTTAGCCGCGCTCGGTGTCAACTACCGGCCGATCGATGGGCCGACGCCCGGCCAGGCGCGTACCTGGCGCAACCCAGGGGCGGCATAGCTGCGCTGGGGTGCTCCCAGGGGCCGTAAAAGGGACCGCGACGGCGCGGCGACAGCTCAGCGCCGCGACGCTTTGGCCTCGTACAAGGAGGCATCAGCCTGGCGGCTCAAGGTATCGATCGCCCGCGGCTCACCTGCCGCCACGCCGGCACTGATCGACACGGTTAGCTCGCCGTCGATGTCACGCCAGTTCTGTGTGGCAACTTCCTGCGCAATGGCTTCGGCTCGCTTGGCCGCGGCGACCGCGGTCGAATTTGCCAGCAGCAGTGCGAACTCGTCGCCGCCTATGCGAGCGGCAAAATCGCCGGCACGGACGCTGGCGGTGAGCACTTCACCGACTCTACGCAGTACCGTATCGCCCGCTTGGTGACCGAAGCGGTCGTTCACGGGCTTGAAGTGGTCGATGTCGAACAACAAAACCGCCACTTGGCCGACCCCTGAGCCCTGGAGCGAGGCGACATGGCGGTCGAAACCGCGGCGGTTGGCCAGCCCGGTCAGAGGGTCGTGGTAGGCGTGCCGCGCAAGTTGGTCGCGCTCATTGCGCAGCCGCTCGGAAGCCAGCATTGCCTGCATGCCCGTGAGGCTGGCCTGCCGGCCCTTCTCCCGCTGGCCGGCCAAGGCTTCGGCGCTGCGCAGCCCGGCCGTGCGCTTGCCGGCAACCTTGGCTTCGAGCACTGTGGCCTGGTGGACGGCGAGGTCGTAGACCGCCGGGTTCTCGTTGGCGTCGATGGACGCCACAGCCCGCTCGGCCGCGGCCGTCGCCGCGCCCAAGCCGATGACCTCGGCGTGAAGAGCTTGAGCGAGGTACAAGAAGCCTTGCCAAACCGCCTTCTTTTGCTCGCTAAGCTCGCTCAGGCACTCGGCCGCACGGGACAGGGGCGCGAAGCCGGCGAGCAACTCGAGCACCAGCGCGGCCAGCTCGCAGTCCTCCCGCCACTCTGCGGGCATTTCCATGTCCTCAGTGCTGGCTAGAGCTGCCGCCTGCACCTTGTACCTGGTCTTGACGCCTTCCATGTCCCCGAACTCGAGCAGGGCGCAAGCCCAGTCGAGCTGTACCAGTACTCGGTCGTACGCCAGGGCGGCACGGTGCAACAGCGGGTCCTGGGTAAGGGGGTCAACGGCGTCCACCATGGCCTCGGCGGCGGCGAACTGCTCGTCAGCCAGCTCCCATAGGCGGCGCTGGAGGTAGGAGAAGGCGACGCGGAAGTGAGCGGTCGCCTTGATCACGGGGTCCCCGTCGGGGTCTTCCAGGATCACCGCTGCCTTGGCCAGGTCGTCGTCCGCTGAGGCGTCAATGTCCCCGCCCGCAGTGATCGCTACCCAAGCTCGCCAGGCCAGGGCGAGGGCGAACATTGCCATGTCACCGTCGCAGCGAGCGCGGTCGATTAGCGCTTGGATGGCGGCGGACGGGTCACCGTCAGGTCCTTCGGCCGCGTGGCGCACCAAGCCGTAGAGCCCGGACCGGACCACATCAGGCCAACCACGGCGCTCGCCCTCGGCGACCATCGCGGCGAACTCGCCAGGCGTGCCAGGCAATTGGCACTCGAAGGGGCGACGAGCGGCTTCGCGGCGTGCGGCCACATCGCTGGCCAACAGCTCCATGCTCAACGATGTCCTCCTTGTGCCTGGGGCACTCGAAAACCTAGGGCCTAGAACAGTGAGTGTAGACGCGGGCACGCTCCGTGTCATTTGCCAACCCGACACTCGCGCAAGTGACGAAGGTGAGCGTGAACACCCCTCCCTGGCCCGGCTCCGGGTGCACGCTAGAACGCCCTCCCTGGCCCGGCTCTGGGTGCACGGTAGAACACCCTCCCTGGCCCGGCTCCGGGTGCACGGTAGAACACCCTCCCTGGCCCGGTTCTGGGTGCAGGAACGGAACTCGTCGCGCTGGCGTCAGTCCTGGTGACGCTGGTACGCCCAGAACCTCGGATCGCGACCAGATCCGTAGCGAAAGGCGTGCCCAGGGCCGGCTGCCACCTGGGTCCCTCGCAGTGCAGGTGCAGTGTAGGTAGGGTGACCGCCATGCCGGCGCCCGACCTCAGGGGCTTCACGGTGGCCATCACCGCCGACCGGCGCCGGGACGAACAGGCGGTCCTCCTCGAGCGCCTCGGCCTCGAGGTGCTCCCCTACCCCTTGCTCCAAACCGAGGCGGCGGACAATGAGGCCCTGCGCAGGCTGACCGCCTCGGTGGCGGCCAACCCGCCCGATTACCTCGTTGCCAACACCGGCTACGGGATGCGCACCTGGTTGTCGCTGGCCGCCGCGTGGGAGCTCCAAGCGCCCCTGGTGGAGGGGATGGGGGCACGGGCGGCCGTGTTCGTCCGAGGCGCCAAAGCGCTCGGGGAACTGAGGAAAGTGGGGCTGGACGCGTGCTACAAGGCCCCTGGCGAGACGCTCGACGAGGTGGTCGACAGGCTGCTCCAGGAGGATCTGCGTGACAAGTCAGTGGTTTTCCAGCTCCATGGCGCCAGCTCGGAGGAGGCGGTCGCGCGGCTGGGTGCTGCCGGCGCCAACGTCACCCAACTCCCCGTGTACACGATGGGCCTCGCCGGCGAACACGCCGCCCGGGAACTGGCCCGGCTGATCGTGGAGGGCGGGGTGGACGTGGTCACCTTTACCGCCGCGCCGCAGGTCCAAGTCCTGGCGATGATAGCCCGTGGCGACGGCAAGGACAGCAACCTCTGGGAGGCCTTCAATGCCGGCGGGGTCGCGGCCGCCTGCATCGGGGAGGTGTGCGCCGCCGCGGCTCGCGCTGAAGGTATCCGACTGCCTTTGGTGCCCGAGCACGCCCGGCTCGGGAGCCTCGCCACCGCTGTCGCCGGGTACCTCTCGGCCCGGCAGTGCACGCTCGCGGGCGATCATGGGCCGGTCCTTGTGTCGGGGGCCCGGGTCGAATTGGCGAGCGGGGAAAACTGGCTCGACGCGCCGGCGCAGGGCGCTTTGCGCCGGCTCGGCTCGTACAGTGACGGGCTACCCGTCGACGAACTGCCGGGTGACGGAGCGGCCGTGCTTTGCGTGCTCTCGCGCCAGCTCGACGGGGCGCTCGAGATCGAGCAGGGTCGCGCGCGGCTGCGGCTGGCGCGCCGTGGCCGCCCGTGAGCTGGGGCGGGGGCCGGCGGACTGGCTAGGCGGCGGCCATGGCAACGACCCGGCCAGGTCGCCCGGCGGTGGCCTCGATTGAGGAACTGCCGAAAGCGAACACGCGGCCACTCGACGCCGCCACGTAGTACCCGTGACCCGTCGTGGGCACCGCCATGCCCACTACTGCCCCTCCGTTCTGGCCCGGTAACGAGCCGTAAAAGCGGGCGTCCCCAAAGGTGTACACGAAGCCGCGGCGCGTGACCAGCCAGTAGCCATGCCCGTCCAAGGTCGAGGCCATCCCGACCACATGCTGCGATGCCGGCAGGGGTGCGTCAGGGCCATAGCTGTGGGCATCGCCGAACGCGTGGACAACACCATTGGCGCCGACTAGCCAGTAACCCAATCCATCAGGGGTGGCCGTTATGCCCACGACGTCCTCACCAGCGCGCCCGAAGGGCCCACGCTGCTGGAAGTGGGCAGCGGCGCCGAAGGAGTAGACGTCGCCCGTCGAGGTGGCCAGCCAGTAGCCGTGCCCGCCATGGGCCACGGCGATGCCGACGAACGGCCGGTGCGAGCGCAAGTTGGCTGCCGAGCCGTAAAAGTGGGCGTCACCAAAGGAAAATACACCACCGTCAGCGGCAACCTCCCAGTAGCCGCCACGGTTGGGCGTGGCCGCGATGCCAACGACCGGCTTGGCCAAGCGCAACGAAGCCGCCGAACCACGGAAGCCTGCGCCCGCGAAGGCGAGCACCTTGCCGTTGCTTGTCGCCTCCCAGTAGCCAGGACCGGAGAGGTCGCTCGAGTTCTCCGTGGCCGGCGCGTCCTTGGGTAGCACGTAGTCGAGCTTGCCGGCCGGCCCGGACGAGAACAGCTCGGTCATCGAAGTAACCCCGTCTACCTTGGTCGCCGCCGCGCCCATGGACGGGTGTGGACCGTAGTCGCCCAGGATGTTGTGCCGGTGGTCCCAGCAACCGCTGGCCGTCGAATTGGTGCAATCTTCATTGGGCGAGCCATAACCGTCGTCGTACATCCAGTCGAAGTCGGCGAGCAGCGCCGAGGCCTCCCCACCCGCCCAATTGGATCCCCAGGTCTGCCCAGAAGGGCCGTTCGGGTCGTTGTTGCTGTCCGCCCCCTGATATGCGAGCGCATCGAGGCTGGACGAGAGGCCGGCGAAACCCGGCAGACCCCGGTCAACGCGCTCGAGGTCGGCGAGCACGAGTATCTGCTCGGCCACGCTCAGGCTGTCGAAATAGGACGGAAGGACCAGGGGGCCGACATCCTCAGACGCGCGGGCCTCGTCGATCGCCTGCACCACGGCGCCCTGGCACACCTCGGCGCTGCCGGACGCGCACGCCTGCTCGATGGCGGGGGTACGGGGGATGTTGGCTGGCGGGTCCGCCAGGCCGGCGTTATTGCCCTGCGCTCCCGCCGCTGGCGCACACAGTGCCGAAGCGCCCATGACGGCGAGCAAGGACATCGCCGCCCGCCCGGGCAGACCACGCCGCGCGCACCGCTTCACGCCCGCGCTCGTTCGTCCTGCTGCGCTCATTGAGTGCGCTTGCCTCCAGCCTCACACCAACCTCGACGGAGTAGGTGTCGGGAGGGTTTCTCGCGACCTTTAGCTGCTCAGGGTGGGCGGCGGCAGATCCGGAAAGGCTTGGCGAGCCCCGGGCCCGGGATATGAAACCAACTAGTGGCGCGCCGAAGGAATAATTGTGCACCAGGAGGAGGACGATGAGCCGGACCACTAGCTCCCCGCGACCACACACGGCTACAACTCGCAAGCCGAGGAGTTACTACGGCATCGCTCTCGCTGGCACGGCAGTCTTGGCGCTGTTCGCCACCGGGGGCCTCGTGTCGGCCGCCCCCCAGCCCGCACATCACCTGATGGCACTGGCGGCGCCGGCCAAATCGGCCTTGAGCCCCGGAGCGCCACCAGATGCCGACGCTCCGGTGCTCACACCTCCCAAGCCCCGGCCGGGCCCGGCGCCCCGAGCGACCACCACAACCACTACCACCAGTACCCCGACGACCACGACCACAACCTTCGTGCTGCCCAGGGTGGTATCGGTGAACCCGCGCAACGGTACCCATAACGTGGCCCCCGACCAGCAGTTGGTCGTGCAATTGTCATCGAGGCCGGCGTTCAACGCCCCTATGCCGACGCTGAGCCCTGCGGTCCAGGGTGTCTGGGACGAGAGCGGCCGTACGCTGCGGTTCACACCGCTCGTGGGGTACATCCCTTGGTCCACCGAGGTCCTGGGCGTGCCGAACGGCCTGGCCCACCCGATGTCATCGCATTTCAATGTGGCCGGTGTGGGCACGGCGCGCGCCGAGCAACTCCTCGCCGAGCTCAAGTACATACCGCTACGTTTCGGCCCGACCAAGCTGACTACGAGCTTGCCGCTCGAAGCCAAGTTCGCCGACCTGGTCTCGCCGTTCCCCCAGCCTGGCGTGTTCACCTGGCGCTACCCCGACATCCCGCCCCAGTTGGCAGCTGTGTGGTCACCGAAGCAGCCGAACGTGATCCTTCAAGGGGCCATCATGACCTTCGAGGACCAGCACAACCTCAATGTCGACGGGCTCATGGGGCCGCAGGTATGGCAAGCGCTCAGCGCGGCGGTCGCCGCCCGCCAGGCCGACCCGGCCCCGTACGACTACCTGATGGTTAGCGAGACACTGCCCGAAGACCTGGTGGTCTGGCGCGACGGGCAGGACCTGTACCAAACGCCCGCCAATACCGGTGTCGACGGCGCCAACACGCCGGTCGGGACTTGGCCGGTCTACGCCCGGTACCAGACCACCACGATGACGGGGACCGATGTCGACGGCTACCACTACGTCGTGCCCGACGTGCCATGGGTGGCCTATTTCTACGGGGGCGACGCCGTGCACGGGTACTGGCGGGACAGCTACGGCTGGCCGCAGAGCAACGGCTGCGTCGAGCTACCGGTGCCCAATGCACAGGTCGTATGGGGTGAGGACCCGATCGGCACCCTGGTCGCCGTCAGCAGCTAACGTCCCCCCAGGGCGGCCAGGCCCTTCGGCTCCACGGGCGGGCTTGCTTCTCCTTCTTTCCTTTCTTCGCACGCGCCGGTTGTTCGCCAGGGCGAGGCCCCACTAATTGGCTGAAGGTGCCTACCGGGCACCGGTGCCGGGCGTGACGGTCCCCGGGCGAGCGAAAGGAAAGCAGATGATAACCAGGACGGGGACGATCGGGCTGCTTGGCGTTCTGGCGCTGGGCGGGGCGGCTCTGGGCGCCTGCGGCAGCGGGCCGAGCCATCAGGTCACCACGGGCTCGATCAAGGCCGACCCCAAGTGTACGAGCGGGATGCCGACGGTCAGCGTCGAGGGGTATGGGACGGTAAACGGCGTGCCCAACCAAGCCGTGCTCTCGCTGGGGATCCAGACTCAGGACGCCAGCGCGGTGGCGGCCATGCGGTCGAACGCGGTCAAGGCCAGTGCCGTAGTCAAGATGCTCGAGGCCGCCGGCGTGCCCGCCACCGACCTGCAGACGTCCGGCCTGCAGGTGCAGCCCAACTACAACAATTCGGGCACGGTCATCACCAGCTATGGCGTGAGCAACACCATCACCGTGACCATAAACGACCTCTCGCTCTCCGGCACCCTCATCGACGACGCCGCCCGGATAGCCGGCAACGCCGTCCGCGTCAACGACATCTCCTTTGACGTCCAAAACGAGACGGGCCTGCTTGGCCGCGCCCGCGCCCAGGCCGTGTCCCAGGCGGTCGGGCAGGCCAGGATAATGGCTACCGCTGCAGGAATGACGCTCGGGCCGCTCTGCTCGCTCCAGGACAACACCTCAGAGACCACACCCCCTCCGATGAACGATTTCGCAGCCGGGGAGCCCGCGGCTGCCGTCAAGACCCCGATCGAAGCGGGCACCGAGCAGGTCACCGCCAACGTGACGGCCGTCTACGGCCTCGTGCCGGCGGGTACCAGCGGCTCGACCGGAGCCTGATCACTCCCGAACATTTTGGGGCCTTCGGAGTTCAGCAAGGCGTGGGGCCGGTCGCCGCCTCGTGGTCCCTGCGATAACGCGTTGCACCGGCCGGCCGGTACAAAAGTGCACACCGCCCGGTCCGTAAAGGGCGAGTGGTGACAACGTGTGCACCGAGCCCCGGGAGCCGTGACAACTTATGCACGCACATATGATGCGCGACTGCTACCGGCTCGGGGCGGTGGGCCCTCGCGGACAACAAAAGTGTTAACGGCTCGGTCGCGCGAGGGGGAGCGCTGGGCAGTTGTGCGCCCCCCGGGCCTACCAGCCGCGAGCGGCGCGCGCTCGTGGCCACCAGATCCCCGTTGGGTTCCGAAGAGCCCATATTGGACGGGTGTGGCCGGATGACGCCGCCCGCACGGAGGGAGTAGCGCGGAGGGAGTGGGATTTGAACCCACGGTGGGCTTGCACCCACAACGGTTTTCGAGACCGTCCGAATCGGCCACTCTCGCATCCCTCCAGCAGCCGTTTCGCACTCCGAGTGCAGGTCGCCCCACACTCAATCCCAAACGGTCGCTTGGGCGAAGCACTCTTGGCCACTTTTCAAGGATACGGGAGCGCTCTCCTGGCGTGTGGGAGATCACGGTCTCGACCGGACGCCGCGGGCCCCGTGACAGGCAGGTATGGGCCGGTGTACCCAGTAGTCTTGTCCGGGCAAAAGCCAGGGCGTCGGTGCCTTCCTGACAAAGCGGTTCTCGGAGGTAGCGGCATGGCACACCTTCGGTGGTGCCTCCCGGCCGGGGAACAACCCCCGGTCGGGCGTCGCCACTGACAGTCCAGGCAGGTCCGCCTACCGCATGACGGCCGCAATACACGAGACCAGGGATGGCTAGCCCCCCGAGGGGTGCTCGCCGGCTGGGGCACGATTTCTGGCTGTACTTCTGCGGCCAAAGCGTGTCTCAGCTGGGAAGCTCCTTCACCCTGTTCGCGATGCCGCTGCTGGTGTACAAGCTCACCCACTCGGCGACCAACCTGGCGCTCACCACGGTCGCGGAGTTCGTGCCCTACCTGCTCTTTGGGCTCGTGCTGGGCGCGGTTGTGGACCGGGTGGACCGCCGGCGGATGATGCTACGAACCGACGTGGGCCGAGCTGTGGTGATCGCCACGCTGCCGGTGCTGTCGCTGCTCGGGGTACTCGAGGTCTGGCAGATCTACGCCGTCACATTCGTCCAGTCGACGCTCGGCATCCTCTTCAGCTGCGGCGAGTTCGCGGCGATCCCCGCCTTGGTGGGCGAGGAAGAGCTGGTCACCGCCAACGCCCGGATCATGGCGACGAACAATGTCGGGCCCGTGCTCGGGCCAACTCTTGCGGGGGCCCTGGTCGCCCTCGTGCCGGTTGCTCAGCTGCTGTTCTTCGACGCGAGCTCCTTCTTGGTCTCGGCCGGCTGCCTCGCGATCATCCGGCGGAGTTTCAACGCTGGGATGAAGCCGGTCGTCCGGACCGCACCGCTGATGAGGGGCCTGCTCGCGGACATCCGAGAGGGCCTCGGGTACGTCTGGCACCATCCGGTGCTCCGGTCGATCTCGGTCATGATGGCGCTGGTCAATTTCGTTTACTCGACCGCGAGCGCCCAGCTCGTCCTCTTCGCAAAGCGGGCCTTGCACGCCTCGAACTCAGAGGTGGGGTTCCTCTTCGCCTGCGGTGCTGCTGGGATCGTCGTAGTAAGCCTGGTGGCGGGGCCGGTCCGTCAGCGCCTGTCGTTCGCGGTCACCGCTCTTGGTGCGGTCGTCGTCTCCGGCCTCGCGCTGACCGCCATGGCTCTGGTCCACTCCTACCCAGCGGCGCTCGTGCTCTGGGGCGCTTCGTCGGGGTTCGGGCTGTTGCTCAACATCAACACCGGGGCCTTGCGCCAGGCCGTCGTGCCGCCGCAGCTTTTCGGACGGGTGAACAGTGTGGCGCAGGTCCTGGCCTGGTCGGCCATCCCGCTCGGTGCGATTGCCGGGGCGGCAGCAATCGACGCGACGAGCGTCACCACCGTCTACGCATCCATCGGCGTGCTGAGCGCGTCCATCGCACTCGCCTTCGCCTTCAGCCCGGTGGGCAAGGGAGACCACTACCTGGCTGAGGCCGCGCAACGCCGAGCCGAACAGGCCGCCGGGACTGGCGGCGTGCCGAGCTGAGCCGTCGCCACGTTCTACCACGCGGGTGGGTTCCCGGGGCTGGCCTGCCGGTCGGCACGACAGTCACGATCGCCGGCGGCGTGCCAGGCGCTGCGCGGGGATGGTCCGGGTGGGGCCTGGTCATGTTGTTATATGCGTGAGCTGTTCGTGAACCGCTGTTGTCGTGCGTGCCAGGTCCCCGGTCGCGAGCAGGTCCAGTAGCGCGCCTCGGAGCACGGCCAGCACGGCTGTGCGTTCGACTTCGCCCGGCGCGCTGCGCCGCTGTCTGGGGGGCTGGAAGTGGGCGAGGACCGCGAGCCAATCGCGTACAGTCCGCTCTGCGAAGCCCGACCACGGTCCCGTCGGCTCGGTGAGAGAACGAGCGTAGCCTTCGGCCCATAGGGTGAGGAGCGGCCGGCGTTGCGGGCCAGACAGCCATTCCCACACTCGCGCGGCGGCGCCTGCGAGGTCGATGTCGGGGTGATCGCGGCTCACGGCCTCGAGCATGGCCAACTCGTCGTGCCGCGCTCGGGCCAGTAGGGCACGGGTCAGGTCGTCTTTGGAGCCAAAGAGGAAAAGCAGCACCCGGGGGCTCGAACCGATGGCCGCCGCCAGCGGCCGCAACGAGATGTCCGCCAAGCCGTGGTCGAGGGCGTAGGCGTAGGCGAGCTCCAGCAGCTCCCTCTTGCGGGGCGACGAGCCTGAAGACGGCGATGCCACTGTAGTATCTTGTCACTGAAACACTCGTGTCAGTGAGGAGGTCGGGTTGGGCGGCTGTGAGACGGCGACGATCCGCAGGCTGGGTGAGCCAGGTGACCTGGGATGGGTGGTGATGGCGCACGGGGAGTTCTACGCCAGAGAGTTCGGGTGGGACACGAGCTTCGAGGGGCTGGTGGCGAGCATCGTCGCCGACTTCGCCGCCAATCAC
>DATJST010000577.1:0-11747 GCA_035503975.1 Acidimicrobiales bacterium | reverse complement strand
TGAACCGGCTCGCGGTTGCCGTGTTGGCCCCGTTGATGCTGGGCTCGTTGGCTACCGCCGGAGCGGTGGTTGCTATGGCTGGCCCTGCGTACGCCAGTCCCAATTGGTCGTCAGACTGGGCGGGGCCCAACTTCTGCGCCTCTTATCACGTCCCATATATGGGCCACAGCTACGACGGCGTAGCGGCTTGTGGCAATGCGTACCCCAACAACTACCAGGGCCAAATCTCGTACAACGGCGTGGAGTTTGATTCGGTCGGTTTCCAGTGCTACGAGCTCGCGGCCCGGTACTTTTATTATGCGACGGGCCTGCGGCCTCCGGTCACGCGCGATGCGAGCGACCTGGCTTATTACATCCATGCCGATTACCCGCAGTACCCGGTCTACCCATCGGGCCTGACCGGCACGACCGACCGGTACACCGGCACCCTCGTGCCCGGATCGGTTATCAGCATGTGGAGCTCCGGCGATGAGGTCGGCCACGTCGCTGTAGTGACAGCCCTCGACTTGAACAGCAACGAGACGGGCACCATCTGGGTACTCGATGAGAACGGTTCCGCGAGCGCCCTGGACAGCATCTCGGTCCAGAACGGGACAATGGACTTCGAGGGGCTCTACAACCAGTTCCAGTGGGCGGATCTCCAGCCTCCGGGTGCTCAGCCGACACCCGGACCGGCCTATTACACCTACAGCGTCGTGGGCGTTCCCGAGCTCGCCGAGCATACCGGCCCGTCCACCGCCGCGACGGTCGTCGGTTGGCTGCCTGACCACGCAACCATTGAGGTCGTGTGCCAGACCACAGGCTCCCTGGTGGTGAGGAGCGACATATGGGACAAGCTCGTAAATGGCAGCTACATACCCGACTGGTACACCACCACTCCGGGGATCGGGAAGTACAGCCCGCCGATCCCGGTTTGCTGACGCCAGAGTTGTCCCATTAGAGGGTTCCCAAGCCCGGCCCGGACTGCATTAGTGGTCCGGGCCTAGGCGCGCCGGCGCGGTGCTTCGCCAAAGCCACGCGCGCGCGCCTCGTCCGTGGCGGCTAGGAGATCGTGCCGTTGCGGGCGAGCCCTATGGTGACGTGCCGTCGCCATTGGCTCTGGCCCGACTGGCGCTCGGAATGGTACGTCGATGTCCCGGTCACCCAGCAGGCCGGTCACCCAGCAGGCCGGTCACCCATCAGCCCGGCACCCATCAGCCCGGCACCCATCAGGCCGGTCGCCCATCGGCTACATGCCCGCCCGCTGATGCGGTGATCTAGCGCCAGAAATATTTCGTGCTGGCCCAGGAACAATTGGGAGACAGGTTGCTTGCTGGCATGGCGTGCCGGCTAAGAAAGGGCGACGAGATGCGCCCGGTCCTGGCTGTTATCTGCGGGGACCAGCACGTACCCGTGAGGACCAGCAGGCCACGGGCCGGCGACCTAGCCGACGGGAGGCGGGAAGTGGCCGAATTGTTTCGCCCTCCGATCGGGCGCTACGCTGTGGCGGCATGCGAGCAGAGCGTGGGAGCCGCGCCAGCCGGCCCGTCGGCGAAGAAGGCGGCGCGCCGGCGCCGGCACGGGTGACGATCGCCCAGGTCGCAGCCGCTGCCGGGGTTGCCCCATCGACGGTCTCCAAGGTGCTCAACGGCAACGCCGATGTCTCGAGCGCGACCCGGCAACGTGTCCAAAGGCTGCTCTCAGAGCACAACTACGCACGGCGGAGGTCGGCTCACGCCGCCTCGGCCCCGTTCGTGGACCTTGTGTTCCAAGAGCTCGAGAGCCCGTGGGCCATGGAGATCGTGCGCGGCGCCGTGCACGCGGCCTGCGAGGCCGGCTTGTCGGTATCGCTCACATCGCTGTCGGAGGAAGGTTCGTCACGCTCTTGGTTGGACCAAATATGCGCCCGGGGCAGCCGGGGTGTCATCCTGCTGCTCGCTCGTTTGGGCCAGCGCGAACGGTCGGAGCTGCGCTCGCGCGGCCTGCCCTTCGCCATGGTCGACCCCCGGGGAGAGCCTGACCCGGCGGTGGCCACGGTCGGTGCCACCAACTGGGCGGGCGGCTTTGCCGCCACACGGCACCTTGTCGAGCTCGGCCATCGCCGCGTGGGGGTCATCTCTGGCCCGCTGGACCTGCTGTGCAGCCGGGCGAGGATGGACGGGTACCGTTCGGCCATGGAGGCGGCCGGGTTGCCGGTTGACCCCGACCTCATGCAGTGGGGTGACTTCCACGTCGACGGCGGTTTTAAGGTAGCCATGGCGATGCTCGGCCAACACGAGCGCCCGACGGCCATTTTCGCGGGCAGTGACCTGCAAGCGTTGGGTGTGCTGGAGGCGGCCCGGGTGCAACACCTGAGGGTGCCGGTGGACCTCAGCCTCGTCGGTTTCGACGACCTGCCGCTTTCTACTTGGACGTCCCCGCCGCTCACGACCGTCCGCCAGCCGTTGGCAGAGATGGCAGCCACCGCGGTGCGGTTGGTGCTGGCTCAGGACCGTGACGGCCGGGCCGAGCCGCGCAGCGTGGAGCTGGCCACCACGCTGATAGTGCGGGAGACGACCGCGGCCCTGCGCTGAGCGGCGTCCTGGCGCACGGGCCATCGGCCTCGAGCTGAGCACTAGGCCGGCCTGGAGCTGAGCACCAAGCCGGCCTGGAGTTGAGCAGCAAGCCGGCCGCGAGCTGAGGACTAAGCAGGCCTCGAGCTGGCCGCGAGCTTCGCGGCGTGCGGGCGGAGCGCTACATAAAGTTCGTGGGCCAGCCCGGGGATCTTCAAGAAGCAGTGCTCGAGGAACTGGTACTCGCCTGCTCCCACCAAGCGCTCGGCGAGCACTGGCGCCTGAGCTCGCAGGTAACGACGACCCCGGGCGGCGTGCAGGGGGTCCGAAACGATAGCCACGCGCTCGAACTCCGCGATGTAGGGAAGGCCGAAGCGCACGTTCTCCCAGGTCGTCCTGGACCGCCGCTCCAGCACCACGGCGCTGGGCGGCAGCGCGTAACGCCGGGCCAGCTCGGCCATGGCGTCGGCCTCGGCCGGCCGCCCCCGCGACGGCCCGCCGGTGAAGACCACCCTGGTCGCTGCGAGCTCGTCGAAGGCCCGCTTCGCCAACTGCACCCGCCAGCGCTGCAGCGCGCTCGGGTGGCCGTCCCACCTGGTCGGGTGGCCGAGGACCAAGATGGCACAGGGCCCGGTGGTGACTTCTCGCGCCACCCGGTACCGGTGCGAGCCCTGCCAGTGCAGCAATTCCGACACTGCCAGCAAACCGGCCAGCCCGACGCAGGCCCGTCCCAGGGCGTGGCGCGCGACGACGCTCACGGTGCCACAACCGTCATTGCGGCCAACTGCCGGACCATTCCCGCCGGCGCAGCTCGAAAATGGCGATCGCCGCCGCCGTGGCCACGTTGAGGCTGCCCACACGCCCCAATTGTGGGATGAAGGCGACCGCGTCGCACGCCGCCAGCGTCCCGGCGCTGAGCCCCCGGTCCTCGTGGCCGACCGCCAAGCACACGTCCGGCCCTACGGAGAGCTGGAAGAGGGGCACCGCGTGGTCGGCCAGCTCGAGGCCGATCACCGTGTACCCCTCCTCCCGGGCGGCATCGGCGGCGTCGGCACCCCGGTCGAACTTGCTCCACGACAGGTAGCGCTCGGTCCCCATGGCCGTCTTGCCGGCTCGTGCCGACGCTGGCGACGTGGCCCCCCCAGCCATGTACAAGTGCTCCACCCGGAAAGCGGCGGCCGTGCGCACGATCGCCCCGACGTTGAACGGCGACATCACTCCGTCCACGAGCAGCGCGATATGCCCCGTCGAACGCTTGGCCCAGTCCCGGTGCAGCCGTTTGAGGTCGGTCTGGCCTAGCTGCCTCAACGCCCCACCCGCAGGACACGGTAACCCGACTTGGAGGCGGCCCTGGTCACAACCCAGCCTCGGCCCGCCAACCAGGCGGCGAGCGAGTCCCCTCCGAGGTGCCGGTTAACCACCAGCCAAGCGCCGCCACCGGGCTGCAACCTCTCGAGCCAACCCAGCAGCATCTCGTGCAGTGCAGTCTTGCCGACCCGGACCGGTGGGTTGGACCAGATGCCGGCGAAGCTCACTTCAGATGGGACAGCGTCGGGCGTCGCGCACATGACGTTGGCCAGCCCGAGCGCGGTGGCGTTCGCTCGGGTGAGTTCCAGCCCACGGCGGTTGACGTCGACAGCCCACACCGTGGCGCCCGGTGAGCGCCGGGCCAGGGTGCAGGCGATCGGCCCGTAGCCGCAGCCGAGGTCGAGGAGGGCGCCACTAGCTGGCGGGGCGGCCGACTCGCGCAGCAGTGCGAGGGTGCCGGGGTCGACCCGGCCGGCCGAAAATACGCCGCGATCGGCCACCAAAGTGAGCGACAGGTCGGGCAGGACGAGGTGCACGGGCGCCGGCTGGGACACGACGGACGGCTCTGCGGAGAAGTAGTGGTCGGCCATCCCCAGCGCGAGCTTAGCCCTGGTCGCAGGCGGGCCGGACCCTACAATGTCGCTGATGGCATACAGGATCCGGACTTTCGGCGACCCGGTGCTCAAGCAACGTGCGGAAGAGGTCACCGACATCGACGGCCGCATCGCGCAGTTGGTCGCGGACATGCACATGGCGATGCAGGAGGTGCACGGTGTGGGCCTCGCCGCCCCACAGGTCGGGGTGAGCCGGCGCCTGTTCGTGTACGAGATCAATGACAGCGGTCCACGGGCGGTGATCAACCCGGTGATAGACGAAGTGGAAGGCGAGTGGGAGCACGAGGAGGGCTGCCTTTCGGTTCCCGGCCTCTACTTCGAGGTGAGCCGGCCCAAGCGTGTCCACCTGCGGGGCTACGACCTCGATGGCGATGAGATCGAGCTGGAGGGCGAGGAGATGGAGGCCAAGCTCTTCCAGCACGAGGTCGACCACCTCGACGGTCGCTTGCTGCTCGAGCGCCTCGACCATGCCCAACGCAAGAAAGCCATGAAGGAGCTGCGCCGCAGGGCCGAGGCCGGCAGGGACCAGGCCGGCCCGGCGGCCCGGTGAAGCTCGCCTTCCTGGGCACGCCCGAGGTCTCCGCAGGCACCCTGCGAGCCCTGGTCGGCGCCGGGCACGACGTCGTTGTGGTGGTGACCCGCGCCGACACCCGCCGCGGCCGGGGCAACGACCCGAGCCCGAGCCCGGTAAAAGCCGCCGCCGTGGAGCTCGGGCTGCCGGTTGTCCACAAAGCGGCCGACGTGGTCGGGACCGGGGCCGACCTCGGCGTAGTGGTGGCCTACGGGCGGATCATCCGTCCCGAGGTGCTGGCTGCGGTCCCCATGGTCAACGTCCACTTTTCGCTGCTGCCCCGTTGGAGGGGCGCGGCACCCGTGGAACGGGCCATATTGGCAGGCGACGCCGAGACGGGTGCCTGCCTCATGCAGCTCGAGGCCGGGCTTGACACCGGCCCGGTGTACTCCCGGGCCGAGGTGCTGATAGGGCCCGAAGAAACGGCGGACGAGCTGCGCCGCCGTCTCGCCGCGCTCGGTGACCGGCTCCTGCTGCGGGCCCTTTCCGATGGCTTCCCCGCGCCTCGGCCCCAGGTGGGTGAGCCGTCCTACGCCGCCAAGCTGGAAGCGTCGGACCTTCGGCTCGACTTCGCCGAGCCGGCCGAAATGTCCCTGCGCCGTGTGAGGGTGGGCCGCGCCTGGACCACGTGGAAAGGCAGGCGCCTATTGGTCCACCGGGCGCGTGTGGTCGACGCGCCCGCCGCGCTCGAGCCGGGCGAGCTCCATGGTGCCGTCGTCGGCGCTGCCCCACCCAGTGCGCTGGAGCTGGTCGAGGTCCAGCCCGAGGGCAAGCCGGCAATGGCCGGCGACGCGTGGGCGCGCGGCGCCCGCGCCCAGCCGGGCGACCGCCTCGGTGCCTGAACCGGCCCGCCGTCCCGAGCGGCGGGCGCCGGCGCGGCGTGCGGGCGTCCCGGCGCGCGCCGCGAGCACGGCGCGCACGGAGCGCACGGCGCGCGGCGTAGCCATCGCCGCCGTCGTGGCTGCCGAGGAGGGCGCGCGGGCCAACCTCGAGCTGCCCCGCCTGCTCGATGCCGCAGCGCTCGGGCCACGTGACCGGGCGTTCGCGACCGAGCTTGCCTACGGCACGCTGCGCATGCTGCGCGCGTGCGACTGGCTGGTGCGCCAGTTCGCCCGCGGCGACCTCGAGCCCCGGGTCAGGGCCACCGCCTGCGCCGGCGCCTACCAGCTCGCGTACATGCGTGTGCCGCCCTACGCCGCGGTGGCTGCGACGGTCGCGGAGAGCCCGGCGCGGGCACGCCCGGTGGTAAACGCCGTGCTCCGCCGGGTGGCTGACCTGGTCGCGGCCGGTCCCATCCCGTGGCCGGACTTGCCTACGCGGCTCAGCTACCCCGACTGGGTCGTGGGCCGTTTGCGCGAGGATCTCGGCGAGGAGCGGGCGCTGGCGGCGCTGCAAGAGATGAACCTGGCCCCGCCGGTATCGGTCCGCGCTGACGGCTACACCCAGGACCTGGCCAGCCAGGCCGTGGCTGCCTACATGGCCGGCCTCCTCGGGCGCGCTCGCCCCGGTACCGTGCTCGACATGTGCGCCGCCCCGGGCGGCAAGGCGACCGCCCTGGCCCCGACGGTGCCACTGGTGGTCGCGGCGGACATAGCGCGACCGCGCGCGGCTCTGGTGGCTGCCAACGCTCGCCGCCTTGGGCTTGGCAACGTCGCCGCCGTGGTCGCCGATGGCACGGCGTCGCCCTGGGCGGCGAGCCAATTTGCGGGCGTGCTGGTCGACGCGCCCTGCAGCGGGCTCGGAGTGCTCCGCCGCCGGCCTGACGCCCGCTGGCGCGTACGCGCCGGGGACGTCGAGCGCCTCGCCGGCCTGCAGCGCCGTTTGCTCGCCGCCGCCGCCCCCTTGGTCACCCCGGGTGGCCTCCTGGTCTACAGCGTCTGCACGCTAACCAGGGCCGAAACCGGCGACATCGGCTCGTGGTTGGCGGCGTCGCTCCCGGCGCACCAGGGGTGGCAGCCGGCTCCGCGCCCAGAAGGGGAACTGCCGTGGGAAGCGCTCGGCCGGGGCGCGCTCCTCCTGCCGCAGGCTGCTGGGACCGATGGCATGTACGTGCTCGCGCTGCGCCGCGGCTCGTGAAGCACTGCCAAGCGAAGTAGCTTCTGGCTCATGGCCGCCACCCCACATTCTTCCCCGCCCGCGCCGGGGGGTGGGGAGAGGGTGCGCATTGCCCCTTCGATCCTCTCGGCTGACTTCGCTCGCCTCGGCGACGACATAAACCGGGTGGCCCCTGAGGCGGACATCCTGCACGTGGACGTGATGGACGGCCATTTCGTTCCCAACCTGACCATCGGCCCACCCGTGGTGACCTGGATCCGGCGCCACACCGAGCTCTACCTCGACTGCCATTTGATGATGGACAACCCGAGCCACTACCTGGGGGCGTTCCGTGACGCCGGTGCCGACGGTTGCACCGTCCACGTGGAGATCGGTGGCACGGGGGCGCTCATCGAAGAAATGCGCCGGCTCGGCCTCGACGCCGGTCTCGCCATAAATCCCGAGACCCCCTTCAGCGCGTGCCAGCCGTGGCTCGACCGCATTGACCTGTTGCTGGTCATGACCGTGCACCCGGGGTTCGGCGGCCAGAGGTTCATGAGCGAGGTTGTCCCGAAGATCGCCCTGGCCCGCCGGGCCATCGACGAGCGTGGCCTGCACGTAACGCTGGAGGTGGACGGCGGCATCGACCCGGCCACGGCGCCGATAGTGGCCGAGGCCGGCGCTCGCCTGCTCGTTGCGGGCAGCGCCATATTCGGACAAGATGACCCGGTGGCTGCCGCCAAACGGATCAGACAAGCTGCCGCGGAGGCCGTCCCGTGAGCTACGAGGCCAAGGTGCTCACCATTTCGGACTCGGTCACGCGGGGCGAGCGTGAGGACCGCAGCGGGCCGGCTGTGGCCCAGGCGCTGCGCGACGCCGGCTTCGATGTCGTCGAAGAGGCCCAGGTGGCAGACGGTTCGGCTTCGGTCGCCGGTGAGCTGGCCCGCATGGCGTCTTCGTTCGTGGGAGTGGTGGTGACAACCGGCGGCACCGGCTTCGGGCCGCGGGACCAGACGCCCGAGGGCACTGCGGAAGTGATCGACCGCCATGCCCCCGGTTTCGGCGAGGCCATGCGGCGCTCGAGCCCGCTCGCCCCCCTGTCGCGGGGGATCGCCGGCACCCGCGGGCACGCGCTCGTGATAAACCTGCCCGGCTCGCCCACCGGCGCCGTGGAGTGCCTCGCCGCGGTGCTCGGCTTGTTGCCCCACGCCATCAGCGTGCTGGCCGGCGAAAAGCCGCACTGACGGCTGCGGCTCACGGTTGGTCGGCAGTACCTCGTAGCCCAGGCTGGGCTAGGGTCTTGGCCCGTGCTGCGACTCGTACTGCCCAAGGGCTCGCTGGAAAGAGCCACGATCGAACTGTTCGAAGCCGCCGACCTCGCCGTGTCGCGTAGCTCCGAGGTGGACTACCGCGCCACCGTGAAGGACCATCGCATCTCCGACGTCCGCATCCTGCGGCCCCAGGAGATCCCGCACTACGTGGCCGACGGTCTGTTCGATTTGGGGATCACCGGGCGTGACTGGGTGGAAGAGACCGGTGCCGAGGTGGTGTCGCTCGGAGAGCTGGCCTATTCCAAGGCAACCCCGCAACCCATCCGGATCGTGCTGGCCGTGGCCGCCGGTTCCCCATGGACGTCGCTCGGGGACCTACCCGACGGGGCCCGGGTCTCGACTGAGTACCCGCGCTTGACCGAGCGCTACCTGAGCGCTCACGGCGTGAAGGCCGACGTTGTCCTGTCCTACGGTGCGACCGAGGCCAAGGTGCCCGAGATCGCCGATGCGGTCGTCGAGCTGACCGAGACCGGGCGGGCGCTGAAAGCTGCCGGGCTGCGCATTCTGGAGACCGTGCTCGAGTCTTCGACTGAGCTGATCGCCAACCCGGCTTCCTACCGCGACCTCGAGCGCCGTAAGGCCATGCAGGACATCAACACGCTGCTCCAGGGTGCTTTGGACGCCCGCGGCCGGGTCCTCGTAAAGCTCAACGTAGGCACGGCCGATCTGGGGCGAGTGATCGCGCTCCTGCCGGCGATGCGCAGCCCGACGGTTTCCGAACTGTTCGGCGGGGGGAGCTACGCCGTCGAGACTGTGGTGCCCAAGGACTCGATCAACCGGCTCATACCGGAGCTGAAAGACGCCGGGGCATCGGACATAATCGAGCTGCCGATAAGCAAGATCGTGCCGTAGCCACCGTGGGCGCGCACATGGGCACGGTCGAGTCCTTCGACGCCGGCGTCGGCTTGGGGGAGGTGAGGGGCCCCGATGGCACGCTGTACCCGTTCCATTGCACGGAGATCACTGACGGCAGCCGCCAGATTGACCCTGCGACCGCGGTCGAGTTCACCCTGGCGCCGGGCCACCGGGGCAGGTGGGAAGCGCGCGCCGTCCGCCCCCTGCGTTAGCGGCCGGCGCGCTTTTGCCCCACCGCCCCGTGGGGCGGTGGGGGAGGTTCGCGGCCGCGGCTCGTTGCTAAGAGATTTTGCTCGTCAAGCGGGTGACGAGCAGTTCGAGCAGCACGAGCAAAGCGTCCCGGCACGACGGCTTTTGGCGCGCGTCCATCTCGAACACCGGCACGTGCGGCTGGATGCCCAGAGCGTCACGCACTTCGTCGAGCGGGTAGTGAGGGGCATAGTCGAAGCAGTTGACGCCGACGACAAAAGGGAGGCCCTTCTTTTCGAAATAGTCGATGGCGGCGAAGCAGTCTTCGACGCGGCGGGTGTCAACCAGTACGACGGCGCCCAAGGCGCCGTTGATGAGGTCGTCCCACATGAAGGTGAAGCGGCCCTGACCGGGAGCACCAAAAAGGTACATGACGAGCGACTCGTCAACCGTGAGGCGCCCGAAGTCCATGGCGACCGTGGTGGTCGTCTTTGTGGTCTGGGCCACCGCATTGTGGTCGTCGACGCCACTGGCCACGACCGTCATCGCCGCTTCCGTGGTTAGGGGCTCCACCTCGGATATTGCCCCGACAAATGTCGTCTTGCCGACTCCGAAGCCTCCGGCAATAACGAATTTGACGGCGGTCACATGGCGGTTGGACGTTTCAGAGAGCACGGACACGTTGTATCATCCTCGTTAGCGCAGACAGTTCGATCTCGACGGGGTCAGTCTGATGGATGCGGATGGCGCCTATATCCAAAAGGTCTCCTACGAGGATCGCGACTACCTGGGTCGGCAAGTGCATGAAAGCGGACAGTTCTGCAATAGATACCGGCCGTCCGGCGTGGGACAAGACCGTTCGCTGCTCTGAGGTTTTGGCCAGGCGAGCCCGGTCGGCGAGTGACTCGATGAGTGTTTCCCAGCGCAGCCCGGGGCGGGTCGTGGTGGTACGGCCGCCCGTCAAAATAAACGGGCGGATCAGCCCCAGATGTGTCGGAGTTGCTTCGTTGCTCACCGGGGCGGCCTTTCGCTAGTTAGCTGTTCAGGACCTGAGCTCGCAGCTGGGCGATGAGCGCCGGGGTGAGCAGGACGCCGATCTTCTCCAGCAGGAGGTTGGTCTGGTAGCCGACGAGGCCGATATCGCAGCCGGCGTTGGCCACGACACCGAGGTTGCTACCGTCAGAGATGGTCGAGACGAAGAGGTAGCCGCCCTCCATCGCGATGATGACTTGGTGGACCGGCTCCCAACCGAACGCCTTGGCGGCGCCCTTGGAGAGACCGACCAGGCCCGAGATGATAGCGGCAACCCGCTCAGCTCCCGCCCGGTCGAGCGTGTGGGACATAGCCATCAGGAGCCCATCCGACGAAACAGCCACAGCGTCGCACACGCCCGCGCTGTTCTCGACGAAATTGTCCAGCAGCCAGTTGAAGTTTCTTACCTCGGTGCTGAGCGTTTCGGTGGTCATCGTGCGTAGTGCTCCTTGTCAGGTCGTCCATCGTTGACCGTGGCAGACAGGTATTGCGAGAGAGCTCCGCTGAGCCCCAGTGGGTTACGGGTGGTCGAGGTCGGGGTGGCGCGCCGCAGTGAGTCGTCCTCCTCGGGGAGGGACGCCCCAGGCACACGCCGCGTGAGCTTGCGCAGGCCCTCGGCCGTGGACCTGGCCTGGGCGGCTGGCCCAAGGCCGGTAGCGGCCGACGGGGGCATGGTGTCCCAGGAAGGCGCGGGCGGGGGTACGGGTGCCGGCTGCGGCTGAGGCGGTGCCGGCCGAGGCGGCGCCGGGCGGGCCTGGGCGACGGGCCAAGGGGCGAAGGGGTTGGCGCTGGACGCCAGACCGGGAGCGTTGGTAGCGGCTAAGGGCGAGAGGATGCCGAGGTCAGGGGCCTGGCGGTCGTAAGGCGCCGGTCGCCCGGCCGCGGGGGGAGGCGCAGGGGCGGCGGCCGCGAAGTGGGCGCCGGGCCAGGCTTGGGCCTCCGGTCCCGGAGCGGCTTGGGCTTCGGCGTGGCCGGCTGCCGCGGCGGTGGTGCTGTCGCCGGCATCTCCAGGCGATGTCGCAGCGGCGGGATAGCCCGGCGTACCGGTGCTCGGCGGCCAGGCAGCATATGGGCTCGGCGGACTGGGCTGGGCCGTGTAGGCGTTCAGCGCCTCGGGCTCGGCGGTATAGGCGTTCAGCGCCTCGGGCTCGGCGGCATGTGGGCTCGGCGGACTGGGCTGGGCCGTGTAGGCGTTGAGGGCCTCGGGCTCGGCCGTATAGGCGTTCAGCGCCTCGGGTTCGGCCGTATAGGCGTTCAGCGCCTCGGGCTCGGCCGTGTAGGC
>DATJST010000576.1:0-9203 GCA_035503975.1 Acidimicrobiales bacterium | reverse complement strand
CGCGGCCACGCTCCTCGGCGTCGGCGAGGATCGTCGCCGCCTGCGCACGAGCTTGCGAAAGCACCTGGTCCGCCTCGGCGCGGGCCTCGCTCACGGCGGCGTCCGCCGTCCGCTGGGCGATGACCAGCATGCGCCGCATAGCCTCGTCCGTCGCGACTGCTTCGGCGGCGGACTGCTCGGCCCGTTGTGCTCGCTCCGTGGCTTGGCTCAGCTGCTCGAGGAGCCCGTCGATGGCCAGCGCGGCCTGCTCGAGGAACTCATCAACATCCTCTGGGTGGTACCCGCCGCGGAGCTTTTCCCGGAACTGCACGTCACGGAAGGTCTTCGGGGTCAACTCCATGGCGCCATGCTAACACCCGGGGCCGACGGCCCTTGACATACAAACCAATTTCAGCTAGGCGCCGTCACCTCTTATCGCGCTGCCGCCGACCAGGAGCGGAGCGCTCCGATCGGCTCACACGACGATGAGCACCAGCACGAACTCGGTGATTATGAGCACGGCGAAAAAGGCGACCATGAAGGACACGTCAAACATCCCCACCGGAGGGATTACCTTGCGGAACGGCGCTACGACGGGTTGCACGAGAGCGCCCAAGCTGGACCTGACCCGCGAGGCGGTCGAGCCGGGAGCGATCGGGAACCAAGACATCACTGCCCAGACCGCCATGATCACGATGTACAGAATGCCCAGGGTGTAGAAGGGCCGGTGCAGCCAGAACGACATCTCAGGCCCACGGACCGGGCACGGCCAGCCTCATGAGCGGTACAGGCCCCGCTCTTGCAGCCGCCGCTTCTCCTCGGCGGAAAGCTCGACGTTGGTCGGTGTCATGAGGAACACCTTGTCCGCCACCTTGTCCATGGTGCCTCCCAAGGCGTAAGCGACACCGCTGCAGAAGTCGATCATCCGGTGGGCGAGCTCGCGGTAGGCATTGCCCAGGTTCACGATCACGGGCTGGCCATTGCGGAACCTGTCCGCTATCTCCTGGGCGTCGGCAAACTCGGAGGGCGATGCGACGTGAACTTTGGCTGGGCCGCCGGCCATCGTGGCGGTGGCCGTGGGCGCCGTGGGCACCGACCGCAACGGCGGTGGCGCCGCCCGCAGGTTGATCGGCCCACCGTCCTGGCCGTCGCGCGGAACGGTGCGCACGGCCGGGGAGGTCGTCTGGGGCACGGCTTCGAGCACGGGTTCCGGCGCCCGCCGCACCGGGGAAGGCGGAGCTGGAGCCTCCTCATAGGGCTCGTACTCGTCGTAGTCCTCGGCATCGGCCAACCCGAGCCACATCAACACTTTCTTGCCTGTACCCGGCATTGTGCCTCCTTGTCCCCAGCCTATCCCGGCTGTGCACCACCCATTGGCATCTGTAAAGAACCTCTAACGGGCCGATAGCCAAAGAGGGCACGCCCCAGGCGTACTATCGTCGCCCCCTCCTCGACCGCCACCTCGAAATCACCGCTCATGCCCATCGAGAGCTCCGCCAGCCCGAGGTCGCGGGCAAGCCGGGCGACACGGCGAAAACAGTGCCGCGCCTGATCTCGGTCCTCGGATCTCGGGGCCACGGTCATCAGCCCGCGGACATCGAGCCCGGCGGCAGAGGCCTCACCAACCAAAGTGGGCACGTCTTCTTCGGCGGCGCCGTGCCGGCGCGCGCCGCCCGCCAGGTTGACCTGCACCAAGACCTTGGCGGCGGGGCGCCGCCGGGCGAGGGCGTGCGCCTGCGCGCCGCTTTCGAGCCCGTGCCACAAGTACACGTGGGGCGCGAGCCGGGCCAGCTTGTTGCGCTGCGGCTCACCGAGGAAGTGCCAGCGCACCGAACGGGGCGCCATAGGCGCCTTGGCGAGCATTTCGTTGGCATAGTTTTCGCCCAGGTCCTCCACCCCGGCCCCGACCGCGGCCGCGACCGCCTCCGGCCCGAAACCTTTGGTCACCGCGACGATGGTTACGGGGGCCGGGCCGCCGGCGGCCCGCTCGATCCGTGCCCGTACCTCCGCCAGGCGCGCCGCCACCACCTCGGGGCCGAGGGCGGGCGGCTCCAGGGCCAGGCCGGGCTCGGGGCTCATGCCGGCCTCCAGGCCACCGTGGCTTGCCGCCCGCGGTCGGCACGGGCCCGCCAGGACCAGTGCTCGGCGGAGCAGTGGGTGCAGACTCCCGAGTCGGCCACGAGGGCGGCGCCAGCCTCGTCCAAGGCGGCTCGTACCGCCGCCGGCAGGTCGAGGGCAGCGTGGCCGCCCTCGTCGCGGGCGGCGACGCCGGGGCCGAAGCGGTCCTCCAGCATCTCCAGGTCGGGGGCGGAGAAAGGGTAGGCGTGGGGCCGCACGCAGGGCCCGAGCGCGGCGGAGACGTCGCCCGCGCCGAGCGCGCGCATGGCGGCCACGGTCGCTTCGACGACGCCGGCCAAAAGCCCTCTCCAGCCGGCGTGGGCGACCCCCAGCACGCCCTCGCGACTTGCCAGCACAACCGGCGCGCAGTCGGCGGTGAGGACTGCAAGGGCGGCCCCTGGGCAGCGGGTCACTGCCGCGTCCGCCTCAACCCCCCGGCACGACCCAGGCTCCTCCACCAGCACTACTCGCGCGCGGTGCACCTGCCGCAGCCAGGTCCAGGGAACGGCGGCCAGGTTGAGCATGGCGTCGCGGGCGGCCGGGCTCCAGGGGTCGGAGAAGTCACCGGCGGCCCGCCCGCCGGCTCGGGCCTGGACGCCGCCCGGCAGGACCGCGCTCCAGGTACCTGCGGGCAGGACCGGGTTACTTGAGGAACGGAGGGACGTCGAAATCGTCCTCGTCCCCGAAGCTCAGCCCGGGCCCGGCGACATCGTCGTCCGTCTCGAGCAGGCCAAGCTGGCGCCGCGGCTTCGCCGCCACCGCGTACTCCTCGCCGTTGCTCTGCTGCGGGCCGCCGTCCCAGCGGTCAAAGCCGGCGGCGATAACAGTCACCCGGACCTCGTCGCCCATGCCTTCGTCTATGACCTGGCCGAAGATGATGTTGGCGTCGGGATGAGCGGCCGAGTGGATGATCTCGGCCGCCTCGTTGACCTCGAAGAGCCCGAGGTCGGGGCCTCCCGCGATGTTGAGCAGGATGCCCCGGGCACCCTCGATCGAAGCCTCGAGCAGAGGCGAGGTCACCGCCATCTTGGCTGCCGCGGTAGCACGCCCGTCACCGGTCGCTGCACCGATACCCATGATGGCTGTCCCAGCGTTGCTCATGATCATCTTCACGTCGGCAAAGTCGGTGTTGATCAGCCCGGGGGTGGTGATGAGCTCGGTTATGCCCTGCACGCCGTGCAGGAGCACCTCGTCGGCCATCCTGAAGGCCGCCACCATGGTCGTCTTGTTGCTCGACACCGCCAGGAGCCGGTCGTTGGGGATGACGATGAGCGTGTCCACCTTGTCCTTCAAGCGCTGGATACCCTGGTCCGCCTGCAGCGCCCGGCGGCGCCCCTCGAAGGCGAAGGGCCGGGTGACCACGCCGATGGTGAGGGCGCCGACAGCCTTGGCGACCTCGGCCACTACGGGCGCCCCTCCGGTGCCCGTCCCGCCGCCTTTGCCGGCCGTTATGAACACCATGTCGGCGCCCTTGAGCACCTCTTCTATCTCCTCACGGTGCTCGTCGGCCGCCGCCTTGCCCACCTCGGGGTCGCTGCCGGCTCCCAACCCCCGTGTGAGCTGGCGACCGATATCGAGCTTGACGTCGGCGTCGCTCATGAGGAGCGCCTGGGCGTCGGTATTGATGGCTATGAACTCGACGCCCTTCAGGCCCGCCTCGATCATCCGGTTGACCGCGTTGACACCGCCGCCGCCAATTCCCACGACCTTGATGACGGCTATGTAGTTCTGTGCCGGCCCGGCCATCGCACCTTTCCTAACGGTTCAGCGGCACCGAACGGCCTTACCCGTTGGCCTTGTGCCGGATGGGACCCTTGACCTATAGTAGAGAGTTAGCCTTTGGGTGAAGCTCTACTAGTTGAACAACGTTAGCTCGCACGTCACTTGGCGATCAAGTGTTGTGTTAGCCATTGCCCGAATTCGGCAGCGGGGTCAGGGCGGGCCGCTGCGGGACGGTAAGGTCCACAAGCTGATAGCCGACTAGGTCCACGCGGCTTGCCAGCTCGTCGAGGACGGCCATTTTGTAGCGCAGCTGGCTGGCGTCGCCCAGCGAGACCTGGGTATTCGCGGTCCCCAGGAAGGCCGTGAGGCCCCCGCTCCCCGACACTGCCAACTGGAGCCCGCGGGCAGCCAGGGCGGGTGGCGTGACCGCCGCGGCGGCCAGCAGCTCGGCCAGCCCCGCCGGACTAAGTTCGGCGCCCGGCAAAACGCGCCGTCCGGCGACCGCGGGACGCGCTCCGACGACCACTGCTAGCGCGGGCCTGTGTTCATGCCTACCCAGGGCCTCCAAGGCCCGGCCCGATTGGTCGACCAGTTCCCATGCGCCGTTGCTCATGGCCACCAGGGCGGCCGGCACCCTCTCGCGCACATGGACCACTACCGTCCATGGCCAACGGCGCACAAAAGACACCGACTGCACCCAGGGCAGCCTGTCCACGGCCCGCGCGGCAACTGCGGTGCCGGCGTCGAGCATCAAGGTGTGGTCCTCGGGCTGGAGGCCGGCGGCCTCGATGATCGCGAGCCGCGGGGTATGCACGCTCCCGGTCACCACCACCGTGCGCACGCGCATCAGTGGCGAATGCAGCACGCTGACCACCGCGGCAACAAGCGCCAGGCTGGCGGCCAGCGCGACGAGGGAACGCAACCGGCGGCGGCCCTCCTGGCGGCGTACCTCGGCCCGGCGCATACGGAAGCGGGGGTCAACTGGCGGTCCAGACGGGCGCTCCTCCGCCGGCGCAAGGGGCCCCGCGGGGGGGTCGAAGACCGAGCTCAAATGACCTCCTCGACGACGGCCGGAGCGGGGGGCGGAGCTGGCGCGGCATGTTCACCGGCGAGTTCGGCCAGGAGCTCGTCGGGGAGCGTGGTAAGGTCCCCGGCGCTCATCGTGAGGCAGAGGTCGCCCGGGCGCAATACACCTCGTACGCACGGAACGAGGGCGGCGCGGTCCTCCACGTAATGCACCTTCTTGCTCGGGGCGTGAGCGCGCACGGCATCCGCCACGAGGCGCCCGCTCACCCCCGGCAAGGGGTGTTCGCCAGCTGGGTAAACGGAGGTGACTATGACGACATCGGCGTCCCCAAAACTGCGCCCGAACTCCTCCCATAGGGCGCTCGTGCGCGAGTAGCGGTGGGGCTGGAACACGGCCACCACCCGGCGCCATCCGCCGAGGCGGGCGGCAGCGAGGACGGCACGCACCTTGCCCGGGTTGTGGGCGTAGTCATCGACGAAGGTGACTCCCCCGGCCTTGCCCCGCAGCTCGAAGCGACGGGCGACGTTGCGGTAGGCGGCCAGTGCCGCACGTGCCGCCTCAGGCTCGCAGCCCACCGACACGGCCATCGCCAAGGCGCCAGCAGCGTTTTGAACGTTGTGCCGGCCAGGAACGGAGAGGTGGAAGCGCCCGAGCGGCTGTCCCGCAGCGACGACGCTAAAGCTCGCCCCGGCCGCGACCAGCTCCACCTCGCGAACGTGGAACCCGGTGGTCGCAGCCTCGCCATAGCTGATCAGCGCCGGCCCCGCCCATTGCTCGGCCAGCCGCGCCACCCCGGGGTCATCCAGGCAAACCACGCGTGGCCCGGGCGCTTGGCCGAGGAACCGGGAAAAGGCCGCCTCCAAGCCGGCGAGGTCGCCGAAATGGTCGAGATGGTCGGCTTCGATGCTCGTCACGAGCGCCCCCTCCGCAGGCAGGCCGAGGAAGGTGCCGTCTGACTCGTCGGCCTCGACAACCAGCCACTGCCCATCACCCCAGTAGGCGCCGCCCCGGCCGCCTGCCAGTTCGCCACCGACCATGAACGACGGCTTCATCCCCGCCTCGGTGAGGATGGCAGCCAGCATCGCCGTGGTCGTGGTCTTGCCGTGGGTGCCGCTCACGGCCAGGGTGCGGCGGGTTGCGCAGATGGCAGCCAGGATCCCGGCGCGGGGTACCGTCGGCACGCCCCGCCGCCGTGCCTCGGCGAGCTCTACGTTGTCGCTGGGTACGGCCGCCGAGTAGGCCACGGCGTCAACCTCGCCCACGTTGGCGGCCTCGTGGCCCACGAAGGTGTGCACACCCAGGAGCTCGAGGCGCTCGAGCACCGGCGAGGGCCGTTGGTCACTGCCCGAGACCCGGTGGCCCATGGCGGCGAGCACGGAGGCGATGGTGTTCATGTTGCCTCCTGCGGCGCCGACGATGTGGAATGCTCGCCGCACACCCGCCAAGTCGACCAGAACAGAAGCCGTCTGGCCGCCCTCCGGGTCAGTCGGCACGGGCCCCTACTTTCCTCGTGGCCCGGCGGGCATGCTCTTCGACCAGGTCCGCCACGGCCGCTGTCGCGTCCGGGCGGGCGATGGCCCGTGCCGCTCGCCCCATCCGGGCCAAGAGCCCCGGCTCCGCAATCAGCACCTCGAGCTCGCGCGCCAGGCGGTGCCCGTCCAGTTCGGCGTCGGGCACCACGACGGCGCCTCCGGCCGCGGCCAGGGTGCGGGCGTTGGCTCCCTGGTGGTCCCCGGGCGCACCGGGCAGGGGCACCAGGACCGACGGGACCGCTGCCAAGGCCAGCTCGGCCACCGTATTGGCACCCGCACGCTGGACGGCGACGTCGGCGGCGGCGTAGAGCCCGGCCATGTCCTCTTCGTAGCGGACGCGCTGGTAAACCAGCCCGGCCGGTGCCCCCAGTGCGGCCGCTGACGACGCCCGGGCCTCGAACTCGTCCCAGTCCCGCCGGCCGACCACATGGCGTATGGCCACGTCGGACCGGGCCGACCACAGCTCGGCCAGTTCGGCCGTGGCGCGATTGAGGCGCAGTGCCCCGAGCGAGCCCCCCGACACAGCGACCACCATGGCCTCGAGCGGCAGCCCCAACCGCCGTCTGGCCTGCCGGCGCGCCTCGTCGCCACGGTCGACGGCGGCCATCTCGGCTCGCACGGGAACGCCGGTGAACATGGCTTTGCGCAGCGGGACCCCGGGCACCCCGACGGCGCAAGCAGCGGCCACCCGCGACGCCAGGCGGTTGACGGCGCCGGGCACAGCGTCCACGTTGACCACGACGAGCGGGACACCCCAGGCGGCGGAGGCGACGACGCAGGGCAGCCCGGCGTACCCCCCGAGCGTTACCACCACGGAGGGGCGCCACTTGGCGAACAGCCGCATGGCCATCGCCACCGCGGCCGCTTCGCCGGCGAGCGCCCGCGAGTTGGCCGCCAGGCTGGCAGCCGAAAGGTCGCGGCGCAGGCCCCGGCCGGGCAGCAGGGTGGCGGGGAAACCCTCCAGCGCGCGAGTGGTCGCCTCGAGTCCCCGGCGGGCGCCAACGAAGTGCAATGTCGTCGGGTCGTGGCCCCGCGAGACCAGTTCACGGGCGACCGCCAGCCCTGGGTAGAGGTGGCCGCCCGTCCCGCCCCCGGCGAAGACCGCCCATGTCCCGGTGCTGGCTGGCACTCAGGGCGCCCCAGCTGGGCCGGCACGGCGGGCAACGTTGGCCAGCAGGCCAGCGGCGAACAGCACGATTATCAGGGAAGTCCCGCCATAGGAAACAAACGGCAGGGGCACCCCGGTGACAGGGAGGACGTCGGCCACCGCCCCGATGTTGATTATCGCTTGAGAAACGAGCCAGGCGGTTATCCCGGCGGCCAGCAGGCTCTCGAACGTGGTCGCCGCCCGCCAGGCGACCCGGGTCCCGATCACGCCGATGGCGGCAAAGAGGGCGAGCATGACGACGCTGCCCGCGAAACCGGTTTCCTGGCCGATCACCGCGAAGATGAAGTCCGTGTACTGGTTGGGTAGGTAGCCCCAGCTCGCCAGGCTTTGGCCGAGGCCCGCACCCGTCCAGTGGCCGGCCCCGAGCGCGATCAGGGCCTGGGCCGACTGGTAGCCGCTGGTCCTGGCGTGGGCGAAAGGGTCGACGAACGAAGTGAGCCGCGCCGCCCGGTAGCCTGCGGAGCCGGCCACTGCGCCGAGGACGGCGGCGCCTGCTCCCAGCCCGAGCAACGGGGTGAGCGGCATGCCGCCGGCGAAGAGGATGGCCGCTCCGATGCAGCACATGACGACGGCGGTGCCCATGTCGGGCTGCTTCATGATGAGCCCCGCGAAGATCACGAGCACGATGACCACGGGGCCGGCACGGTACACCCAGTCCCGCTTGCCTTCGCGGCGCGCCAACACGTCCGCCGCGAACATGACCAGGGCCAATTTGGCCAGCTCAGAGGGCTGGAACTGGAACGAACCGGCACCCAGCCAGCGCGAGGCGCCGCCCGCGCTCCGCCCCACGGCGAGGACGGCGACCAGGGCCGCCAGCGAGAGGAACATCAGCGGCCGGGCCAACTGCTGCCACGTCGAGACCCGCACGCCCTGGGCGACGAAGAAGGCAATCGCCCCGATACAGAGGTAAATGCCCTGGTGCTCGAAGAACCACCAGGGTGTGCCCATTGAGCTGAGGCTCGCTACCGATGACGCCGAGAGCACCATGACCAGGCCTGCGGCGCAGAGCACGGCCACCAGCGCCGTAAAGAAAAGGTAGGACGAGCGCGTCCCGACCACGACGGCGGTGCCGGCGCCCTTCGGCGCAGTGCGCGCCTGGGCACGCCGTGCCGGCTGGGCAGGCCGCGCCCGCTGGTCCAGCGAGCCCGGGCGTCCCCGGGAACCCTGGGCGCGCCGCGGGACGGCCGCGGGCGGGGTAAGGGTCGTGGTCATGTTCTGCGCACCTCCTGGAGCTTGGCCTGGGCTAGGGCAGTGAAGTGCTCGCCCCGTTCGGCGTAGGACTTGTACCAGTCGAAGCTGGCGCACCCGGGCGACAACAGCACGCTGTCGCCGGGCCGAGCAACGCCCGCGGCTACGGTCACAGCCTCTTCCATCGACCCGGCCTGGTAGGTGGCGACGGGGGGGCTGGCGTCGGCGAAGGCGGCGGCCACCTCGGCGGCGGACTCCCCAATGGCCACCACGGCCCGCACCGGCGGAGCGGTCGCAGCGAGGGCCGACAGGTCGAGGCCCTTGTTACGGCCCCCGGCGATGAGCACAACGGACGTGAACCCGCGCACCGCAGCCTGGACCGAGGCCGGCGTGGTGGCCTTGGAGTCGTCGTACCACTGGACGCCTGTCGCTTCGCCCACCAGGGCGACCCGGTGCGGCAGGGGCTCAG
>DATJST010000575.1:0-5047 GCA_035503975.1 Acidimicrobiales bacterium | reverse complement strand
CACTCACCAACGAGAAGGGCGCCACGATCAGCATCCAGGCGCCGGACAGCCTCCAGGACAGCGGGACCACCACCACCAACGACGGCACTCTGGCGGTGGGCGACGGGGACAACCTGGCGCTGTCGGGTGGCTCCGCGCTGGTGCAGGGTTCCACCGGTAGCTTCGTGCCCACCGTCGACGCCAGCAAGGGCGGCTTCGGGATCACCGGAGGCACGGTGACCCTCGCAGGCACCCTCGGTGCGGCGACAGTCGGGGCCCCTGCACTCGGGAAGGTTTTCACAGTGCTTGCGGGAGCGACGGTGAGCGGGACGTTCAGCGGGTTCAACTTCGGGGCCAGTGCCTACAACGTGTCGGTCGGGGCTACCTCGGTCACCCTGACCACAGCTACGCCGTTCACCCTCAAGGGGGGCCGTAAAGGTACAGCGAAAGAAGGCAAACCGTTCTCCAATATCCCCGTCGCCGGTTATACCGCCGGCTCGCAGCCATCGCCCGTGTACACGGCGACCATAAATTGGGGTGACGGGTCGACACCGAGCGCCGGCACTGTGACCTCGACGTCGGTGCTCGGCAGTCACACCTATACAACGACCGGCACCTTCACGGTTTCTGTAACGCTCAGCGACCAGTACGGCACGATCGAAACGGTTACTGACACCGCCACCGTCGTCAAGGCAGCGACGACGGTTCACGGTGTCATGCCCGGCAAGGTCACCTAGGGCCGGCCCGCTCGCACACCATTGGTGATACCGGTCGGCCGCACCGCTTTTCGGGGGCGGACTGGCCGGGCCGCGCCTGCCTCGGGGAGGTTTTGGGAATACGGCTCGTTCAACATGGCTATCACTGCGACAAAGGCAGTGGACCAGAGGAGCCGTCATGAACCCGATGAAAATCGTCGCCAAGGTTGCCAGCATGGCGGTCGGGGTACTCATCCCCATCGCCATGCTGAGCCCAGGAGTTGCGGCGGCACAAGAGCAAATACAAACAGCACACCTTCAGTCCGGGGCCCGTATTGTCCAAAACCGAGCGGCCCCTAACGCCTGGGCATCTCGCCTCAGCGGCCTGCCGGCCGGGGGGGCCGCTATTTCCGACGGCTTTGCTCTTTATGGCGGCTCAGCCTTTTACAACGTCCCGGCGGCTCCTGCCGCCGTAAAGCAAATAACTCCTAACGCGTGGTCATCCCGTCTCAGCGGCCTGGGGGCTGGCGGCGCCGCCCTCTACCTTTGACCCTCTACCTTTGAAATGGTCGTAAGAGGTGGCTCGACGCAGCCGCCCACGGGGCGCGTGCCTGAGACAATAGGCAGTGTGGTGGTCTCTCCAGTAGAGCGCCCTGAGGGTTTGGCGGTCATCACCGTCCGCCTTCTCGGGCGCTTCGTTGTAACCGGGGGGGAGAGAAGCATTCGCACCTGGCCCCGCCCGACCGCTCGGCGCCTGTGCCAGCTGGTCCTGGTCAGCCCGGGGCGCCGGATCAGCCGGGAGTCTGTGTGCGAAGCGCTGTTCCCGTCGCTTTCGCCCGAGGCCGCCGCCCGCTCGCTCTACAAGGCCCAATCGATGGCACGAATGGTGCTGAAGGAGCTGGGGCCTCAGGCCGCGGCCTTGCTTTGCGCCGACCCCAACCAGATCTGGGCCGACCCTTCCGTCGCCCTCGTTGTGGACCTTGACGCCCACGAAGACACGCTACGGGCCGCGCTGCAGAGACCGCCGGGCCCTGAGCGAGACGCATCTCTAGTTGAGGGCCTGTCGACACGAGGGGTCCCGCTCGAAGATGAACCTGAGGCAGAGTGGGCGGCCCCGGTGCGAGAGCGGGTTGAGTACCTGCGCCAGGAGGCTCGCCTGGAGTTGGCACGCGACCGCTCGCACGGCGTTGGGCGCTCACGTCCCGATGATGTGCTGCAGGCCTGGCAGGCGTGCCTGGACGCAGACCCCACCGACGAGGAGGCGGCGGCGGCGCTCATTCAGCTGTACGTCGCCCAGGGCCGCCGTCCTGCTGCGGTCGCCGTTTACGAACGCTGTCGCGCCGCGCTTGCCCACCTCGGCCTGCAGACCTCGCCGGCGCTCGATGAAGTACGGGCCAACGCCGACGGCGGGGGGTTGGGGCTGACCATAAAGAGCTCGCCGGCTGGGCCCGCGCTCGCCGGGATCCGACAGGCAGAGGAACGCCGGCTTGTAAGTGTCGTTTTTGTCGAGCTCGTCCCGGCCGGACTGGGCGGTCAGGCCGATCCCGAGGACCTGCGGGAACTGTTCAGCGCCGGGCTGGCGCAGACGATGAGCGAGATCGAGGCGTTCGGGGGGACGGTGGCGTCCATCTCCGGGTTCGGCTTGTCTGTGCTCTTTGGTGCGCCGCAGTCGCATGAGGATGACCCTGAGCGAGCCCTGCGCGCTGCCTTACGGATCGCCACCGTGGTGGGCCAGCCGAGGGTTGACAGCGGTGCTCCTTGCAGCTCGCATGCGACGCGGGCGGCCGCACCACGCGCGGCGCTTTCTGCGCGCATCGGCGTCGAGTCCGGGACCGCGGTGGTCGGGCCGGTGGGCGACGGGGACCACATGCGCTATGGGGCGGTAGGCGAGGTGGTCGGTCTCGCGGCGGCGCTGCAAGCGGCAGCCAAACCGGGCACGGTGCTCGTAGGCCCCGCCACGCGCGCGGCCGCCGAAGAGATCTTCGAGTGGGGGCCCAGCCAGGACATCCCCGTATCTTCGGGTGCCGGGCCGCTGACCGGGAGCTTCCTCGTGGGCTCGCGGCCGCGATCGGACGCCGAGGCTGGCCGACGACGCCTGGCGGCCGGGGCCACGCTCGTCGGGCGCAAGGCCGAGCTAGCCGTACTCAAAGATGCGGTGCGGGCAGCCGTGACGGGCACAGGGGGAGCCGTCGTCCTGACCGGCGACCCTGGTATCGGCAAGACGCGGCTTGTGGGGGAGTGCAGGAAGTTCTTCATGGGCTGGGTGGGGGCGGCCTCAGGGCGGCTGCCGCTGTGGCTGGCGGGCTGCTGTGCCTCGTACGCATCGTCTACTCCGTACGGGCCCTACCAGCAGCTCCTGTGCCGATTTGTCGGGGTACCCCTCGAAGCCGGCGAGGCGGTGCTGCGCCCCGCCCTTCGATCGGCTGTGCGCGCCGTTTTGGGCAACGACAGCGACATCCTGCCTGTATTGGCGCACCTGATGGGAATGGCACCAGGGCGAAGCGGGGCTCATCTGGGCCGGATGGGCCCGGCGGAGCTGCAGCAAGTCACCTTCGCGGCCGTTCGCTGCCTCGTGGCCAACCTTGTGTCCCGTGGCCCGACGGTGCTCGCGCTCGAGGACCTGCACTGGTCCGACCCAACGTCGCTCCGGCTCACCGGCGAACTCGCCTCGCTGGCCGCCAGTGGCCCGCTCCTTATATTGGCGACGCGGCGACCAGAGCCCGACCCGGGGATCGGCGACCTGGAAGCCGCACTGGGCGAGGGTACCGGCCGCCCGGTACGCGTCCTCGACCTCGTGCCCCTGCAAAGGCCAGATGAACGCGCACTGGCCCGCTCCCTGGTCCCCGGCATCATCAGCGAGGAAGTGCTCGATGCCATCTGCGAGGGTGTCGACGGCAACCCCTTGTTCCTGGAGGAGAGGGTGGCGTCGCTATTGGACACCGGTGCCCTGCGCCGTGATGGCGACAGTTGGCGGTTCGGGCGGGATGGCACGGTGCCTTTGCCCGAGGCGCTCGAGCGGCTGATCCGGTCTCGTGAGGACCGGCTGAGCTTGCCTGCTCGGGAGGTCGTAGTGGCGGCTTCGGTACTGGGCCAGGAGATGGAGCTCTCCGGGCTCGGCGTCGTGAGCGAGCTGGATGCTGAGCTGGACGACGCGGTCGCCGAGGTCGTGTCGGCTGGTCTATTGGCCGAGGTTCCCGGCTCAGCGGGGTCGCTTTACCGTTTCCGTCACGCGCTGATCCGGGAGGCGACCTATGGCGGCCTGCTGCGCTCACAGCGCCGCCAGCTCCATATCCGGGCCGCCTGGGAACTGGAAGCGCGTTCCGAGGGTCGACTGGACGAAGTGGCGGCGGTGTTGGGGGGCCACTTTGCCGCTGCCGGCCAAGCTGACCGCGCCGCCCACTACCTGGAGCTGGCCGGTGACCGCGCCGCCCGTATGTTGGCCAACGACGAGGCCATTGACCTGTACCGCCAGGTCCTCGCGGCGATCGACGCGGACGGCGCAGCGTTCGGTGCGGGTACGGGAGACGTCTGGCACACTCGGGCCGTATCGGGGCCGGCTGTGTGCGGGAAGCTCGCCGCCGTGCTCATGTTGATCGACCGCTTCGACGAAGCGAGGGCCATCGCCCTTGACGGGCTGGCCCGAACGCCAGCCGAGGATGTATTACGGGCGGCCAGGTTGCAGCACCTTCTAGCCCGGATCGAGTGGCAAGACAACCGATCGGACGCATGCGCGGAGGCTCTCGCGGCGGCCGAGCAACTGATCGGGCCTTATAGCCCGGACGATGACCAGGAACGGGTCGATGTGTGGCTGGCTGTACAGCTTGACAAGCCCGCGCTCGCGTCCCGCGACAATCGGTTCGAGCGCGCCTCTTCGATGCTCGCGAGCTTGCGCCTGATTGTCGACGCGAGAGGTAACGCGATGGCCGTGGCGCTCTTTCACCGGATCGTTGCGTTGTTGCACATTCGGGAGCGGCGCTACCGGATCGACGCGGGCATCGTCGAAGAGCACCGCCAGGCAGCAAAAGCCGCTGAGGCGGTGGAGGGGACAACGTGGGATTTGAACAACCCCGAGACGCAACGGTTCTCCTCGCTGCTCGACCTGGGTACCACGCTGACCTGGTATGGGGATCTCGCCGAGGCGCGGATAGTGCATAACCAGGTCCTGGCCGCCATGGAGAGGGTCGGGACCCCAAACGGGCGCGGGATGGCTCTTACGGAGCTCGCCATCACGGCGTGGCGCCAAGGAGATGTCGAGCACGTACGGGAACTGGCGGCGCGGGCGCGGGCCGCGGCGGTATCGGGGGCCAACCTGTACTACGTCACTGGCGCAACATTGGCGCTGGACGCATGGGCAGCGTGGTGTGACCAACGCC
>DATJST010000574.1:0-2128 GCA_035503975.1 Acidimicrobiales bacterium | reverse complement strand
TCTTTGCAGCCGTCGACCTCGGGGCCACTAGCGGACGGGTCATGACAGGAGTCCTCTGGAACATCCCGACCGCTTCCTGGTCAACGGAGGTGTTGGATCGTCTGGGCATCGGACCGGAGCTCTTTCCTCCCATCGAGTCTCCCGGTGCCGGAGCGATGTGTGTGCACCAGTCGTCACCGTTGGTCGCACGACACAGCGTCGGCCGTGATTGCTGGACCCGCGGGGACCGATCGTTTCGCTTACATCGCTTCGGGAACGTGGTCCCTCGTCGCGCTCGAGCTCGAGCATCCAGTCTTGACTGTAGATACCAGTCGGGCGAGTTTCGCCAATGAGATCGGAGTGGACGGCCGGACTCGGCTTCTGAGGACTATTGGTTGTTGATGGCTGTTCGAGGAATGTCTCCTAGTGTGGGGAACTAATCAGCGCTCCGCTCTGATACAGGAGGTTGGTCGTCGTGACCGGGGCGGTCCCGTCATCGACCCGAACGATCCCTCGCTGGCCGCACCCGGCGATATGCCGTCGCGGATTGCAGCGGCAGCGAAGGAGTCCAGCGTCACCATGGACCCCCGCAACGGTTCATTGCAACTTCGACCCCTTGACCCACAGTTATGTCAGCGCCCTGGCCCGACCGTCTGCGCTGGCCAACCACGCGATCGAGGTTGTTCATTTCGGCGGCGGCGGCTCCCTGAATCGTCTGCTTTGCCAGCTGACTGCGGATGCCGTTGGACTCCCCACGTTAGCCGGCCCAGTGGAGGCAACTGCCTTGGGGTGCCGGCGAGCTCCCGAGCTCACGTGTCCTCCCCGCCGGCGGGGTGGCGCCCGACGCCGACCGCGACCGATGCGTCGCCCGACGGCGACGGCGACCGCCAGGAGCCAGAGCAGGGCGGCGATCAGGCTCAACGACACTCCGGATCGGAAGCTGCTGGGCGCGTACTGGAACACCACGGTGTGTCGTCCGGCGGGCACCGCGACGCCCCGGAGGGTGTAGTCGACCCGGTTGATCGGTACGGCTCGGCCGTCGACCGTGGCGTTCCAGCCGGGGAACCAGGTGTCGGAGAGAACGAGCTCGGACGCCTTTTGGGCGGTGGTGTGGATCACCACGCGTTGTGCGCTGTAGGTCGAGATGGACGCGCTGCCCGGCTCCGCCGGTGTACCCCCCTTGGCCAACCCGGGGAGGGCTTGCTCGGTGACCACCTGGCGTCGCGGATCGAAGCCGGCCGACCCGATCGTCGTCAGGGCCTTGTTGTCGTTGGCCACCACCACCTGGGCGGACACGAGCCAGGTCCGGGGGAGGGCATTGTCGTTGGTGTAGATCACGGCGTCGCTGCCGTCGTAGCCGACCCGGACGCCGGCAAGGTGCAACGCCGGCTGACCCTTTTCCAGCATGATGTTGCGCACACCCAGCAGGGACAAGATGCGCAGAGTGGCCGGCTCGGTCGCCAGGTTGTAGTAGGGCACGGTAGTGGTGTCGAGCGGGAGGAGCGGGGTCGGCGGCGCGACGTAGCGGGTCCACATCTCGCCGAAGCGCGCCGAGACCGGGAAGTCGTAGCCGCGGGCGTCGTAGAGCCCGTAGCGGAGGCCGATGTCGGGCGGGAGGGGGTTGATCCCCACGTAGGGCTCGACACCGACGAAGCGGGCCAGGCCTTCGTGCTGAAGGTACCGGATCGCCGGCGTGGTCGGCTGCTGTGCCGCGGCATCGGTGATCGCCGGATTGAACCCCATGCCGGCACGGAAGAGGTCGGCGACGACGAGGAGGACCGCGAGCACGGCGAAGACCGTGCCCCGTAGACCGAGCCGCGCCCGAGCGTAGAGGAGGAGGGCGGCCAGCCCCGCGAAGACCACCCAGGTGATGAGGGCCGACAGGCGGATGATGGGGAGGGAGTTCGCCTGGAAGCCACTGGGCGAGGGCGCGAAGCCCCAGGCGATCTCGAAGGCGCGCGAGAAGAAGCGGGCGGAGGTGGCGCCGGTGGCCGCGACGAGGATGACCGGGAACAAGAGCAGTGCCAGGGCGAACCCACACAGTGCCATGGCCCTTCGACCCTGGGGGCGCTCACGCGTGAGGTCGTCCAGGCCCCAACCGGCCAGCAACCCGATGCCGAGCAGGTAGAGGATGCTCAGACGGGTGTTG
>DATJST010000573.1:0-4265 GCA_035503975.1 Acidimicrobiales bacterium | reverse complement strand
CTTTCCCCCTCGACCGTTCCCGCCGAGGAGGACGGGCGAGCGCCCACCACAACCCGATGGAGCCCTACCGGGGCGCGCGGTCCGGCCTCTACCGGCCGAGGGCCCCGGCACGGGTGCCCCGGGCGGTCCCCGATGAAGTTTTCAACGAGATCTTCGCCCAGCTGCCTTCCAATCGCGACCGGGCGCTGGTCGCCTTCTACGTCTCGACGGGGGCGAGGGCCTCAGAGCTGTTATCGGCTGCCCAGGGCGGCGTCGACCCCGGCCGCCAGTTGGTCACCGTTACCCGCAAGGGCAGCCGCCAGGCCCAAGAGCTGCCGGCGTCGGTGGACGCGTTCGTGTGGCTGCGGCTCTACCAGGTAGAGATGGAGGGCCTCGTGCCCAAAGGGCGCCGCCAGCCGATGTGGTGGACGCTGCGCCGGCCGTTCCGCCCGCTCAACTACCAGGCCGCGCACCGCATGTTCGAGCGGGCCAACCGTCTTGCAGGCACCTCGGCGACGCTACACGCGCTCCGCCACACCGCCGCCTACCGCATGGCCGAGGACCCAGCCCTGCCCTTGACCGACGTGCAGTGGGTGCTCGGCCATGCCCAGCTGGCGACCACCCAGATTTACTTGACCCCGCGCAAGGAAGAGGTCGTCCGCCGGGTGCTCGCCCACCACGCCGACCAGGTCCGCCAGGCTGCCCAGCGCGCCTGCCCGCCCCCCGCCCCTGGTTACCGCCAGGAGGCCTTGGACGTGCTGTTCGGGAGGGCCACCAGGTGACGGTGGCCTTCGTCGCCGGCCGGGTGCTCACCGGGAAGGGCGGGGCACCCGAAAAGCCGGCTCCGGTGCCCGAGCGCGTGCTCGCCTTTGACGCTCTGGCCGAACGGTTCCCGCCCCGCCCGACGCCCCGTGGCTGGCCACAGACCGGCTACGACCGGGGCCAGGTGCTGGAGCTGGCGAGCTCGCCTCGCTTCGGCTTTGGCTTGTCGCGCCTGGAGAGCAACCGACGCGGCCTGCCCTTACTGCTCGACTGGTTGGCCGGGCAGGAGGGCGGGACATGGCAGGAACGGTGGATGTCGAGCGGGGCGGACGGTGACGGCGAGGGCTGGGCGGCCGGCCTGGCAGCATGGCTCGAGAGCCGGGGCATGCTCACCGGGGACCGCCTTCGCCACATAGCTGCTTGTTTGATGGTGCTAGTCGGCGCGGACGTACTGCGCCCGTCGGTGTCGTGGTTACTGACCGGTGGCAAGAACCGCAAGTTCGCCCTCGACATGGTGCGCGCCCGCGACAGCGAGGGTTTTGGCAAGCTGCACTTGGCCTGTGAGCAAGATCCGGGCATCAGCGCTCTCGCCGAGGCCCACACTGTGTTCCGTTGCACTGTCGTCGTCACCGCCAAGGGCGGCAAGCTAGCCGACATCACCGTCGGCGACGTCATGGAGCTGTTCGGCACCGAAGATCGTTGCCGGACCGATTGGCACTCTCGCCATGCGACGTTCAAAGTGCTACGGGACATGGGTGTCCTCGGCCCGGGGGTGCCAAGCCTGAGAGAGCTGCGCAACATCGGCCAGCTAAGCGCCGAAGAGCTAGTCGACCGTTACCCAGTCGTGTGCCGGCCCGTGCGTGACCTCCTTGTCGGCTACCTGAAAGAGCGCCAGCCCTCGGTCGACTACGGGACCCTCGGCTCGCTTAGTTTCGCGCTGGTTAGGTGCTTTTGGGCCGACCTCGAAGCCCACCACCCCGGCATCGACAGCCTGCGGTTGGGCCCCGAGGTTGCCAGCGCATGGAAAGCGCGCGTGCGGACGAAGAAAGTCATCACCCGAACGGGCCATGGTGATGCCGTCGAGGTGAGTGCCGAGCGCTTGGGCTACTTCGATGTGCTCTCCACCGTGCGGGCCTTTTACCTCGACCTGGCCGAGTGGGCCCAAGACGACCCGGGCCGTTGGGGACCTTGGGCCGCGCCCTGCCCGGTGCGGCGGCACGAGCTGAGCCGTCGCAAGTTCCTCCGCCAACGCAAGGCGCGCATGGACGCGAGGACCCGTGAACGCCTGCCGGTCCTGCCACAGCTCCTGCGGGCCGCTCACCAGTGGCGCAGGGACGCCGCGGTCTTGTTGGCTGCAGGGCGCGAGGTGCCCCCAGGCGAGCAGTTCGAAGCCGCAGGCGAGGCCCTCGTGCGTGTGGCCATGGTGAGAGGGCGCACCAGCGAGGGCAATGTCTGGGCCGAGGGCCCTGCCGGCAGCAGGCGGCGGCTGCTCAACCGTGAGGAGGAGCACGCCTTTTGGGCATGGGCGGTCATAGAGGTCCTCCGTTTCACCGGCCTTCGGGTCGAGGAGCTGCTCGAGCTGAGCCACCACAGCTTGGTCAAGTACAGCCTGCCCACAACCGGCGAACTCGTCCCGCTACTGCAGGTCGCCCCTTCCAAGACCGACGCCGAGAGGCTGCTGGTCGTGAGCCCGGAGCTCGCAGACGTCCTGAGCGAAGTTATCGGCCGGAGTCCGGGGAGAAGACGGGGCGGTCCCCCTGGTGCGCGCCTGGGACTACCACGAGCATGTTTGGCTGGCACCGTCACCTTTGTTGTTCCAGCACCGAGTGCGGTCCGAGAACCGGGAGTTCACGGTCAGCTCTATAAACGACCTCATCAACGAAGCACTAGCGCGCACCGGGCTCGTGGGGGCAGACGGCAAGCCACTGCACTGCAGCCCTCACGATTTCCGGCGGATGTTCATCACCGAAGCCGTCATGAACGGCCTGCCCCCGCACATCGCCCAGGCGATCGCCGGCCACCACAACCTGAGCACCACCATGGGCTACAAGGCCGTCTACCCCGAAGAGGCGCTCCAGGCACACCTAGCGTTCCTGGCCCGCCGCCGCGCACTCCGCCCGAGCGAGGAATACCGAACCCCCACAGAGGAGGAGTGGCAAGCCTTTTTCGGCCACTTCGAGAGGCGCAAGGTCTCCATCGGCACATGCGGGCGGGCCTTCGGGACGCCGTGCATCCACGAGCACGCTTGCGTGCGTTGCGCTCTTTTATGGCCTGACCCTGCCCAACATGGGCGGCTCGAGGAGCTCCGCGACAACCTCATCGCCCGGATCTCAGAAGCCAAGTACGAGGGATGGCTAGGTGAAGTCGAGGGGCTCGAAGTCAGCTTGGCCGGTGCCGAGGACAAGCTTGGCCAACTCCACCGACGTACTGATCGCGTTGATCGGAACGTCGCTGCTGGGAAATGAAACCGAGCAAGAGGGCGCAGCCTGGTCTTTAAGTAGTTAAGAGAACATGTCCTGGTGGCCAACGTCGTGCACATGGCTGACGAGCATGGCGGGTGGAAGGCGCTCGATACCGGCATAGTGCGCGACCACCTGCACGCCGCTACCGCCGTCGGGCGCATGGCGGCGGCAGCCAAGGCGATCGAACTGGGCTATGGGATTGAAGCCGACCCGGGGCCGTCGGGTCGCCTGGGCGGTTGGGCCATCGCCGGCATCCCCCGGGAGGCGTGGGAGGTGCACGCCAGCCGCTCGGCCCAGATCGACGACGCCGTCGGCCCGGACGCTTCCTACCAGGCCCGTTCGGTGGCGGCCCGGGCAACGCGGGACCGCAAGGTATATGAGCCGGTTGGTGACTTGGTGCCGCGCTGGCGGGCTGACCTGGCCCGCGCCGGCTATCCCCCGGCCGAACTGTGGCGCTCGGTCGAGCGGGCGGGACTCGCTTACGAAGTGCCGAGCCCGGCGATCGTGGACGCCGTCGTGCCCGAGCTCCTGGCGCCCGGCGGCCGGCTGGCGTCGGAGAAGACCTTCACCCGGGACGACGCCATCGTCGCCGTCGCTCCGCACCTGCACGGCCTGCCCGTCTCTTTCTTGGACGAGGCGGTCGACAAGGTCCTCGGCCATGAGCACGCCATCGCGCTGCCTCTGGTTAGGGGCGCTCGGGAGCCGGTGTGGTCGGCGGCTTGCGTGCTCGAAGACGAGCGGCACATCGCCGAACTCGCCGAGTCCCTGGCCGAGCGCCCCGGGGCGGCGGTCAGCTGTGAGGCGGCCCTCCTCGCCGTAGCGCGGACCGAGCAGCAGCGTGGTTTTGGCCTGACGGACAGGCAAGCCGAAGTGGCCATGGGCCTGCTGACCTCCGGCCACTCGGCTGACTTCTTGTTGGGAGTGGCCGGTTCGGGCAAGACCAGCACATTGTCGGCGGTGCGGGCCGGTTTCGAAGCCGCGGGTTACACGGTCCTCGGAACGGCGGTGTCGGGCCAGGCGGCCAAGGCGCTGGACGAGGGCGCCGGTATCGAGTCGCGCACG
>DATJST010000572.1:0-11612 GCA_035503975.1 Acidimicrobiales bacterium | reverse complement strand
CGCTCCTCACCGTGGCGCTTCCTGGAACCTCGCACAAGCCATCGCACTGGGCCGGTCCGCCCTCGCCACAGTCGGGGCCACCGAACTGGTGGCCGTCGGCGCAGCCACCTTTGGGATCCCGACCGCGAGCGGCATAGAGCTTGCTCCCGCTATCCCCGGTTGGGAGCACCTCGCGCTGCACGACGCGCTCGTGGCGGCGTTCGACTGCCCAAGGGTGGTGGTGCAGACCGATGTAAAGGCGGCAGCCGCGGCCGAATCACGGACAGGGGCATTGGCTGGAGCCGAACCCGCTATCTACCTCAACCTGGGTACCGGCCTGGCGGCCGCCATCGTGAGCCGGGGCCGGGTGGTGCACGGCGCCCACGGGGCGGCGGGCGAGATCGGCTACAACCTGCGCCAACAGGGCCCGACAGGCCACATCGATGCCGCCCCAGACGACGAGGCGCGCCTCGAGGACGTCGTGAGCGGCATGGCCTTGGCTTCTGCGGGCACCCGGGCCATGGGGAGAGCCCTCAGCGCGGCCGACGTCTTCGCCGGCGCGGACAGCGACGCCTCCCTGGCGTCCTTGCTGTCAGGTTTCGTGCGGGAGCTCTGCTACCACCTGGTGAACTTGTGCATCGCCGTCGACCCGGCCCGGGTGGCGGTCGGCGGAGGCATGACCCGCTCGTGGTCGCGGCTCGAATCGCCTCTACGGCGGGCATTGGACGCTCATGTCCCCTACCCGCCCGAGCTGGTCCTGGCGGCCTACCCGTTGGACGCCGCCCTCATAGGGGCGACAACACTCGCTATCGACCAGGCGAACAGTATGGACAGGACGGCGTCTCGTTCTAGCCCGAACAACCTACTGACATAGAGGAGGACAAAAATGCGAACACCCAGCCGGATCATCACATTATTGAGCGCCGCAGCTGGCGTCGCGGCCATGACCGCCGGCGTCGCCACCCCGGTTACGGCGGCCGCCGCCAGCACCACCCACGCCGCCGCCACCTCGCCAGTAACCCTCGTCATGGACAACGAGAGCGGTGAGACGTGGCCGTGCGGCTTCAACCCCTTCAGCTCCGCGGTCAATGCCGACGGGCTGTCCTTCGGCGAGGTCTACGAGGAGCTCGTTTTCGTCGACTCCCTGGAGAGCGGCAAGGCGACGCCCTGGCTCGCCACGGCTTACAAATGGTCCAACAGCGGTAAGACGCTGACGTTCACCATCCGCCAGGGCGTCAAGTGGTCCGATGGCCAACCTTTCAGCGCGAAGGACGTGCTGTTTACCTTCGACCTGCTCAAGAAGTACCCTGCGCTCGACCTCACTTCGGTGTGGTCGGTCCTGTCGAGCGTGGCCCCGGACGGGACCGACGGCGTCGTGTTCAACTTCAAGACGGTCGCAACCCCCTACTTCTATTACATCGCCGACCAAGTGCCGATCGTGCCCGAGCACATATGGGCCAAGATCGCCAACCCGGTCAACTACATCGACACCAACCCGGTGGGCACGGGCCCCTACGTAATGCAGAAGTGCACGCCCGAGAACATCGTTTACCAGCGCAACCCCCTCTACTGGCAAAAAGGTCTCCCGCGGATCCAGACGGTGGACTACCCGTCGTTCACGTCCAACGACCCGGCCAACCAGGAGCTCTCAAATGGCACGGCGCAGTGGGGCAGCCAGTACGTGCCCAACATCCAGGCGAGCTACCTGTCCAAGAGCCGTGACTATCACGACTGGTTCCCACCCATTGCGAGCGTGTCCCTGTTCCCCAACCTGACCAACAAAGTGCTACAGAACGTGGCGGTGCGGGAAGCCATCGCCTACGCCATCAACCGGCCACTGGTGTCCAAGATCGGTGAGAGCGGCTACGAACCGGCTGGCAACCAGACCGATATCGCCACCCCGACCTTTTCCGCCTGGCTGGACCAAGGCTTGGCCAACCAGTACGGCTACAGCTACAGCCCCGCCAAGGCCATGTCCGTGCTGGCGAAAGCCGGCTTCAAAGAGGTCGGGGGCGTCATGCAGAAGGGGGACGAGAAACTGTCGTTCTCGGTCATCAACGTCGGTGGCTTTTCTGACTGGGTGGCGGACATGCTCGTCATCCAGCAAGAACTGAAGGCCGTGGGCATTCAGGTCACCCCGGAGAACCTGTCCGAGACGACTTACTTCACGAGGCTCTACGACGGCCAGTTCCAGATCGCGTACGGCGACGAAACGGGCGGCCCCAGCCCCTACTACGAGATGCGCCAGATCCTCTACTCGCACAACACCGCCCCCGTCGGCCAAGCGGCGTCCACCAACTATGAGCGCTATTCCAACGCCGCCACTGACAGCCTGATCGACCAGTACGCGGGCACGACCAGCTTGGCCAGCCAGCACGCCATCACCAACGCCCTCGAGAAGGTCATGCTGTCACAGGTACCGGTGGTCCCCGTGGTCGAAGAGGTCGATTGGTACCAGTACGACACGGCCCACATCGCTGGCTGGGCCACGCCCACCGATGCCTACGCCCAGCCCGCCATATACATCACCCCCGATGTCGGGGTGATGCTCCTGCACCTGTACCCGACCAGCTGACCCCCACAGGGCCGGCCAAACCCCGTATATTGCGCTAAGGAGGCGCGGGAGTGAGGTTCGTCCTACGGCGATTGGGTTTCTTCCTGGTGACGCTGTGGGCCGCGCTTACGCTCAACTTCCTGCTCCCGCGCCTCATGCCGGGCAACCCGGCGTTGGCCATCATGGGCCAGTACAAGGGCCATGTCGGCGGCCAAGCGTTGCACGCTCTCGAGATCGCGTTCGGGGTCAATACGCACCAAAGCCTGATTTCTGCCTATTTCCAGTACGTGCGCGACGTCTTCACCGGCAACTTCGGCGACTCGATCGTGTTCCAGATGCGCTCGGTCAGCTACGAGGTGCTGCAAGCGCTGCCCTGGACGTTGGGACTGGTAGGGGTGACAACGGTGCTGGCCTTTGTCGTCGGCACCTTCATCGGCCTCGTGTCCGGCTGGCGCCGCGGGTCGCGCCTCGACAGCGTCCTACCGCCCGTGTTCGTGGTGACTTCCGCATTCCCCTACTTCTGGGTAGGCCTGGTGGCCATCTGGCTGTTCGCCGACAAGCTCGGCTGGCTGCCGCCGACTGGGAGCTACAGCCAGAGCGACCAGATAGGGCTGGACTGGCACTTTATTGGCGACATGCTCGAGCATTCGATCCTGCCGGCCTGCACCTTGCTCGTCACCGCCATCGGAGGCTGGATCCTCACCATGAGGAACACGGTGATCACCGTGCTGGCCGAGGACTACGTGCGCATGGCCCGCGCCAAGGGCCTGCCGTCGTGGGCGGTGATGTGGAACTACGCGGGCCGTAACGCGATCCTCCCCAACCTGACAGGCTTCGCCATGTCGCTCGGTTTTGTCGTGAGCGGCGCCATCTTGGTCGAGTACGTCTTCAACTACCAAGGAGTCGGCTGGATGCTCCTCGATGCCGTCTCCTCTGAGGATTACGCCCTGATGCAAGCGTTGTTCCTGCTCATAACCGTCGCCGTGCTGCTCGCTATTTTGGCGTCGGACGTGGTCACCGCCATCTTCGACCCACGCACCCGGGAGCTGCGCTGAGGTGACCACCCTGACCGCCGCGGCCGCATCTCCGGGTGCGCCCGGCACGCCAGGCGCGACGGGCGAAGACGGCGCCGGGGTGGTCCCGAGCCGGCGCTCGAACCGCCTCTGGCGGGCAGTCGCCCACAACCGCAAAGCCACGGCCGGGGTGCTGCTGCTCGGCTTCTTCTTGCTCCTGGCCATATTCCCGGGCGAGCTCGCGCCGTACAACGGCCAGGCGATGGAGTTCAGCCCCGCGCTCGGACCGTCCGCGGCGCACTGGTTGGGTACCACCTCGTACGGCCAAGACGTCTTCTCGCAGCTGATCTGGGGCGCCCGCCAGTCCCTCATCATCGCCTTGGCCGTGGGTGCCTTGTCCACCGCCATCTCGGTCATCGTGGGAGTGTCCGCGGCGTACCTACGCGGCGTCTGGGACGGGGCGCTTTCGCTGCTCACCGACGTGCTCTTGGTGATCCCGATCTTCCCGCTGATAATCGTCATCGCCGCCTACCTGCACACCGCAGGCACCTTGGTGATGATCGTGGTCCTGGGCGCGCTCGGATGGTCCTACGGGGCGCGGCAGTTGCGCTCCCAAATGCTGTCGCTGCGCAACCGTGACTTCTTGGAGGCCGCCCGAGCGCGGGGCGAGCGCCGTCTCTACATCATCGTTGTAGAAGCCCTCCCGACGATGACCTCGCTGATCGTGGCCAGCTTCCTCGGAACTGCGGTCTACGCGGTCCTCACCGCGGCCGGTCTCCAGTTCGTGGGCCTGGGTGACCCCAACCTGCAGAGCTGGGGCACCATGCTCTACTGGGCGGAAAACCAAGAGGCCCTGACTGCTGGGATGCCGCTGTGGGCGCTGATGCCCGGAGTGTGCATCGCCCTGCTCGGCGCGGCTTTGGCCCTTTTGAACTACGCTTTCGACGAAATCTCCAACCCGGCCCTGCGGCCCGTGAGAGCACGAGCGCAGCGTGCCCGCCGCCTCACGCCGACCGCCAGCCCGGACGCGGCAGGTCCTGCGGCAGCGGCGGCTCCGCCATCCTCTCCGCCAGCACCAGCCGTCCTGCCCGCAAATGGCGCTGCGCCCAACGGCAGCGGGACTGAGCCGGCGCTGCTGCGCGTGCGCGGCCTCTCTGTGGCGTACGCCACCGACGACGGCTTGGTGCAAGCGGTCGACGGCGTGGACCTCGACCTCGCCCGAGGCGAGTTCCTGGCCATCGTGGGCGAGAGTGGCTGCGGTAAATCGACACTGTTGTTCGCGCTGGCCCGCCTGCTCAACCCCCCGGCGCTCATCACCGGCGGCTCGGTCGACTTCAAGGGCCACAACATGGTGGACCTGACCGAAAAACAACTGCGCTTTGTACGTTGGCAGGATCTCTCGGTCGTCATGCAGAGCGCGATGAACGCGCTGAACCCGGTCATGACCATCGGCCAGCAAATGAGCGACGTCTGCCGTGCACATACCGAAATGACCAGCGATGAGGTCACCAAACGCTCTCGTGAGGTGCTCAGGTTGGTCTCCATCGACCCCGTCCACCTCAATAGTTACCCTCACCAACTTTCGGGCGGGATGCGCCAGCGGGCCATGATCGCCATGGCCCTTCTGTTCACGCCGGACCTGGTCATTATGGACGAGCCCACCTCGGCTTTGGACGTCGTGGCACAGCGCTCGCTCATGGTCCAGGTCAAACAGCTGCAGCGGGCGCTCGGCTTCGCAGTTGTTTTCGTGACCCACGACATGTCCCTGGTAAGCCACTTTGCCGAGCGGTTGATGGTCATGTACGCAGGCCAAGTTGCCGAAATCGGGCGCACGGGCGAGCTGTTCGGGTCACCTCGCCACCCCTACACACAGGGCCTGCTGGACGCGTTCCCGTCCATCCGTGGTCCCAAGGTGCTGTTGACCGGGATCCCCGGCAACCCCCCGGACCTGGCCGCGCCCCCGAGCGGCTGCCGCTTCCACCCGCGTTGTGCTTGGCGAGACGACGACTGCGCCCTCCGGTCGCCCACCCTGTTGCACCGTGGCGAGGCCAGCGTGCGCTGCCTGCGTTACGAAGCCGGAGCGGGCGCCGAGCTACCGGGCGTGTTCGTGCCTGCGCCGGCCCGAGCTGCGGTCCCAACTACGGCGCCAGCTGCGGTCCCTGCTACGGCTGCGGTCCCACCCGCGGCCCCAGCCGCGGCGCCAAGCGGGGCCCCGGACGGGGCGGCGCCCGAGCTCGCGCGCGCGCTCGAGGCAGCCGGCGCTCCCGCAAAGGCCGACCCGCGAGGGCAGGTGCCGACGGCTAGAGAGCCACTGCTGGCCACAATCGGCCTGCAAAGACAGTTCCACATCGGCGGGATGATCTCTCGGCGTACCCTGCACGCTGTCCGCGGCGTAGACCTCGTGATCGGCAGCCAAGAAATAGTCGCCCTGGTCGGCGAGAGCGGCAGCGGAAAAAGCACGATCGCCCGGATGCTGGCCAACATCTACCCACCCAGCTCGGGCCAGGTGGTCTTCTTGGGCGCACCGGTGCCGCGGCGCGCCAGGCGGCGGCGGGTGCTCGCCTACCGGAGCAAAGTCCCGATTGTCCTCCAGGACCCGTTCAGTTCGATAAACCCCGTTTTCCGCGTCAGGCACGGGATCACACGAGCCATGAAGCTGCACCGGCCTGACCTGGGCGCGACCCAGCGCGAGGCGGAGGCCCAGCGCGTTATGGAGGCCGTCGGCCTGGTGCCGGCGACCGCGATGTTGGCGAAGTTCCCGTACGAAATGAGCGGCGGCCAACGCCAGCGGGTAGGTTTCGCCCAGGCATTGGCCCTGCGGCCGCGGCTCATAATCGCCGATGAACCCGTTTCCATGCTCGATGTCTCTATAAGGGTGGGCCTGCTCAACCTCATGGCCCAGCTGCGGGCCGAGGAAGGGGTGTCGTTCCTTTACATAACCCACGACATCGCCAGCGCCCGCTACGTCGCCGACCGGCTGCTCGTCATGTACGCCGGTCGTATCGTCGAGCAAGGTCCCGCCGAGCAGGTGCTTTCTTGCCCCCGCCACCCTTACACCAAGTTGTTGCTACAGGCCGCTCCCGACCCCCGCGCTCCGCTCGATATTTCTGCCGACGTCGAGCTGGGAGAACCGCCCTCGGTTATCAACCCAAAGCCCGGTTGCGCCTTTGCGCCCCGCTGCCCCCTGGCGGAGGCCAAATGCCTCCAGCAAACGCCGGAACTGGCCGAGGTCGAGGCGAGCCAGCAGGTCGCGTGCCACGTCGCCCAAAGAGATGCGACGGGGCCGGCCACCGGCCCCCAAGGCCGGCCCGGCCTTGTCGCTTCCCGGTAAACGGGCGTGGACCTGGTGACGTTCGGCTCGGTCTTCTTGGAGATCGTGTTCGGCGACTGTACGCGGTTGCCCCGGGCGGGAGAAGAAGTATACAACGAGATCTTCGGCTTCTCTGTGGGGGGTTCGGTCGTTACTGCGGCCCTGGCGGCTCGCGACCTCGGTGCGAGCGTAGCGCTGACCACTACCCTGGGCGACGACCTCGGTTCTCGTCTCGCCGAAGAGGTTACCCTCCAGGCCGGTGTGGACCTGTCGAGATGCCAGCGCGCGCCCGGTCGGGCCGCTGGGGTCACCGTTGTGCTGAACTTCGACGACGACCGTGGCTTTATCACTCACCTGCCGCCCCGCCCACCAGGCACGCTAGGGGGTTGCGAACATTTGGCCCAAGCGTTGGCGGGGGCCCGTCCCGCCTGGTGCTACCTGCATGGCGCGGCGGGGATGGTACCGGTGCTGCACCAGGCCAGGGCGCTCGGGTCTCGGGTCGCCGTGGACACCAGTTTCGAGCAGGTCGAGACCAGCCCCGATCTCGTGGCCGAATGCGCCCACCTGGCGGACGTGTTCCTCTCCACCGAAACCGAGCTGGTCCAGCTGACCGGCGCGGGCGGGCTGGCGGGTGCCATCTCTGTTGCCGGGACCTGGGGCCCGCGGCTCGCGATCAAACGGGGTGCCGCCGGCGCGGTCGCCGTTGAGGGCGGGAAAGTAGCCGAAGTTAGCGAGGGTTTGAAGGACACTGTGGTCGTGGACCGCACCGGGGCAGGCGATGCGTTCGCCGGCGCGTTGGTGGCTGCCCTGGCGCTGGGCAGCGGGTTCCGCGACGCCGTCGCCGCGGGTAATACCGCTGGGTCGGTGACCGTCGGGCGTCTCGGTTCGGTGGGCGAACTGCGGCGGTACCGCGGCGCGCCAGAATGGAACTGGCTATGAACATAGAACAACTGAGCACTCAATTATGAAGCTGGCGGTGATCGGCGGGGGTGGCGTGCGCACACCGGCGTTCGTGCGGGCTCTGCTGTTGCGCGCCCCGGGCATGTTCAACGAGATAAGCCTCTGGGAACCGGGCCCAGAGCGGCGCGAGACGACCGGCCGCCTGGCAGTCGAGCTGGCCGCCCGGCTGGGACAAGCCGGGGCCGTGACCCTCAGCGCTGACAGCGAAGAAGCCTTTACCGGAGCCGACTTCGTGTTCTCAGCCATCCGTGTGGGTGGCGACCGCGGCCGCGTCATCGATGAAGAGGTCGCACTGGCGCGGGGACTGGTGGGCCAGGAGACCACGGGGGCGGGCGGTGCGGCCATGGCGCTGCGGACCATCCCCGTGGTGCTCGGCTACTCCCGGCAGCTGGCCCGCTGCGCCCCCGGCGCCGTGCTCATAAATTTCACCAACCCGGCGGGGCTCATAACCCAGGCCTTATCCCTGCATGGCGAGGTGCCCGTGGTCGGGGTGTGCGACACCCCGGGCGGTACAGTGCGGCGCCTGGCGGCCTTCTTCGGCGCCGAAGAGCCCGGTACCGGGCCCGTGGGGACAGAGCACCACAGCGCGTCGTTCGATTACGGCGGGCTCAACCACCTCGGGTGGGTCTGCTCGTTCAGGCTCGACGGCGAGGAAAAGATGGCCGAGATCCTCGAGCGCTACGAAGAGCTGCAAAGGTTCGACCGCAGCTTTGCTCCCTTCGACCCCGCGCTGGTGCGCCGGGTTGGCGCCGTGCCTACCGAGTACTTGTTTTACTACTACGACTCTTGGCGCTATGTGGACCAGGTCCGTCGCGCCGGGACCAGTCGCGGCCAAGATATCGTGCGGCTCAACGAGGAAATGTTCGCCGCGATCGGCCGCGCTTTCGCCAGAGGAGGCGTGGACGAGGCGTGGTCGGAGTACTCGCGCCTGCTCGGTATCCGCCACGACACCTATATGCGCACCGACACTGAGGGTGAAAGCCACCAAGCGGACGCCCGCTCCGAACGGGCGGCGCGAGGCGCCGAGCCCGTCGACCAGGCCGGGATCGGCGGGTACGAGGGCGTGGCGCTGCGCGTGATCGCAGGGCTCAGGTCGCAGAGCCCCGACCGGGTGATCGTCAACACCCGCAATGGGACGAGCCTGCCCTTCTTGGAGGCCGACGACGTGGTCGAACTGCCGGCTCAGGTGGACGCGACAGGCATCCACCCCTCGGCCGGATGCCACCTGCCCCCGTCGGCCCGGGCTCTCGTCAGCCAGGTCAAGCAGTACGAGCGAGCGCTGGTGGACGCCGCCGTACAGGGCGATGCCGGCCTGGCAGCGGTTGCGCTCGCCCTGCACCCTCTCGTGCCCGGCATCAGGGCGGCCCGGGAGCTCATCAGCGAGTACCGCGACAAGCACGGCAAGGACCTTGCGTACCTGAACAATTAGCGCCGCCGTGCGTAACTTGTCAGCGCTCGCCGCCCGTGGGCCGTGCCGTGCCTGTGGCTACCCAGGCTCGCGGCCCCATTACAGGGTCGTCGGACGACCGAAGAAGAGGGTGGCCGAGCCCTCGTCCACGGCCAAGCGGCGGAAGCCCACGCGCTCATAAAACCCATGTGCCTTGGTATTGGTGGGGCTCACGCCAACATGGACGCCGGGTGCGCCGGCCCGGGCCGCTGCGGCGCAAAAAGCCTCGACCAGCCGGCGCCCTCCCCCATGCCCTTGGTAGGCCGGCAGGATGTCGATGTGAAGGTGGGCCGGGTACAGGTCGGCGGCCGGCCCCAACATGCGCTCGGGGCGGTGGTAAGTCACCAACAGCTCGTCGTCAGGCGTCGCCGGCTGCGCCGGAGGCTGTGACCGGGACCGTACGGGCACCCAACGTGCCCCGTACTCAGCGACGAAGCGCCGCGTGTCCGAGGTCCCGAGCACGTAACCAACCGGGCCGGCGCCCGCCGGGTCGAGGACAAACGCCAGGTCGGGCTCCAGAAAAAGGTAGGGCCCGGCGTAGACGTCCCCGAGCAACGTCGGGTCTTGGTACTGGTCGCTCGCGTCGACCCCGTCGTCGCCAGTGCGCAAGCAGATGTCGTAAATGGCGTCCCAATCGGCGTCGCGATATGGGCGCAGGCCGGCAAGTCCCGGATCCAGTGGCCGAGCCATTACCTTACGAGACTAACCGTCGTTGACACTGGCCAGCAGCTGTGCAAGCATCACTGGTCTAGGCCAAGTGGCCCGACCTCGGGGCCCAGCCGGGATCCTGCGCAGGTGCAGGCCACGCGATCGCCCCGACGAAGAGAGAGAGGACCAAAGTGACCAGTGCGCATTGGGCACGACGGTTCACGGTGATCGGCACCGCCATCGCGGTCAGCACCATGACCGCTACGGGCACCATTACCGGTACCGCCACTGCGGCACCCAGCCGGGCCGCTGACGCGGCCGCAAGCGTCGTCAATATCTCAGATGAGTACGGCGTTACCTGGAACTGCCAGTTCAACCCGTTCAACGCCTCGGACGAGTTCGACTCGTTCGGTCCCGTCTACGAAGAGCTCGTGTTTGTCGACAACCTGAAAAATGGATCAGCCACGCCGTGGTTGGCCACCTCCTGGGCATGGAGCAACGGCAACAAGACGCTCAGTTTCACTATCCGCAAAGGGGTTAGCTGGAGCGATGGCCAGCCGTTCAGCGCCCAGGATGTCCTGTTCACCTTTGACCTGCTGAAGAAGTTCCCGAGCCTGGACCTCAACGCCGACTGGTCCGTGCTGAGCAAGGTGGCCTTGGCCGGCTCCGACCAGGTCGTGTTCACGTTCAAGACAGCGGCTGTGCCCTATTTCTACTACATCGCCGACCAGACTCCGATCGTGCCCGAGCACCTCTGGTCCTCTATCAAGGACCCTGTCACCTTCCTCGACCCCCATCCGGTGGGCACTGGCGGCTACCTCATGAGCAGCTGCAGCGGCGCAAATATCCAGTACACCAAGAACGACCACTACTGGCAGCCTGGGCTGCCCCATATCCAGACCGTGAACTTCCCGTCGTACCTGTCCAACAATGCGGCCAATGCCGACCTGAAAGACGGGACAGACCAATGGGGCTCGCAATTTATCCCGAACATCCAGCGGTTCTACATCTCGGCCAGCCCGAAGTACTACCACTACTGGTTCGAGCCCTTGTTCAACGTAAGCATCTACCCCAACCTGACCAACCCGCTGCTGGCCAACCTCGCTGTTCGCGAGGCCATCAGCTACGCCATAAACCGTGCACAGGTCTCGCGGATCGGCGAGTACGGCTACGAGCCGGCATCCAACCAGACCGGTATCGTGCTACCGACGTTCACTGGCTGGTACGACAGCTCCGCCGCCGCCAAGTACGGCAACGCTTACGCCTACAACCCGCAAAAGGCCATCTCCATCCTGGAGGCCGCCGGCTTCAAGCGGGGCAGCAACGGCATTTTTGCCAAGGACGGCAAGGAACTGTCGTTCAATATCGTCAACAACGGTGGCTTCTCGGACTGGGTGGCTGCGGTCAACGTGGTCCAAGCCAACCTCAAGGCGGTGGGCATACAGGTCACGCCGGACAACCTGTCCGACACGACTTTCCTGTCCGACGTGGACGAAGGGCACTTCGACTTGGCCTACAACTGGGACGTCGGTGGCCCAGGGCCCTACTACGAGATGCGCCAGTGGCTGTACTCGCCCAACTCGGCGGCGATCGGCCAGTCGGCGGCGAGCGACTGGGAGCGCTACTCCAGCTCCGCCACCGACGCCCTCATCAACCAGTACGCCGCCACCACCAGCGTCGCCGTGCAGCACAGCATCGTCG
>DATJST010000571.1:0-4434 GCA_035503975.1 Acidimicrobiales bacterium | reverse complement strand
CCATCTGACGGCCGATGCCGCTGCCTCCCCCAGTGACGATAACTGTCCTGCCTGTGAGGTCGAAAAGCTCGCGGGCGCGCACCGGTGTGAGATCGTAGTGGCATGGCCCAAGCCTCTGCCGCGAGTGGCCCCACAGATCGCCACGCCTTGCAAGCGCAGTACCGCGCCTTCATGGAGGAGCACGTCTACCCCAACGAAGAACGCTTGTCGCGAGAAGACGACGACGCTGACGAGCTTATGGTCGAGCTGCGGGCGCGGGCCAAAAAAGCAGGCCTGTGGGCACCACATTTGCCACCCGAAGCGGGCGGGACCGGTCAGGGGTTCCTCACCTATGCCCACCTCAACGAGCAGATCGGGCGGGTGGTTTGGGCGCAGCTCGTCTTCAACTGCCAAGCGCCGGACGCGGGCAACGGTGAGATCCTGCACCAGTTCGGCAGCGACGAGCAGAAGAGGCGCTGGCTCACCCCGCTCGTGGAAGGCGAAGCGCGGTCGTTTTTCTCCATGACCGAGCCCGATGTTTCTGGTGCAGATCCAACCGGGCTCCGCACGACTGCCGAACTCGTCGGGGATGAGTGGGTGATAAATGGGCGCAAGTGGTTCTCCACGGGAGCCGAGGGGGCCGCCTTCGGGATCGTAATGGCAGTCACCGACAGGGAGGCGCCTCCACACCAGCGGATGAGCCAGATCGTCGTGCCGGCCGACGCCCCGGGGATCGCCATAGAGGCAGTGCCCATCCTGGGCCACCGCGGCCGCGGGTGGTCCACCCACTGCGAGGTGCGCTACGACGACGTCCGCGTCCCGAAGGCAAACCTCCTCGGCGCGCGTGGCGAGGGCTTTCGGATCGCCCAGAAACGGCTCGGCCCGGGCCGCATACACCACGTCATGCGCTGGCTCGGCCAGATGCAGCGCGCCTTCGAGCTGATGTGCAGCCGCGCCCTGGAGCGCGAGGCGTTCGGCGGCCCGCTGGCCGACAAGCAGACGGTCCAGAACTGGGTCGCCGATTCCGCTGCCGAAATACACGCCTGCCGCCTCATGACCTACGATGCCGCCCGCAGGGTCGACGAAGGTTCGGAGGCCCGCGTCGAGATTTCGATGCTCAAGTTCTACGCCGCAGCGGCGCTCTCCAACGTGCTCGACCGCGCCGTGCAGGTGCACGGTGGCCTGGGCCTCACCGACCGGTCACCGCTCGGGCAGATGTGGGCGATGGCTCGGGGGGCCCACATCTACGACGGCCCCGACGAGGTGCACCGTATGGTGGTGAGCCGGCGCATCCTGAAGGCGTTCGCAGCCGGCGAGCGGTGGCCGGGCGCATAAGGGTGCCGCCGGGGTCAGTGCAGCGGTGGGCGGCCGGCTCTCGTGCCGTCGGGTCGGCGGGCACCGGGCACGTTGGAGAAGCGGAACGGTCCTGGTTGCCGGCCGGGTTGCACGACCCACACCTCTCCGGGGCTCGCGTGGCGTGCCGCCAAGAGCAGCGCGCGGGCGACCTCGTCCGGGGCCAGGAGAGGGAAACCAGCTTCCTCGAACAGGTGCCTGGTGGCCCCGATCAAGGGCGTCTCGACGATACCTGGAGCGACGGCGGAGATCCGGATGCCGCGCTCTTCGAGCTGTGGCGCTACGCTCCTGACGAACCCGATGAGGGCGTGTTTGGTCAGGGCGTAGATCGGGTCGCTAGGCAGCTCCGCCAGGCCAGCGAGCGAGGCCGTGACCACTATGGCGCCGCCCGGCGCCATCACGCGCGCAAGGTGGCGGGTGCCGAGCACCACGCCGTCGATATTGGCGCTCATGACCCGGCGGTACGCGCTGTCCGAAAGCGCCGTCAGGCGACCTTCGCCGGTAGCCACGCCCGCGTTGAGACAAGCCAGCTCTGCGGGAGGCACCTCGTCCCAGGCGGCAGGCTGGGCCACGTCAAAGCCGTAAACGAGGTCCAGGACACGGACCCGAGCCCCCTCGCGCTCGAGCATGCGGGCCACGGCCGCACCGATGCCCGACGCCCCGCCGGTGACAAGGGCGGTTCGCGGGAACACAGGCCCATACAGTAGGCCCTGGTGCGCCTCGCTCTGACCATACCGTTCCAGTCGGTCTCCCTGCGGGAGCTGCCCGCGCTCGTGCGCCATGTGGAACAGGCTGGGTACGACAGCGTTTGGTCGGAGGAATCAGTGAACTTCGACGGCATCACGCCCTTGGTAGTTGCAGCACAGCACAGCGAGCGCCTGAGGCTGGTGAGCGGCGTCGTCAATGTGTTCACGCGGGGGCCGGCACTGCTCGCGCAGACGGCCGCAGCCATGGCCGACCTGAGCGGGGGAAGGTTCGTCCTGGGCCTTGGGACCTCATCCCAAGTGATCGTCGAGCACTGGAACGGTACCCCCTTCGTCGAGCCGCTGGCGAGGATGCGCTCGACGGTGGCCTATCTTCAGCTCGTCCTTGCCGGCCAACGAGCGAGCGGTGGCTTCCGGCTCATGCGCCCACCCGACAAGCCGGTCCCTATCGTGGTCGCTGCCCTTCGACCGGCGATGCTCCAGCTTGCGGCCGACGAGGCCGACGGCGCTTTCACAAATTTCCTCCCGCTCAGCGGGGCCGCGACGGTCGTAAGGACGTTCGGAAGGGCCGACAAGGAGCTCGCCTGCCGCTTTTTCGCCGTCCCTGGCCCCGAGGAAGAGGCTCTTGTCCTGGCCAGGCGCCTGTTCGTGTCCTACGTGACGGTCCCGGTCTACGCGCATTACTTCCGCTGGCTCGGTTGGGCAGCGGAACTCGAGCCGGTCATCCGAGCTTGGGACGCCGGCGACCGCAAACTGGCGGTGGAGCGGGTGCCCGAGCGGCTGATCCGCGAGGTGTTCATGTTCGGCCCCTACGCGGCCCAAAAGGACCGGTTGTCCGCCTATGCCGACGCCGGTATCAGCACGGCTGTCCTGGCCCTTCTCGTGCCCCCCGCCGAGCTCGCGATCGCCATCGATGCCTTCGCCCCGAGCTAGCCCGATGCTCGCGAGCCCAGGCCCCGAGGTCGTGGGCACCTCCGCCGAGGCGGCCCGGCTCTCACGGCCCCCGCTGCTGGTGCTCGAACGCGTGGCGGACTTCCTGGACGAGCACGGCCTCGGCTCGGGCCCTGTGCGCGCGTCGCGGGTCGGGCAGGGGGGCGGCTCGAACTTCTCGTTCCTTCTCGAGCGCGGCGAAGCGCGTTACGTGCTTCGTCGGCCTCCTCGTCCCCCGTTGCCACCCTCCACGCACGACGTCGTGCGCGAAGCCCGTCTCCAACTAGCGCTCGCCCCACTCGGCATACGTGTCCCACGCATACGTGCAGTTTGCGCTGACGACGCAGTCCTTGGCGTCCCCTTTTACGTCATGGACTACGTCGACGGCTTCGTCGTTACCGATGAACTGCCGCCCGGGCTCGACCGGGATGCCGGCATGCGGCGCCGGCTAGCTGAGGATCTGGTCGACGCGCTGGTTGAGGTCCATGCGGCTGACGTCTCTGTGCCGGCGCTCGCCGCTCTCGCCCGGCCGGGTAGTTACCTCGAGCGCCAGCTCCGGCGCTTCTCGGCCCTGTGGGAGCTCAACGTCACCCGCCCGCTCCCACTAGTGGCCGAGGTGGGTGCCAGGCTGGCCCGCCACCTGCCCGAGCCGCTGGCCCCAGTTGTGGTCCACGGCGATTACCGGCTCGGCAACATGATCGTCCTCCCCGATCGGCCGGCCCCGATCGTGGCCGTGCTCGACTGGGAAATGGGAGCGATCGGGGACCCGCGCGCTGATGTCGGCTATCTTCTGGCCACTTATTCGCCACCCGACAAGGCTCCAAGCCCACTTGGCACGTCCCCAGTCACTGCCGCCGTCGGTTTTTTGACCAGGGATGAGCTTGCGGAGCGCTATTGCCAGCGCAGTGGCCGCGACATCGGACCGCTCGCATGGTTCGAAGCGCTCGCGTTCTGGAAAGCGGCCGTCTTCTGCGAGGCGATCTACGGACGGTTCATCCGCGGTGAGCTCACCGCAGACGACAGCCGGGCCGCGGCGTTCGAACACGTCGTCCCCGCACTGGCCGAGGCCGCCTCCGAGCGGCTGGCGCGCTTGCATCCTCACTGGGACGGACAACACGGCTGATGCCGCCGCACGTTCAGCTGCGGTTACCCCGCGAACTGCTCGCGCAGCGCGCTCTTGCGGAACTTGCCAACGGCCGTTTTGGGGATCTCGGCAACGAACTCGAAGCGCTCGGGGAGCCACCACTTCGCGAACTGCGGAGCGAGGAACGTCCGCAGCTCGTCGCCCGAGACCGCCGCGCCGGGCTTGCGCACCACCACGGCCAGCGGGCGCTCCTGCCACTTCTCGTCGGGGATGGCGATCACAGCGGCTTCGGCAACGGCGGGGTGGCCCATCAATGCGTTCTCGAGGTCGACCGAGGAGATCCACTCCCCGCCGGACTTGATCACGTCCTTGGAGCGGTCGGTG
>DATJST010000570.1:0-16289 GCA_035503975.1 Acidimicrobiales bacterium | reverse complement strand
TCAGCGCCCTGCCGCTGCTGCCGTTGTGCCGGGAGGACTGCCTTGGGATCTGTCCACGGTGCGGGGCGGACCGCAACACTGATCCGTGCGCCTGCCCCGGCATCGATCTCGACCCCCGTTGGGCGGCGCTCGGTGCCCTGGTCAGCGGTTACGGCGAGAGCGCAGGCGCGCCGCCCGGTGCCGACGGTGGTGATGGTGCCGAGAGAGCCGGGAGCTGACACGGCGTCCGGTGCTTGTTGACAAGCGTGTAAACTTTCAGCCTCGTGGCCGTACCCAAGAAGAAGACCTCGAAGTCGAAATCGCGCAGCCGGCGGGCGAGCGCGTGGCAATTGTCGGTGCCGGCGCGCAGCGTCTGCCCTCAATGCCGGCAGGCCAAGGTGCCTCACACCGTCTGCTCCAACTGCGGGTGGTACAAGGGCCGCCAGGCTGTCGACGTCAGTTAGCCCCCCAACGAGCCCCATGAGCGAGGTTGTTGACGGGCTCCCGGTGGCAGTCGACGCGATGGGTGGTGACCGGGCGCCGGCTGAGATTGTCGAGGGAGCCTGCCAGGCGGCCAAGGAGTACGGGATCCCTGTACTTCTCATTGGTGACCCGGATTACCTGGAAAGTTTGGGCCCTCAGCCAGGTGTCGAGTTCGCCGGCGCCAGCCAGGTCATCGCCATGGACGAGGATCCAGGCAAGGCCGTGCGCCAGAAGCGGGACTCTTCGCTGGTCCGGTGTGCCGAGGCCGTGCACGACGGTCGTGCCTGCGCCATGGTCAGCGCCGGCAACACCGGGGCGGCGATGGCCAGTGCCTTATTGCGGATCGGGCGGCTCCCGGGCGTTTCCCGCCCCGCCATCGCCACCGTGATCCCCGTGATCGGTTCTACGCCCACGGTGTTGATCGATTCGGGCGCCAACGTCGAGTGCACCGCTGCGATGTTGGTGCAGTTCGCCCAGATGGGCTGGGCCATGGCCACAGAACGGTTCGGTATTGCCAAGCCTCGTGTCGGGCTTTTGTCCATAGGCGAGGAGGCGACCAAGGGCAACGCCCTGGTCAAGGATGCGCACTCCCTCCTGCTGGGCGGTGCCGCCGGTCCCGAGGTGGACTTCATCGGCAATGTCGAGGGCCGCGATGTCATGAGCGATCGGGTCGATGTCGTGGTCACCGACGGCTTCACTGGCAACGTCGTGCTGAAAACTATGGAAGGAGCGGTGAAGGCCGTCGTCTCAGCCGTGCTGGACGCGCTCACCAGCAGCGATGCCGTAAAAGAGGCAGCCAAGGCGGTACTGCCGGCTCTCGCCCCGCTGGCGGCCGAGTTCGACCCCGACACCCATGGCGGTGCTGTCCTGCTCGGGGTCAGCGGGGTGTGCGTTATCAGCCACGGCTCTTCGGGGGCGCGCGCCATGGTCAACGCAATCAAGGTCGCGCACCATGCTGTGCAGGACAAGCTCGTTTCCCGGATCGAGACCGTGGTGGCCTCGAGCGTCGGGGTTGCAACTGGCGCCGGCAGCTGATCAGCCCCTGCGTCTTCGAAGGGCGGGCTGACCCCGCACCGAGAGCTAGCGGTGCAGGCTGGCGTTACGCTCCGGCGGGGCGGTGGTACCTTGGCCTCGATGCCCTCTGAGACCGGCCCGCACCAGTCGGGCCTCGATCGCCAGCGGGTCCTCCAAATGGTGCGCGGCTCGCTTGCCGAGATACTCGAACTAAACCCTGGGACCATCGTCGAAGGGGCCTCTTTCACCGACCTCGGCGCGGACTCGCTCGCGCTCATCGAACTGGTGGAAGCCCTGGAAAAAGACCTCGGGGCCGAGGTGGCCGGCTTTCGCATCGATGACGAGGACCTAGAAGACCTAAAGACGGTACGCGACGCCGTCGACTACGTCTGCGCCAGGCTAGAGGTCACAACTTGAGGCGGCGGTGCTGCTAGACCCCGAACTGGCCAGCGACGACGCTCGATTGCGCCGGGTTCAGCTGGCTGAGCACTTGGGCTGGGATGTAAACGACGAACAGCTGTTCACGCAGGCTCTGGCGCACCGTTCCTGGTGCGCCGAACATCCCGGTCAGGAGCACAACGAGCGTTTGGAGTTCCTCGGCGATGCCGTCTTGGGCCTTGTCGTCACCGACTACCTTTACCGGACTTATCGCGACCTGCCTGAGGGAGAGCTGGCCAAGGCACGGGCGGCCGTCGTCAACTCGGTCTCACTGGCGACAACGGCGCGCGAGCTCCAGCTGGGCGAGGCTCTCCTGCTCGGCAAGGGCGAGGACTCGTCGGGGGGCCGCCGCAAGCCGTCTATCCTCGCCGACGCCATGGAGGCTCTGATCGGCGCCATCTACCTGGACGCGGGTTACGCCGCAACCGAGCGCGTCGTGCTCAACCTGGTCGGCGAGCGGCTGAGGGAGTCCGCCCGCGGCCCGGGTGAGGAGGACTACAAGACGCGCCTCCAGGAGCTGTGTGCTCAGACATTTGACGAGCTACCTGTGTACCGCCTGAGCGACTCGGGCCCCGACCACGCCAAAGTGTTCACGGCCGAGGTCTTCGTCGGCGGCCGGGCCGGCGGCCGGGGGGAGGGGCGCAGCAAGAAACAGGCCGAACAGATGGCCGCTCGCCACGCCTGGTACGCGCTCAAGTCCGATGAAGCGCTGCGCGCTGACCGTGCCCAGGCTGCGGGCCAGGAGGCGTCTCCGGTCTCTGCGGCCAGCTACGGGCCCGTGGCCGCCGCGAACGGCGTTGGTGCGAAAGAAGTGGGGCCGGGGGCCCCGGCAGGTGAAAGCCCCAACCCGAGCGGCGCTGGGGGCGGTGAGCCTTCTGCAGGTGACGCCGCCAACGGCGGGGCCGTACCCGGCCACTAGCCTTCCGCCCGGCCGTGCCTGAGCTACCCGAGGTCGAGACCGTGCGGCGCGACCTGAGCCCTTTGTACCTGGGCAAGACACTGGGGCGGATTTCAGTCACGGGCCCCCGCACCGTCCGCCGCCATGAGGCCGGGCGTCTTGCCGTGCTCGAGGGCCAGGCCTTGAGCGGGATCGGCCGCCACGGGAAGTTCCTGCTGTTCAGCTGGACCGACGGCGCTGTCATGGTGGCCCACCTGCGCATGAGCGGCCAGCTCCTCGCCGCCGCGGCGGGGACGCCCCTGGTCCCTCATACCCACGCCGTGCTCGAGTTCCAAGTCGCTCCCGAACTGCGCTTCGTCGACCCTCGCACCTTCGGTGAGCTGTTCATCGCCACGCCGCGGCCGGGTCAAGTGCCGGCCGAGCTCGCACATCTCGGCCCCGATGCGCTCGTCACCGACGCACGCCACCTGGGCAGCGCTTTCCGGGGCCGCAAGGCGGCCGTGAAGGCGCTCCTCGTGGACCAGAGAGTGCTCGCCGGTGTGGGCAACATCTACGCCGACGAGATCTGCTTCACGGCCCGCGTCCGGCCCGACCGGCCAGCGGGTTCGCTCCGTCCCCGAGAGGTCGGGCGGCTGGCCGAGGCCACCCGAGACGTCCTGGCCGCGGCAATCGCTGCTCGCGGCTCGACGCTCGGCGACCAGCGGTACCGCGACCTCCACGGCGAGGTGGGCCGCTACCAGCTCGAGCACCGCGCTTACGGCCGGGCGGGCATGCCTTGCGTAACCTGTGGCCGTCCCATAACCAGGTTCCGCATTGGCGCCAAGAGCGCCTTCGCTTGCACCAGGTGCCAGCGGTGAGCCGGGACCGGTCGTGGGACGCCGCACAAACGGCCGCCAGTCGTGGCCGTTTGTAGCCTGTCGCCTATGTGCCGCAACATCACTACCTTGCGGGGCCTGGAGCCACACGCGACCCCCGAGGAGATCGAAGCCGCCGCCCGCCAGTACGTGCGTAAGGTCACCGGCGTCCGCGCCCCCGCCCCGAGCAGCGAGGCTGCTTTCGACGCTGCGATCGCCCGGGTCGCGCAGGCTACGGCGGAGGTGCTCGCGGCTTTGCCACCCCGCCGCCAGCCTCCGCCCACCTTGCCTCCACTGCGGCGTATAGCTGCACGCCAGCGCCAGCCCGCAGAGTGAGCGGAGCCCCGGTCTGCCCGGTCGCATCGTTGGCGCGATCGCTTTTTTTGGCGGCGCAAGGCCGTCTTGGCGCCTAGCCATGGCTTAGGGCCACTGCTAACTGCTATTTTTTTGCAAAACGGGACCGGCGAAAAGGAGCCGACAAGCATGAGCATCCCCGAAGGCCCCCCAGGCTCGGCCCAGCCCGACGACGGTGGTGGCCCCGCCTTCGCGCCCCTCGTCGACCCATCGGGCGCGAGCGGGAGCACGTTCTCCATGGCGCAAGTACCGCCTCCAGCGACGGGCGATTACGGCGCGCCAGCTGCGCCTGGGGGCCAGCCGCCCGGCGCCGGGTACGGGCCAGCAGCCGGAGGTCCGGCCGTCGGAGGTCCTGGTCCAGGCTACGGGCCCGGGGTCGGTGCTGTTCCCGGTGGCTATGGGCCACCTGTTGGCGCCCCTGTTGGCGGCTACGGGCCGGGGGTTGGTGCCGCTCCCGGTGGCTATGGGCCCGGCACCGGTGCACCGCCACCGGTGGCCGGTTCTGGGCCGGTACTGGTCCAAGTGGGCGATATTGCGGTGACCCAGACCGAGGTGGTGCTGCCCAATGGGCGGTTCCCCTTGCGCGGCACCACCTGGTCGCTCAACCCCCAGGTCAACATCCAGAGGAAGATCCCCACGTGGGCGATCGTGTGCGCCATCGTCGGTTTTCTGTTCGTTTGCGTGCTGAGCCTGTTCTTCCTCCTCGCCAAGGAGAACACTGCTCAGGGCTTCGTCCAGATCACCGTCCAGGGCGCAGGCTTTACCCACACTGCCCAGACCGGTGTGGTGAGCGAGGCCCAGGTGCGGGACATCGAAAACCGGGTCAACTACATCCGCAACCTGGTGGCACAGCTGGGCTAGGCACTTGCTGCGCGTCGATCTGGTGGTCTTTGAGGGCGTAGACGAGCTCGATGTCGTCGGGCCTCTGGAGGTGTTGCGCCGGGCCCAGGCCCTGGGCGCGGACGTGCGCAGCCACCTGTGTTGCCGCGCCGGTGACGATCAGGTGGTCGGGGCCTTCGGGCTGCCCTTCCGGCCGGACGGGGAGTTTGTCCCTGGTCAAGCGGACGTCGTCGTCGTCCCCGGAGGCGGATGGGTGGCGCGCTCGGAGCGAGGCGCCTGGGCCGAAGTGCGGCGGGGAGACTGGCCCAAACTTCTCGCGGCGGCGTCCCGGGCGGGCTCGGTCATGGCCGGCGTGTGCACTGGGACCATGCTCTTGGCGCACGCCGGCATCATCGGTTCGAGCCGTGCTACCACCCACCACGACGCCCTGGGCGACCTGGCCGCCCTGGGAGTGACGGTCACAGCATCTCGGGTCGTCGACGAGGGCCAGCTGGTCACCAGCGGCGGGGTTACGAGCGGGATCGACCTCGCTCTCTGGCTAGTCGTGCGCTACCTGGGTGAGGTACTCGCGAAGGTCATAGCCGACGGGCTCGAATACCCCTGGAACGCTCCGGGTGCCGAGCAGCCGCAACCCTGCGTACCGCGCTGAGCGGCCTGGTGGGCACGCGGTCCCCCTTTTCCTAATTGTTACCGGCTAGTTTTGGCGAGACGTGTTCCTGAAGTCGCTGACCCTAAAGGGCTTCAAGTCCTTCGCTGAGACTTCCACCCTCGAGTTCGAGCCCGGCGTGACGGTCGTCGTCGGCCCGAACGGCTCGGGCAAGTCCAACATCGTGGACGCCGTGGCCTGGGTCCTCGGCGCCCAGGGCCCGCGGGCCCTGCGGTCGACGAAGATGGAGGACGTCATCTTTGCGGGCACCAGCCGCCGGGCGGCGCTCGGCCGGGCCGAGGTGTCGCTCACGATCGACAACTCCGCCGGGCTGCTCCCGATCGACTACACCGAGGTCCGGGTCACGCGTGTCCTGTGGCGCAGCGGGGAGTCCGAGTACTCGATCAACGGCGACCCTTGCCGCCTGCTCGATGTACAGGAGCTCCTGTCCGATACCGGCGTGGGCCGCCAGCAGCACACGATCATCTCCCAGCAGCAGCTCGACACCATCCTGAGCGCCCGGCCCGAGGAGCGGCGCGCGGTGATCGAGGAGGCGGCCGGCATCTCGAAGCACCGGCGCCGCAAAGAGAAGGCGCAGCGGCGCCTGGACTCGACCGAAGGCGCCTTGCTGCGGGCGCAGGACCTGCTCAAGGAGGTGCGCCGGCAGCTGCGGCCGCTGGAGCGCCAAGCCGAGGCCGCTCGACGTCACGCCGGCGTCACCGCCGAGCTGCACGGGTTGCGCCGTCACCTCTTGGGGCGGGATCTGGCGGTACTGACATCGCGGCTGGCGGCGGGCGCTGCTGAGCGCAGCGAGCTGGCGCGTTCGGAGGCCGTGGCCTTGGCTTCGCTGGCGCGCTTGGACGCGGCGGTCGCCGAGGCTGAGGCCGCGCTCGATACCGCCCACGACGATGCCGGCCAGGCCGACCTCGCCGAGCTCGTGCCCGCCGCCGAGGGCTTGCGCGCCCGGGCCGCCGGGCTGGCTGCACTCCTGCAAGAACGCGCCCGCCGGGTGCAACAGGACCGGTCGGCCATGGTCGACCGCGACGTTGTGGCCACTCTCGAGGCGGAGTCCTCAGCGCTGGCAGACGATCTCGCTGCCACGGAGGCCGAGGCGGCTGAGCTGTTGCCGCTGGAGGCAGAAGTCGCAGGCGCCGAGGAGGCGATGGCGCAAGCGGCGGCAGAGGTGGAGGCGCGTTTCGGTTCCGGCCGCGATGCGCCACCCCCGCCTCCCCTGTCCGGCACCGACGGCGGAGCCGGGCCGGCCAAACGAGCCGGAGAGGTGGCCGCTGAGCTGGAAGCCCTGCGCCGGGCCGGCGAGCGTCTGGGCACCGAGCTCCGGGACCTCGACGCACGGGCCGAAGCCTTGCAGGCCCGGGAGGCACGCCTGGCGGCCGAGTCGGAGGAAGCCCATGCCCGCCGCGAGCAGTGCGAGGGCCGCCAGGAGACCTTAGTCGCGGTGGCTGAGCAGGCATCCACCCGCCTGACCCAGGGCGAAGTTGTGCTCGATGCCGCCGAGGAGGCTCGCCGCGCGGCCGATGCCGGCCGCCACCGCTGGTCCGCCCGGGCTGAGGCACTGGCTCAGGCACTTGACGAAGCGCGGGCCCGTGCCGGCGCTCGCCGCTTGGCCGGGGTCGAGGGGTTGCTGGGTGCTCTCTTGGAGCATGTGCACGTGGACGAGGGTTGGGAGGCGGCCTTCGAGGCGGCGGCCACGGATGCCCTGTCCGCGGTCCTGGTGGAGGGGGAGCGAGCCGCCCGGGATGCCTTGGCCCGGCTGGCTGCCGACGGCGCGCCCGGGGCGGTGATCCCCCTGTCGGTCCCGCGCCCCGGGGCCCCGGGCCCGGCGGCGTTGCCTGTCGGAGTGCAGTGGCTACGGCCACACGTCTCCGCTGCTCACGAAGCCGTCAGTTGCCTCCTCGATGACCTGCTGCGAGCGGCGGTGATCGCCGATGGAGGCTGGCCGGACGCTGCCGACCTGGCATTGGCCCGACCCGAGCTGCTCGTGTTGACCCTCGCGGGAGACCGCTTTGCCGGCGGGATCTGGCGGGCCAGAGCAGCGGGCGCCGGCGTCACGGGGGCGGCGCTCGAGGAGGCCAGAGAAGCGCTCCGCGTCGCCACGACGGCTGCCGCCGCGGCTTTGGCCGCGGAGGGCGCCGCCAAGGCCGACCTGGCGCGGGCGCAAGCGGAAGCAGCCGAGGCGCGCCGGGTGTCGACCGACAATACAAGCGCTATGAGGGCCGCGGCCGCGGCCGAGCGGCGCGCCGGTTTGGACCTCGCCGAGGCCCGCGCCGAGGCCGGGCAACTGGCGCGCCGGCGGAGCGAGCTTTTGCAGCGTAGTTCCTTCGACGCCGCCCGCGCCGCAGAGCTCGAGGCTCTCCTGCCGGGGCTCGAGTCCGCCATCCGAGAGGACAACCTGAGGGCGGCGCACGAGCGGGCGGCGCGCGCCCACCTCGCCGAACAAGCGGCCGCCGTCGCCACCCTGCGCCGCGAGCTCGAAGTGCGCGTGACTGCGGTCGAGGAGCGACGCGCGCTGCTCAGCCGGCGTCGGGCAGAGGTCGAGCAGCGCCTCGACAGCAACCGGGCCGAACGGGAACGAGCGACCGAACGCCGCTCCCAGCTCGATCTGGTCGCCAAGGCTGTCGCCCGACTGGGCGCGCTCGTCCAGGCGCGACTGGCGGTCATAGAGAGCACGCTGCAACGCCTGCGCGAGCGTCGCCGGGCCCAGACCGAGGCGCTCCGCCTCGCCAGCGACACACTGGAGGCGCTGCGCCGGGAGCGAGCGGGCACCGAGCGCGAGCTGGCCGCGCAGCGTGAGCGGATATCGCGCGCCGCGGTCGAGCACGCCCAACTGCAAGGGCGCTTGGAGGCACTCACCGAAACGGCACGCCGCGAGCTCGATTGCGAGCCTGAGTCGCTCCTTGGTGCCGAATGCCCCGAGCTCCCCCCTGGGACGAGCCCAGCCAACCGTGCCCGGGAGCTCGAGCGCGAGTTACGCCTCATGGGCCCTATCAATCCCTTGGCGCTGGAGGAGTACGCGGCTCTCGAGGAGCGCCATAGGTTCCTCGAGGGCCAGCTGCATGACGTCACCCAGGCGCGGCGCGAGCTCACCAAGGTGATAAGGGCCGTGGATGCCGAGATAGTCACGATCTTCAACGCCGCGTTCGCCGACGTCGCCGAAAACTTCAGCCAACTGGTGGCGACTCTTTTCCCCGGGGGGCACGGTTCGCTTTACCTGAACGACCCGGCCAATACCCTCGAGTCCGGGGTCGAGCTCGAGGTGAGGCCGATCGGTAAGAACATCAAGCGCCTGTCGCTGCTTTCGGGTGGTGAACGCAGCCTTGTCGCTCTCGCCTTCCTTTTTGCGGTGTTCAGGAGCCGGCCATCGCCGTTCTACATGATGGACGAGGTCGAAGCCGCCCTCGACGATGTCAACCTGCACCGCTTTTTGGACCTGGTCCACGAGTTCCGCGACGAGGCTCAGTTATTGATCGTGAGCCACCAAAAGCGCACGATGGAGGCTGCCGATTGCCTTTATGGGGTGAGCATGCCCCCGGGCGGTTCATCCATCGTGGTCAGCCAGAAAATCCCGCACGACGACGCCGGTAGGGCCATCGTCGTCGGTTGACCCAGGCTCCGCGCGTAGGGCTACTGGTAACTTTCCCCCGCGTACCAGGTCAAGATGTCAGGACCGAGGTAAGGGTCTTTGTTGGTCAGCCGTTCCTCGAGCAACAGGCCATTGGTGGCGAGGTAATAGACCACGAGAGTTTGGATGTTCCTCGGTCCTGAGGTGTAATACAGCGTGCCCACCTTGTAGGTCCGCCCCATGATGTCCTTGTTGCTTATGCCCAGGTATGTGAGCAGCGAAAACGGTGTTCCCTGGCCACGGACCGACCCCAGAGGGTGATTGGGGTCCACCCAGAACAGGAACGGTTCGTCCACGACCTCTGAACTGGTGGCGCTGTGGCCAGGGCAGTCGCCGTCAGGGCTGCACTGCCAGTAGTAGGTCTGCCTGCTACCACCGCCCGCTTCGGCGCTGAGCGTCGTACCGTTGACATCGCCGCCCGCGCGCGAGGTGACGGTGTCGGTGATGTCCCAATCGACCCGGCCATCGGCCGTGTCCTCGACGTAGTGCACCCTGAGGCCGGCCTTGACCCAGCTCGGGATCACCGGGCTCGTCGTGGCGCCAGCCGTGCCGCCAGGCGCAACCACGCCAGAGCACCAAGCGATCGCGCCGCAGGCTAGAGCCGCACGGGCGAGCGCGCGCCCCGGATCGTGCCTTGGCCCGCTGGCTCGCATGCTACGCGTTCCGCTCCTGGCTGTGACCGGAGAGCGGCGCGCTCCCCCCAGAGCGTGCCCGTTGCTTGAGGGGCAGGATCGTTGCGTTCTTCGAGCGAACCGCGAACGAGCGGCCGAGACGAGCCGCCGAGCGTCTCGCCCAATCGCCGAGCAGCTCGAAGCAGAGCTGCGCGGGACGCTTGTCGGCGCGGGCAGCTGCCTCTCGCGCTCGCGACGGTGGGGCGGCTGCCGCCGAATGCAAGGCCGCGACGAGAAAGCCAGTCAGCTTGGGGAGGTCGGCGAGGGCCAGCCTGGTGGTCGCCGTGCATACCCCGTCAGCCCAATGCGACAGGACGACGCTCTTGGTGTCGCCATGCCACGTTGCTCTCAGGTAGCGGTGCTCGCCGCGCTGGTCCCGCAGCACGAGCAAGCTGGCCTCCCTCTCCACCACGCTCAAGTATGCCCGCATCCGGGTCTCGTCGGTAGGGGCGGCGTAGCCAACCAGCGCAGGTGCTGGTTCGCCGGTCTCGTAGGTAATCTCGACCGGTCATGGTGTGGGAGATCGTCGTCGCCGTAGTTGTCGTCGTGCTGGCTGGGGGAGGTCTGGGCGGCGCCTTGGTGGTGTCGCGCCGGCGGGCGGCGCGTGCCCTCGAACACCCGCCTGCCGGACTGCCCCAAGGGCCGGCCCGGCGTCCACCCGCCGCCGGGCGCGCTGGTCCGCCGGTTCCCGAGGTCCCCGGAGAGGCGTCCGCCGAGCCCTCCGGCCCGCCGGTGGCCGAGCCGGTATTGGGAGCGGTCGCCGAGCCGGTCGTCGGAGCGGTCGGCGAGCCGGTCGGCGGAGCGACCTCCGATGTGGTCGCCGATGCCGCTCCCCTGATCCTGGAACGGCCCCGTTTCCGGGACCGCCTGGGCAAGGCTCGGAACCTCCTGGCGTCCCACCTGGCCGGTCTCCGGGGCCGTTCGAAGCTGGACGAGCAGACCTGGGAGGAGCTCGAGGAGGCACTCATACTCGCCGACCTCGGCGTCGCCACGGTCGGCTCACTGTTGGCGAGCCTCCAGGACCTGGCCCGCAAGGATGGCTTACGCGGCCCCGAACAGCTCGTGGGGGCTCTCCGCCAGCAAATGGTTGCGCTTCTCGCGGGCGACCGCGAGCTCCACCGCGCCACCGGCGCGACCACGGTGTGGTTGTTCGTCGGGGTCAACGGGGTGGGCAAGACCACCACGATCGGCAAAGTGGGTATGCGCGAGAAAGCCGAAGGTCGGAGCGTCGTGATGGCGGCGGGAGACACCTTCCGTGCCGCCGCCGCGGACCAACTGCAATTGTGGTCCGAGCGTGTTGGCGCGAACTTCGTACGCGGGAACGAAGGCGGCGATCCCGGAGCCGTCGTCTTCGATGCCGTGCAGCATGCCAGCGCCCGTGGGATACCTCTGGTCCTGGCCGACACGGCGGGCCGGCTGCACACCAAGATCAACCTCATGGAGGAGCTCAAGAAGGTGCGCCGCGTGGCAGACCGGCCGCCCGGTTCGGTGACCGAGGTGCTCCTCGTGATCGATGCCACTACGGGCCAGAACGGTCTCGTGCAGGCGCGCCAGTTCACCGAGGCCGTCGGCGTCACGGGGGTCGTGCTGACCAAACTGGACGGCACCGCCAAGGGTGGCATCGCCCTGGCCATCACAAGTGAGCTGGGCATCCCGATCAAGCTGGTCGGGCTCGGCGAGGGGCCGGAGGACCTGGTCCCATTTGACGCCGAGGAGTTCGTGGACGCCTTGTTGCCCGCCGAGTGAGCGGCGCACCTCATTCAGCGCCACGCCGCTTGTCCAACGCGAGAGATGCTTGTCCCCGCGACAGGTGCTTGTCCCCGCGACAGATGCCGGCACGGCTGTCCAGGTCGGGGGCTGACGGCCATTGTCCAGGTCAAGGGCTGGCGGCCATGCGAGCGCACCGGCTGGCGGTCAGGAGGGTGAGACCGCCGGCCATCCGGGCCACGGGGGTGAGACTGGCGTCATGCGGGCACCCCGACGGCGCGATCTGGGTGCACCCGGGAAACTCGTCGCGCCAGCGTTAGCGTAGCGCCCGCTGGTGCGCCCGGAAACGCCCGGTGCGCCCAGATTTTCTCCAGATGCCCGTTGCTCCAGGTGCTCGCGGCCGGCTGGGTTGTTCCCCCGCCCCTGCGCCCCGGCGGGTATCGGTCCTGCTACCTGCGCCGGCCACCCCCGCGTCGGTCCAGCTTCTTAAACCAAATGGCCTGGTAGCTGCGGCTCATCGGGTGGACGAGCAAGGCCAACAGGGCCGCGCCGAAAATCAGGCTGATGATGATGCTTATGCTCTGCCCCTGGACGGCCCAGAACAGGAACACGAGCATCGCCAGATTTAGTGCGGCCACGAGGATCCCGCCCACATAGCCCAGCTTCTTCTCATTTGCGATACCGAGACCGGCCAGCACGGCCGGTATGGCGAGCAGCGGGAAAAAGAACGCGATCCCGCCCAGTAGCAGCGAGAGCACCCACCATCCGGCGTCGAAGTAGAGGAGCATCGTCGCATACAGGAGCGTCTGGGGCTGGCTGCGGTCGAGCCATCGCGTGTTTGCCACTACTTCAGTGTGGCACCCTTCCGGCCGGGGCGGCTAACAGGCTCGCCAAGGGCCTCCCGAGCTGCGGCCGGGATCGCCAGACCAGCATCGGTGCGCGGTCGTCGGCCGCCGGCGTTGGCGGCCAACTGCCCGCACGCTGCGTCGATGTCGGTGCCCCGGTTGGCTCGCACGGTGGCGTTCACTCCATGGGCCATCAGGTAGCCACAAAAGGCCCTGACGCCATCTGGAGGGGTGCCTCGCCCGAGGTAGCCCGGTGTCGGGTTGAGGGGGATGACGTTCACGTGCGCCCCGAGCGGCAGTGCCAGTTCGGCCAGTTCGGCGGCGTCCTGCGCTGTGTCGTTGACACCGTCGATGAGCGCCCACTCGAACGAGAGGCGCCGGTTCTTCGCCGCCGCGTACTCGCTGCACGCCCCCATCAGCACCGACAGGGGGTAACGGCGGTTGAGCGGCACGATCCGGTTGCGTAGTTCGTCGCGGGCGGCATGGAGGGACACCGCTAGGTTGACGGGCAGGTCCTCCTGGGCGAGGCGCCGGATGCCGGCCACCACGCCCACCGTTGAGACTGTGATGTGGCGGGCTGATATGCCCAGGTGGTCGTGGATGCGCTCGACAGCTCCCCACGTCCGGTCGTAGTTGGCCAGCGGCTCGCCCATGCCCATGAAGACCACGTTGCCGAGGCGGCGGGGGGCGGCCGCCGCCCGTGCTGCCACGACCTGCTCGACGATTTCCCCGGTGGTCAGGTGGCGCGTGAACCCGCTCTGCCCTGTGGCACAAAAGCTGCATGCCATGGCGCAGCCGGCTTGGCTCGAAACGCACACTGTGGCCCGGCCCGGGTAGATCATGAGCACGGTCTCGATCCGCGCGCCATCCGGCAGCTCCCAGAGCCACTTGACCGTCTTGTCACGCGACTCGGACCGGGCCACTTCGCGCAGGGCCGGAGTTATGACCTTGGCGAGCTGCTCTCGGAGCTGCCGTGGCAGGTCGGTCATGGCCTCTGGCCACGTACCGCGTTCCCACAGTTGGCGCCATACCTGGTCCGTGCGGTAGGCTGGTTCGTCCCCCAGCGCCTCCGCTAGCTGGTCGCGGGTCATATCGAAGGCCGCGGTCACGCCGTTCAGCGTAGGCGCCTCACCGCCGGGAGCTGAATACAAGTTAAACGTTGTAACCCAATGTTTGGCTGACCGGGCCGATTCCACTACTGTAGGTGAACGATGAAAATCATGATCTTGGGAGGCGACGGCTTCTGCGGTTGGCCGACGTCGCTGCACCTTTCCGCCAAGGGCCACGACATAATGATCGTGGACAACCTCTCTCGACGTTCCATTGACATCGAGCTCGAGGTTGAATCGCTCACGCCCATACGGCCGGTGGGGGAGCGGCTGCGGGCGTGGAAAGCCGTTTCCGGCCGGGAGATGGTATTCGTCAATCTCGACCTCGCGTTACAGTACAGCCGCCTGGTCAGCTTGCTGCAGGAATACCAGCCGGACGCGATCGTGCATTTCGCTGACCAGCGAGCAGCGCCGTACTCGATGCGTTCGCCCCGGGCCAAGCGCTACACCGTCGATAACAATGTGCGCGGTACCCACAACTTGCTGTGCGCGCTCGTCGACTCGAGCGTTGATGCCGCCGTAGTGCACCTCGGGACAATGGGTGTTTATGGGTACGGCTGGTCGGGCTCTGCGCCTATCCCCGAGGGTTACCTGTCGGTCAAGGTCCCCACGCCGGACGGCGAGCTGGAGCGCGAGATCCTCCACCCGGCCAACCCGGGCTCGGTGTACCACATGACCAAAACACTCGACCAGCTCCTGTTCGCTTTCTATGCCAAGAACGACGGTGTTCGGATAACCGACCTCCACCAAGGCATCGTCTGGGGCACCCAGACGCCCCAGACTGTCTTAGACGAGCGGCTCGTCAACCGTTTCGATTATGACGGCGATTACGGCACGGTCTTGAACCGTTTCCTTATGCAGGCGGCCATTGGGCACCCGCTAACCGTTCATGGTACCGGCGGCCAAACCCGGGCATTTATCCATATCCGGGACACCGTGCGCTGCATCGAACTAGCCATCAGCAACCCGCCCGCGGCGGGCGAGCGTGTCTCGGTGTTCAACCAGACCACCGAGGTGCACAAGGTCATCGACCTTGCCCAGCTGATATCGCGCCTTACCGGTGCACAGGTCGTGATGCTGCCCAACCCGCGTCGCGAGGCCGCCGAAAATGACTTGGTCGTGCGCAACGACCGTTTCCTGGCCCTGGGCCTCAACCCGACCACGCTCTCTGAGGGTTTGCTCGAGGAGGTCCGCCTCATCGCCAGTAAGTACAAGGACCGGGTTGACTCCTCCAAGATCGTTTGCCGGTCGGTGTGGCGCAAGGGTATGGAGGTCGCGCCCGACCTTCAGGTCACCGTCGGTCCCGGGGAGGGCCGCGATATCGAGGTGGTCGACGAGGTCGGCCTGTCCGCCTCGAGCGCCGTGGGCACGAGCGGCCCGCGTAGTGCCGCCAAGGGCAACGGCCCGGCCGCGGTTTCTTAGCCCGCCGCCTTCTCAGGGCCCGTCGCCGCTAGGTGCGGCGGTATGTCGCCTGTGTAGGCACGGTCTATGTGGTTTATCGTGAAGCCTAGGTCGACGTACATTTTGACTGCCGCGGCATTGGTGGCGTCGACATACAGCATGGCTTCTTCGAGGCCGCGTGCCGACAGGTAGTCGAGGCCGGCGAGCGTAAGCTGGCGGCCGAGGCCGTGCCCGGAGAAATCAGGGTCGACGGCAACCACGTATATCTCGCCCACAGGGCGGCCGTGCCCGCGGTCCTCGTGGATCTTGGTCCAGCAGAAGCCGCCGAGACGCCCGTCTTGCTCGTACAGAAGGAAGCCTGCGGGCTCGAACCAGATTTGTGCCTCGCGTGCCTTCAGCGTGGCCTCCGTCCACCCGCCCTGCTCGGGGTGCCAGGAAAAGGCCCGATTGTTAACTTCGAGCCAGGCATCCTCGTCTCGGCCCACTTCGAACGGCCTCACCTTGATGGTCGCACGCTCGTCCACGGGCAACTTGCGCCTCATCTGGTAAAGCGCACGGCCCGGTGACAGCCCGGCCGCCGCGGCCATGCGCTCGTGGAACTGACCTGGCTGGCTTACCCACAGGTGCAGGTGGCCCCCGCCCTCGCTGGTAATGACGTCGATCGCGCTGCGGACCAGGTCGATCGCCACCGTGTTGCCGACCGTCCGGTGGTGAGGATCGACTACGACTTCGAGTGCCCAGCTCGGGTGCTCGGCGGCTCCCTCAGGAGCACCACGCGTCAACTGGGCGTACCCGACCGGGTGGGAGTGCCCTTCCTCCCAGGCCACAAGCCCGGCGAAACCTTCGCGGCCGCCCTGTACGAGGTCGAGCCAGGCGTGTTCGCCGAGTGAAGGGTGCGCGTCGGCTTCGGTCGCCGCCGCCAGCAACTCGGTGACCGCAGGGAGGTCGATGTCGGCAGGGTTGCGCTTGACCTGGATGACGGGCATCCCTCGACGCTACCGGCCGCCAGCTCGCGACCTACCAGCTGGTCCCGGCGGCAACGGCAAGGAGCACCCTGGCGCCGCGGCCCCCGGCCCCGCTGCCGCCGGGGCGGCGCGGGCTCCTACGGTTGGCGCGCAGTAGCGTGCTCGATGGTGGTTGCTAGACGGCGCAGCGGGGCAGGCGAAGAGGCGGTGCCCGGCCCTCGGACCGCCCGCGCCGTGCGCGCCGCCCGCGCCGCCCGCCCTGGGAGCGCCGCCGCGACCGTTCCTCCCGCGCGTTCGGGGCCCTCTGGCTCGGCGAAGCCGCGTAGCCCCGCGGGACGCGCCCGGTTGACTGCCGAGCGCCTGGCAGGGGAGTACCCGGGCTCGGCTGCCGAGCTGTGCGAGCTCGACTTCGAGACGCCGTTCCAGCTCCTGGTGGCCACCGTCC
>DATJST010000569.1:0-3083 GCA_035503975.1 Acidimicrobiales bacterium | reverse complement strand
GCCAGCGGCTGAAGCGCCAGCGCAGCAAAAGGACCGCCACACTCGAAACCGCCCCGACGATGAGCGCCCGAGCAATGTCCGGGGTCGCGAACGCCGCTACCAAGGCGATGAAAGCCGCCGTGCCGATGGCTGACGCCACCGTCACCCTTACAATTTCGAGCGATCGTAGTGCGCAGACCCGCGACCGGTAGAGGCCCCCGCGCTGCATCGCCACAAGGGTGACGAGTACGGCAACTGCGCCGAACGCCAGCTCGTGGGCGCGGCTCAACCTGTTGTGGAGCATAGCCTGGGCCCCCCAGCACGCGCCCAGGGCGACGACGTCGCCGGCCGCGAGCTGGCGTCTAAGCGACCCGGTCCGCCGTCGCCGCTCGTGGTTGTACGGCCTCGCTCCATGGTGGTAGTCGTTCTCAGGACTACGCGGGGCTCTGTCGGGAATTAGTTGGAGGTCGTCGGCTAAGGCGAGAGTAATGGCCGGTTTGTCCCGCGTCCCGCGGTCGGCTCCTGGTTCGTTCGGCACCTGGCTGATCAAAGTCATCAAGCTTTTCCTGTGCTCTTCCTGTCCCGACTGCGCAGAACCATCGATTGGCGGCTGCGATGGGTGTCGAAGATCGATTTAAAGAGGCGCTGGTTCGACGGGCTGATACCTAGCTGAGGAAACGTTCGCCTGTTCGTAAGGTTGGCGAAACTCTTGCGCTCGGCACTCGGTCGAACGCCGCCCCCGAACCAGGGGATGGCCGGGCGGACAGCAGGCTTCAGTCCGGCGCTCGGGGCGACTGCACGGCAACCACTGTGGCGGTGGTGACGTCATCTTCTCGACCGAGGGCGAGCGCGAAGTCATCGATCCCGCGCCAGTCCGCGAACTGGGCGGCGCGCCCGGATAGGGACACGGCCCACCTGCCCCAAGGCGTCGGGCCGATCTCTATCGAGGTCATCGGTGGCGGCGGGCCAGTCGGCGCGATCGCTTTGATGACCGCTCCTTTGGCAGCGAGCAGCGCGGCCAGGTGTGCAGCCGGGTCGGTGCGCGAAAAGCACTCGTCCAGTTCGGCCGACGAGAAGGTGCCCGCCAGGTAGACCTCGTCGCAGTCACGAACAGCCGCACGGACCTCGTCGGTGTCGACCACGTCGACTCCGATCGCGACGACGCGGCCCTCCGCTGGGCTCCCGTGAGTGGTCACGGCGTCGCGGTTCATCGCGTACGGCACCCGCACCCCGCCTTGGTGGCGCTGCTCCGGACTCTGGTCCTGCGAAAAGGAGGCATTCGTTGAACCTGCTCGAACGGCCTGGCCACAATGGCTTGCCAGCCTTCACGAGCCCGGCAATGCCCGGTTTGATACGCGTCCGCTTCCCAGGCTGGCGCCGAGGGCCTTTTTTTGGCGTGTATCCGGCGGACGGCCGAAGGCTCCAACCCTCAATGGTAACCACGGCGGCACCTGCGCGCGATGCGCGTCAGCTGGAGTCACTTTCCTGGTTTACCTGCCGCGCGGCCGCCTCGTTTGGTTCGTGTAGCTGCGGGTACGGGACCAATGTGCGTGGGACGGCCATTCGTTGAGCGCGCCGCGGCCATGCCGTTGGTGCCGCCTGGCCCGGGTAGGAGCGATCACTGGTGACCGAGGTGCCTGGGTCGTGCTAGCACCGGCTCCCGCGCCACCGTCGCCCTACGTGACGCTGGTCACGAAGTCCCATGTGAAGGTGCTCGGCGAGCTTCCGCCGGCTGATCTGGCCGCAGTCCTGGCGGGCCTCACGCTCGCCGCTCGGTCCCTACGCGAGGCGCACGGAGGCGGGAGCGTGGGTATCCAGGCGTACCCTAAGAGGCCCGACGCCGAGGTTGCCCACCTGCACTTCCGCGTAGTGCTAAGGCCCGACGCGGGCCCCCAGGTTGTCCGGGCTCCGAGGCGCTTCGGCTCGGTGCGCTGAGCGGAAGCGGGGGGGGGGAACGCGGTTGCCTCGGCTGCGGCACGGAGCGGCCCCAGCCCCATCCGCGTTCCCGCGGCGTTCGTCTGCTAAGCGTGGTGCACGAGTTCGTTTACGACAGAGCAGTCCGCATGACCGGCGTCGCAGTGCCCTCAGCTGAGGTCTCACAGGAGGTCCCAGCTAGACGGGGCGCGAACCGTCACCGGACCTGCCGGTGGTGCCGGTTGGTCAGCTCGGGTAACCACGTACCGCTGCCTGGCGAGAACTTCGTCTTGCTGGGCCCTCAAGCCGTGCGGGGGGCTCGCGGTTTGACACTTGTGCCTCTGGCACATGTCCCCAGCCTGGCCGAGCTCCCCCCTGCTGAGATGGCAGTCGTACTGGCGGCGCTCGCGCGCCTGGCCATGGCGGCGTACCTGGCCCGAGGCGGCGACATCAAGGTGGGGGCCCACCCGAGCCGTCGCCGTAGCTCACTTGGCCACGTGTACTTCCACGTGTCTCCGGCGCCCTGACCCGCGCCGGCCGACTAGAGGTTGGACCGGCCGGCCCCTTCGTCCACTAGGCGGCGCAGGTGCTCGATGCAACGCCCCCTGGTCGGCCCGATCGACCCTACGGGCATCCGCAGGAGCTCGGACAAGTGCTTGTACCCGAGCGGGTCCTCCACGATCAGCAATGCGAGGAGCTGCTGGCAACGTGGCTTCAGCTTGTCCCACGCAGCCCGCAGCCCGGCGTCGCGCTCTTGGGCGATGGCCCTCGCGTCAGGGTCGGGCAAGCGCTTATCCGGCATGTTGTCCAGCATCTGGTCGGCGCGAGGGCGGTCCTTCGCTGCTCGCCGCAGGAGGCGGAGGCTCTCGCGCCGCGCAGTGGTAGCCAACCAGCCTCCGACCCGCTCCGGCTGCTCTATGCGGTGCAGGTTCTCGACAAGCCGCAGCCAGGTGGTCTGCTGGAGCTCGGCTACGTCCGAGTGGCTCAACCTGTACCGCCGCCCGGTCGTCGCGATCATCCCGCCGAACCGCGTTACCAGCTCCTCCCACGCTCTTGGCTCACCCGCGCCCGCTCGCTGCACGAGAACGGCAACCGGCACGCCGGGCAGGGGCACCTCTGCTTGCCAAGAGGTCGCGAGGCCACCCGGTGCGACGCTACGGGTCGCGCTCGCCTCTCGCGGTTGCAGTCCA
>DATJST010000568.1:0-10256 GCA_035503975.1 Acidimicrobiales bacterium | reverse complement strand
CAGCGCGAGGCGGACAGGCCGGTGCCAGGCGGGCGCGAGACGGACAGGCCGGGAGCAAGCGAGCGCGACGCGCTACGCGGCTCGGCAGCCGGCCGGGCCCGGAGCCATGGGGCCCCCGTCGTTGTGCGGCTGCCATACCGTGCCCCTCTCGCCGCGGATGTGCTGTTCCGATGGCTGGCGGCGCGGGCTGTGCCAGGAGTGGAGGACGGGGGCGCGGCACACTACCGCAGGGCCCTGGTGCTGCCTCACGGCACTGGCACCGTCACGGTCCTCGCACCCAACCCCGGTGAACGCTTCACCACGGCCACGTTTGCCGTCGAGGACCTGAGGGACCTGGCAACCGCGGTCAAGCGGGTGCGTTTGCTCTTCGACCTGGACGCGGACCCCGAAGCCGTGGCCGAGGTCCTGGGCAACGACCCTCTGCTCAGGCCCGGGTTTGCCGCCCTACCTGGTCTGCGGGTCCCGGGCGCGGTGGACGGTAACGAGGTAGCCGCGCGGGCGGTGCTCGGCCAGCAGGTGAGCGTGGCGGGAGCGCGGGCCTTGGCCGGTCGCCTCGCCGATCGCTACGGGCGCGCCATCACCACCCCCGACGGGGCGGTCACCCGCGCTTTCCCCACCGCCTCCGCCCTGGCAGGCGCCACGCCCGAGGATCTCCCCCTGCCGGCGAGCCGGGCGCGCACCCTGGTAGCCCTCGCCGAAGCGCTCGCGAGCGGCACCGTCGACCTTGGCCCCGGAGCTGACCGGGAAGAGGCAACGGCCCGCCTGCAGGCTCTGCCTGGCGTGGGCCCATGGACGGTCGCCTACATCCGGATGCGGGCACTCGGTGACCCCGATGCCTTCCCGGCCGGTGACTTGGGGCTGCGCCGGGCCCTCGAGGCACTAGGCCGAAGCTCCACGGTCGAGGGCGCGCTGTCCTTGGCCGACGCCTGGAGGCCGTACCGGGCTTACGCGTTGCAATATCTGTGGTCGGGCGCGCTCGGCCACCCCAACAAGGAGGAAGTGGCATGAACCAGCAAGCCTGGGAAAGCGACGAATGGTGGCCAGTCACCACGCCGGTCGGCCGGTTGGTGATCGCCGGTGACGAACGGGCCTTGCACCACCTGTACCTGCCCGACGACCCGAAGGCGCTCGCCGTGACGGCCTTGCCCGGGCGCAAGGGCCGGCCTGCGAGCGTCGCCAAGGCCGAGGCGCAATTGCACGCCTATTTCGCCGGAGAGCTGACCGATTTTGACTTGCCGCTCGAGCCGGCCGGCAGCCCGTGGCAAAGGCGCGTCTGGTCGGCATTGAGCGCCATACCCTATGGCGAGACCCGCAGCTACGGCGACATCGCTCGGGCGGTCGGCAACCCGGCCGCTTCGCGAGCGGTGGGCATGGCGAACAACCGCAACCCGATCGCGCTCATCATCCCGTGCCATCGCGTGATCGGTGCCGACGGCAGCCTCACGGGCTATGGGGGCGGGCTTGCACTGAAGGAGCGGCTGCTCGCCCACGAGCGCCTTGTCCTGGCCGAGCGCAGCTCCAGCCGTAAGAACTAGGCCGGGCAAGCAATATTGAGTACGGCGCCCCAGTGGCGCCGTACTCGCCCGCCGGGACGGGCAGCCAGGCGCTCGCGGATCGCGGCGTAGAGCCGCTCGCGTTTCCAGGTCTCCATGGCGATGTGCCCCGAGAAGGTGTCGAGCAAGGCGATGTAGGACCCGGCGTCGTACGTGACTTCCCAGTCAAAATGCTCCACCTGTACAAGCTCGAACAGGCCGCAAACCTCGATGTCAGCCCGGGCGTCCGCGAGCTCGCCGGGCGGCGGCCAGTTGCGGTCCGCCGGTTTGCCTTCGCCTATTTCGTCGTAAACGTCTTGGATGTCGCGAAAGAACGGGTCACCGCCCTCGGGGAAAACGTGGCTCGCCGACCAGGTGGCCAGGTAGCCCTCGGGGCGGAGCACCTGCCAGGCCAACTGGTAACGGACAAGCGGGTCGACCCAGTGCCACGATGTCGCCGCAAAAACCAGCGCGAACGTGCTCGGCCAATGCTGCGCCGCGTCCTCGAAGTGGGTGTTCAGCACCTCTACCTCGTAACCAACGAGGTTACGGCGCGCTTGCGCCGCCAGTTCGGCCCCGGGCTCGACACAGGTTATGCGCAGGCCACGGCAGGCGAGCGGCCAGGTTGCCTTGCCCGTGCCACAGCCGACTTCGAGGATGCGGTCGGCCGGCCCGACCCCAGTCGTGGCCACCAAGCGCTCGAAGAGGGCGTCCGGGTAGCCCGGACGGGCTTGATGGTACGAAGCGGCCACTTGCTCGAAGGTCCCACGCAGGGACATTCGGCACTCCTCATTGGTCACCGGAGCGGCTCCCCCGCGGTTGCCCCCATTTGTCACACGACAGAGCTGCCACCACGTCCCGCACCTGCTGGCTAGCCCCCCACGCCCATCGCCAAGGGCGGCGAGAGCTGGTTGATCGTGCCCTCAAAACCGTTGTAAAAGCTGGGGTTCCCGGTCTCGGAAGCCCCGATGTAGCCGTTGTCGAGGGTCTCGCACCCGCTCGTGTGGTACCAGAGGCCTACGTCGGGCCGGCCCTTGTAGGAGAGCCCGATCACCGCGAAGGAACCGACGTCGAGCGGGCAAGCCACCGCTCCGGCTGCCTCTCCCACTGGCTCTCTGGCCGGCGCTACAGCCGCCGCTCCGGCCTGAGGCCCGTGCGCGCCAAGGGCGGGCGGCGCCAGGTTGAGCCGCCTCACCACGTTGGCGAGCCTGGCGGCTCGGGCGGCGTCAAGGCGGGTCTGGCGGCCGAGGTGCCCGAGGCGGGGCTCTCCGTAGTAGCGGCAGATCAAACCCGCCATGGGCCCGGCCGGCACCAACGGCGGTCCCTTGTAAGTGTTGACGACGTCCTGCGCAGCTGCCACGGTGCGAGGACAGCCGGAGGCCACGTGGGCCCGTAGCTTTGGGGACCGGGACACGTGCCAAACGGCGGTGGAGGGCACGGGACCGTGCAAGGTCGTGGTTCTGCCGGTAGCTACCACCGGGGCCGGTGCCTGGCGCAATGACGGCGGCGCTAGCGCGAGCGGGAGCGGGAGCAGTAATGCGGCTACGGCGAGCCCGGGCGCCGCCCGGCACAACTCGCTCCGCCGCCTCATGGGGCCACTTTAGGTACCTGAGGCTCCGCTCTGTACCGCTCCGCACCGCTCTGTACCGCTCCGCACCGCTCTCTACCCGCCTTGTGCCGCCCGTGACGCCTGTTGCCACAAGGTGAGACACGACCGGCCGGTGCCACAAGGCGGGGCGCCCCCGGCGAAGGGCCTGCCTGCGAAACTGGAGGCGTGGACTTGCGTGCTGCCACGGCGGAACTGTACGGGTTGGCACCCCGCGAGTTCGTCTCCCGCCGCGACGCGTTGGCCGTCGCGGCTCGCAGGAACGGTGATAAAGACCTGGCCGCAGCCATCAAGGCGCTGCGGCGCCCGACGGTGGGTGCCTGGCTGGCCAACCTGCTCGTCCGGCAGCGGCCGGACGAAGTGGCCGCGCTGTTGGCCCTGGGCGAGCAGGTACGTGAGGCCCAGGCTCAGCTTTCCGCCACCGATATGCGCGGCCTCACCCAACGAAGGCGCCAGGCTGTCGCCGCACTGGTCGGGGCGGCGCTCGAGGCGGCGCGAGCCCTCGGCGAAGCGGTCAGCGAGCAGGCCCGCACCGACCTCGAGGGTACGCTCGCCGCAGCCGTGCTTGATGACCAGGTCGCGGCGGCGCTCGGGGACGGCAACCTGGTAGCCCCGCTCCACTACGCCGGATTGGGCCTGACGAACTTCGGTGCAACAGCCAGCGCGGCTACAGAAGTCAGCGCGGCTACAGAAGTCAGCGCGTCGGCCACAAAGGCCGAGCGTGAGCTCCGAACGGCCGAAAGCGCCCTGGCGCAAGCCGAGGTCGTAGAGAGGGCTCGGCGCGAAGAGCTCGCCCGGCTAAAGGCTGACCGCGAATCGGCGCAAGGCCGGCTGGACCGCCTGCACCGCGAGATTGCGCACTGGCAGGAGCTAAAGGAGCGGGCCGACCAGGAGCTCGCCCGCGCCACCGCTCACATGGAAACGGCCGAGCAGGCCACAGCCGCGGCGCGGCGGCTGTTGAGCGAGGTGCGGCAAGCCTCTAACTAGTGCAGGAGGAGGGGACCACGCCCAGGCAAGCGGTCGGCTTGCGGGCTTGACAGCAACCCGGCCCGGTCAGCTCAGTGGCAGGGGAAGCCTTCGGACTCAGACCAGGCACGGTTGCTCGGCGCGCACGGGTTGGGCAAGAAGACCCACTTCCCCACGCCGGGGCTCCTGGGCGCCTTTGGCGTACTAAGTGTCAGAAGCGCGAAGAGCGGACCGGTCGGCTCGGGCACGACATGGCTCAGAGTCACCACGGCCGCGGTGCTCAGCCAGGTCTTACTGGCCGCGCAGCTGGGCCTGCACTTGTTCCAGGTATCTACGCCCCGGCCCGTGGCACTCTTCGGCCCCCAGCTCGTCCAGTGCAGACCGGCAAGCCTGATGTTGGCGTCCCCGCAGGCCAGGATCAGGGACCTGGGTTGCACGAGCCGCTTCTCGAAGCGTCCGGTAAAACCGCACTCGTCGAACGCCGGGGTCGCCGCGGTACTGGCCCCCGCCTGGTGAGCGCCTGCGACGGGCGCACCGGGTACCGACGCCAGCGAGCGCGGCGCAGCGGCGGCGGCCGCCTCTACGAGGCCCCGGCCCATGGTGAAGGGGGCCAAAAGCACCACCAACAATGCCACCAACACAGGCGCCAACAGGACCGACCACCGTCGTACGCTCACTTCGGCGTTTCTCCTCTCGATGGTGCCTGGCTACGCTCACCCAAAGGCACACGGACGTCCCAAGGCTACAGGTAGCCCCGATAAGCGTCGCGTCATTCAAGAAGCAAAGCCTCCACGCCGACTATTGCCCGAGCGCGCCATGCGCGGCAAAGCCGCCGGCCGTGCCGCCAAAACGGGAAAATTGGAGCGAATAGTGCACGCGAGGGCGCCGCTGGGGCAGGATGTGGTGGTGGACGCAGAGACCATGCGACGGCTCCGAGCAGCCTTGGTCCGCGGCGACGGCATGAGCGTTGTGGCTGTCCTCGAAGGGCGTGTCCCGCACGAGCTGCTCCAGCTAGCGGGCGACGGCCTGCTCCTGGCGCTCGGCCAAGGGGTGCCCGGTGCCGCCGAGCTCGTGCACACCTGCGTACCGGCGTTGCGGGAAAGGGGCTGGGCGGGCGACGACGAACTGGCCGCCGAGCTCGAAGCGGCCACCTCTGCCCTAGCACGGCCCTTGACGCTGAAGGGGGTGCCCATAGACCTCGACGAACTGTCGATGGTGCTCGAAGCCGGACCGGAGGACCGCGGGGGGGTTATTGACCTCATCAGTGGCGAGGTCTGGTCCAAGGAAGCAGTGGAGCAAGCCAAGCAGGTGAGCGACAACGCGCCCGACCTGCGCGACGAGAACAGGTGGCTCCCGGTCGAGCCAGAAGGCAGCCGCGAGCGCTACCTGGACATGGCTGACTTCGCCGCCACGGTGCACGACCCGGCCGAGCGCGACCAGCTGCTCGGGACGATCGACGACGAGCCCGACGCTTTTCACCGCTTCAAGGACCGCATGGCTGATTGGCCCCAAGAGCAACAGCGCTGGGTGGAGTTCCTCGAGGAGCGCTACCGGGGACGCGCCCGCTGGTGGCTGGCGGAGGCGGGCTACCGCAGCGTGCCCCGGGCGACCCCGTCGCCAGCCTGAACAGTTGGCCCAGCCTGGTGAGCCTCAGCCTCCACCCATCGTCGCCCTGATCAGCTGGCGCTGGGAGACAAGGAACAGGACGACAACCGGCGCGCTCACGATGAGTACGGCAGCGGCCAAAAGGGTGTATGCGCTCTGGTCGGAGCTGTAGAAGCTGTAGACGCCCTGGGTCACCGGGTAAAGGCTCGGGTTGGCTAGGAGCACGACCGGACTGATCAGGTCGTTCCACACGCCGAGCAGGGAGTAGAGGAAAGTGATCACCATGCTGGGCCACGCCAGCCGGCCGATCACCGTTATGAGGTAACGGAAATATCCGCAACCGAACAACCACGAGGCCTCGTCCAGCTCGCGCGGGATCGTGCTCACGAAAGCCGTCAGCAAGATCACGCCGAGAGGTAGGCCCGGCTCCACATGAAGGATTGTGTAGCCGGCGGCGTTGTTGTACAGATGAAGGTCCCGAGCCTCCACGAACAACGGGATGATCGGCAACGGGATACAGATCCCGATGACTAGGAAGCGGTACAGCGGGGTAGCCCAACGGACCAGGCGGCGTGCCACGGGGAACGCGATCATCAGGCTGAGCACCGTTGAGACGCCGGCCCCGAGCACTGCGTAGATGGCGGTATTGAACAGCTCGGGCCCGAGGTCACCCTGCTGCCAAGCCGACGAATAATTCTGAAGGTCGATGGTGGTGGGCGGGGCCAACGGGTGGGCGACGTACTGCCCAGGGGGCTCGATAGAAATGACAACGGCGTAGGCGATGGGTATCACGAACAGCAGCACGATCAGCACGGCCGAGCAGATCCGCCAGACCCGTCTCGGGTTGCTCAACTCCACCTTCGCCGCCTCCTACGCCAGTACCCGGCGCTCGCGCCATTTGAGCAGCGCCACCAAGGGTACGGCGACGAGCACGGCGACCACGAGAAGAACGCTGCTCACCGCTGCCCCGAGCCCGAGGTCCTGAGTGGCGCTGTTGAAGGCGGTATTGAAGGCGAAGATGCCGAGCGTATTGGTCCCGTTGTCGCCGTCAGTGAGGACGTAAATGAGGTTGTACGTGGTTAGCGCGCCGATCACGGCGAGCAGGACGTTGACCGTCACCACCGGCGCCAGGAGCGGCCAGGTCATCCGCCGGAAGCGGCCCCACGGCGTGATCCCGTCAATGTTGGCGGCCTCGTAGATGTCGGTCGGTATGGTCTTGAGCCCCCCGATGAACACGAGCATCGAGAAACCGAGGTTCTGCCAAACCTGTACGGTGATGACCAGGGGCATGGCCAAATTGCCGGAGCCGAAGAACGCCGACTGCACCCCGATACCCCCGAACAAGCTGGCCGCGGGGCTCGAGTCGGGTTGGAACAAGAGCAGCCAGATGATCCCAACGACGGTAACGCCGAGGACGATCGGAATGAAGGCCAGGATCCGCACGAGGGCTTCGGTCCGGCCGGTGTGCTGCAGCCGGTGGGCGAGCAGCAGCGCCAAGGTGTTCTGCACCACCGTGACCCCGACGACGAAGTACAGGGTCTCGTAGAGGCTGGAAATGAACCCGGGCCGCTGAGCGACGAACAGCGTCGAATAATTCTGCAGGCCAGTCCACGAGGTGGGCGAACCCGGCAATCCGCTGTAGTCGGTGAACGATATGGCGACATTCGCCAAGGTGGGCACGATGCCGAAGGCCACGTAAAACGCGAGGCCCGCGCCGAGCCCGGCCCACATGGCGACGCGGGCGGGCCGGGACAGCAGCCAACCGGACGTCGATTTGGGGCGCCGCCGAGTGGCGCCAGTGGAGGTTCGCGTGCGCACGGTACTCAAGTTCTAATGGAACAAGCCTGACCAATACGAGTGCTGCCTCCCCTCAAAACGAGGGGAGGCAACGACTCGCTTGGGGGACAACCGCCGGCGGGCTCCCTTACGACGTCTTCCAGTCGCTGGCGTACAGCTGCGCTGCCTGTTGAGGCGTCTTGCTGCCTGTCATAACAGCCTGTTGGAGCAGGGGGAACTGGGTGGGAGTGTCCCAGTAGCCCTGGTTGGCCGCCATCGTGGGCAGGATGTTGCCCGGGTTGAAGCCGACGCCGAACAGCTTGCCGAGCGACTTGGCACTGAAGCTGCTGTAACTGCCACCCTTCTCGCTGGGCGAGATGCCGGTGATGTTCACGTACTGGGCATAGATCTGCTGGCTGGCGAAAAAGGCCATCCACTTGAGCGCAAGGGCCTTGTCCGGCGCGTTGCGCAGCACCCACAGAGTCAGGTCGGGGTTGGCGACGGCCTCGTTCTGGCTGGCGACATTGCTGCCGGGCAAGGGGAAGGCCCCCACCTGGATCTTCGGGTTGGCCTGCTGGACACTGGTCAGGTCCCAGGTGCCGTCGAGCAGCATGGGCGACTTGTTGTCGGCAAAGTCACCGGGCATGGCCTGCCAGCCGGACCCGGTGAACCCGGGTTCGAGGTACTTGGCGATGGTCGCCTCCTCACTGAGGGCTTGCACCATAGCGGGGTTGTCCCACTTGACCGTCCCTTTTTCGAGGGCGCCTGCGAGCTGGCCGGAAACGTGCGGCTGCCAGAGCTCGTACATCAGCGGCTCGAGCAGGAAGCGCGTCAGGTAGATCGCCGCCCCGCTCCCGATCCCGAGCCACAGCGGCACGAGGTGGTCAGCTTGCTCCTTCTTCAGCAGGGCGATGAACTGGTCCCACGTCGTCGGTACCGAGAAATGGTACTTGGCGAAATCAGCCTTGTTGTAGAAGATCATTTCCTGGTAAACGCCGGAGAGGACCCCGTATATCTGCCCTTTGTAGGTCTCGGTGGCCAGAGCCAGGCTGTTGAAGTTGTGGATCCACGGCTGATTGGTCAGCGGAAGGAAGACGTTGCTCGCCGTCCAGTACTGAGTGGGCGTCATGTTGACACGGGTGGGGTTGAGCGGCAGGGGCTGTACCTGGTCGATAGTGCTCACTATGTCCGCCGTACTGGCGTCCACGGACGTCGACAGGAGTGTGTTGTAGCCGGCCGATGTGTTGGCCGCCGTCCGCAGCTGGACGGTGACGCCCGGGTTGGCCTTTTCGAACTCGCTGTCGATCTTCGTGAGAGCCTGCACCGCCGGGGGGTTGACCCAGGTGATGATCTTCAGGGTCTGCGAGGCAGCCGCCGGTGTGGCGGCAACGGTGACGGTGGCGCCCACCACCATGAGCAGCGATAGTCCCGCCGAGGCGGCCCGCGCCTTGGCCGATTTGATGGGTCGCAAAACAATCCTCCTTGTCATGCGGGTAACTTCACAGCGAGTGGTCTAGTCCAAAGATGGTGGTCTAGTCCAGTCATAGCGCATATTGGCAGGTCGAGACGGTGGCGGAGCGTCCGACCGCCGATCACCCGAGTGCCGACCGCCCGACCGCCCGCGCACCCGGCCGCCGAGCGCCGGTGCTTGGGGCTACGTCCCTGAGGGCCCGCCAGCCGCGAACTACGGCTTGACCTTGGTGACAACTCCCTTGGTGGTGATCAGGAAGCCGCCCTTGTGGTCCACGGTGCAGGTGATCCCGGCCTTGGACGAATAACAGTGGAAGGGCCCTGACACCACCCAGACGCCGTACCGCAGCACCTTGACGTTTTCGGCAGGGTTGCCGATGCAGGTCGCTCCTCGGCACTTGTGCAACGTCCCATTGAGCTTAAGGGTGACCGATTCGGGCGGCTGCACGGTCTGGCAATAGGCCTCGTGCGAGTTGACATAGCCATTGTCCACCTCGCAACTGATATTGCCGCCGGGCCCCAGGAACTCTCCCCCGTCCGGCGCCTGGAGCTTCATCGTGACCGTGGTGGTCGAGCCATTACCAGCCAACACCACGGGTGGCGCGGCATTGGGGGCACCCGAGACGGCCTGCACCGGGGCGACCCACCAAGCCAGGGCGACGGCCGCACTGGCACCTACGGCGCTCATCAAGGCGCGAGAAAGGCGGTGATTGTGAACGGACCTCATAACGCCGGACTCTAGCACCGGCCGGACGGCCCAGAGTGGTCAGTTAATGTCAGAATCTCGGCATTGCTGCAGGAACCGTCCCGAGCCGCCTTCCGCTTTGCCGACTTTATGTCGAAAAACGGAAGAAATTCGGCAGAGCGGAATGGTTGAGGTCAGGAACTCGGCAAAGCAGCAGGACGCTGCGCGCCCCTCAACGTGAGGAACGTCAGAAATTCGGCAAAGCAGAAGAATTCACGCGCCAATTACCGGGCGAACGGGCCGCCGGCGCCGGGCTCATCGCCCGGGACTGTGCTCGGCGAGCTCCCGGAAGGCGTCGGGCACATGAGGTCCGGCGCCAAACACGGTCGTGGCGTAACCCACGGCCGTCCTCCCGAACCTCGCCCGTATCGCGTCCACCGACCCGTCCACGCTCGCACGTCGCTCCGCTTGGGCCCCCTCCGCACCAGGCATAGCAACGTCCGGCTTGCCGTCCAGCCGCAAGGGCAAAGCGAGCTGGAGCGCTCCGGGCACGAGGTTAGAAGCGGAAACGCCGAGCAGGGTTACCTCGCGCGCGTGCTCGGAGACCAAGGCAACC
>DATJST010000567.1:0-8586 GCA_035503975.1 Acidimicrobiales bacterium | reverse complement strand
ACGGTCGTCCCGGGCAGCTGCCGAGCCCTGCGGCGCTCGCGTTCGAGTACTGCCGTCGCCTTGCCGCGTTCCAGGCGCAGGGCCCATGTCTCAGCACTGCCTTCGACGCGCGAAACGATGTCGCAGCGCGCCCCCAGCTGTTGGAACGCCAGTACTCCTATCGCCTTTTCGCCGATCGTGCGGCTGTCACCGGCCTTGGACGACTCGAAAAGGTTGCGGGCGACTTCCCGTAGGCGTTCTGCGCTCATCCCACGACCCGTGTCATCGACGGCGATGATCGGACGCCGCCCCTTGCGCCGCAGGACCACCCTCACACGCTCACCTCGCCGCTCGGCCTGCGCGTACTCGTCAGCGGCGTTGGAAACGAACTCGTTTAGGGCATCTTTGGGGTCCTGGTAGGCCTGGCCCGTGATGAGGACGGCGTTGGCGAGGTTGCCGATCCGCAAGCGCAATCTCTCAGCTGTCACGCAGGAATGGTAGCGAGGGAGAGGAGCGCCTAGCGGTTCTGTATTCGGGTACAAGTCTGTCGATGGTGCAACTCTTAGGGATACTCTGTGATACAATGAGGTGCATGAAGACTCGGCAGCGGTCTTTTCGTCTCTCTACTGAGACGCTCGAGCTGCTCGACGTTGAAGCCGCCCGGACTGGCGAGTCACGGAACGCCTTGGCTGACCGATTGCTCGGCGAAGCACTGCGCCTCGAACGGCACCCGCTGGTCCGCTTCCACTCGGGTGCGAGCGGGCGTAGACAACCTCTGCTCGTGGGGACACGTCTATATGTTCACCAAGTCGTGGGGACGGTAAGGGCAAGCCATGGGGACGTGGATGAAGCGGCTTCGTACCTCGGTGTCGCTGCGCGGCTGGTCCGAGCGGCGTTGGATTACTACGGAGAGTTCTCCGACGAGATAGACGCTGACGCCGAGGCGGCGAAGCGGGCCGAGGACGACGAGCGACGTCGTTGCGAGCGGCGTCAGCGCGCGCTCGGGTGAAGCGCGCGCTCGGGTGAAGCTCGCGCTCGACCATCACTATTCGCAGCAGATCGCATCCGGCCTCCGAGACTGTGGCCATGACGTTGTGACTGTTGCGGAACGAGGTTGGGAGGCCGAGACGGACGAGGCCCTTCTGGCGCTATGCCTAGCGGAGCGGCGTTGCCTTCTGACCAACAATGTGGCCGACTTTGCAGTGATCGTCAGGCGTTGGGCGCTAGAGGGCCGCTCGCACGCTGGGCTCATTTTCACCTCCGATAGGAGCATGCCACGCAGCAACGATTGGATCGGCCAATACGTTCGTGTGCTCGATGACTCGCTGCGGTCCCTGACGGGGGACGACGCGCTGAGGGACCAGACGCAATGGCTACAACCTGTCCGGTCCACCTAGGCGAAGTTGTGTCCTCAATGGCGCAATCGCCCCTCCGACACGGACGGAAGTGCTGATCCGAAGCGGTAGATGCCCGCCGATCGGGGGTTCTCGTCCCAACCCCCTGGTAGCGTCGTGGCCACAGATTGGACAAAAACTGGAGGGGTGGCAAGTGTCTGTGGCCGTTTGCTTTGGTGGGAGTGCGAGTCCTCTTTGTGTCAGGTGTCAAGAGGCTTTGCGGATCTTCTTCTGATTTTCCTGGACGTCGGCGCAGAGCGCAGCCTGGCGGGAAGGCCTAGCCTTGGGCTTGGCCCGGGAGTGGCTTGGCCGAAGAGCCGGTTTTTCGGGGGACGAGATGACATCGCTTCGTTGAGACGGCACCGACGTCTTGGTATGCAGGCTGACGCCCTCGGAACTCCGTGAGCTGGAGCTGACCGAAGAGGCGGCAGCGGCGGAGGCCGCCGGGCTTCGCTTTATCGGCGCTACCGACCCCGGACAGAGGGACACCCGACCTGCGGCTCTTCCTGGCTTTGGTCGCAGAGCTGGTCGGCGAACTCGATCGTGGCCGTCACATTGTCGTCCACCGCCGGATGGGAATAGGGCGGTCGTCGACGGTCGCTGCCGCCGTGCTCATGGCCCGAGGGGCTGTCGGCTCGGGACGCCTGGGCTGCCGTCAGCGATGCCCGAGGTCTCGACGTGCCCGACACCCCTGAACAGCGGCGCTGGCTCGAAGCCGCAATGGCCTTCGGCTGGCGATCAGGCGCTGCGAGCCAGCGCGCCCCGATGGCAACCAGTCCAGGATGAAGAGGTGGCTGGCCGTCGGCACGCTCGCGCGGTACGCCGCCCAGCTCCTAGGTCTCTCTCAAGCCGGTAGTGCTTGGCGATGGCCCCGACGTGTGCGGTCAAGCGCTTGAGGCGCTTCTGGGGCAAGGTCGACGTCGCCGAGCCGTGGCGCTTCGACATCTTGGCGTCGGGCGACGACCCGGTAGCTGAACGGTACCGTCGCCTTACCCCCCTGCAGCTCGCGCACCGTAAAGCCCTGCGGCCCCTTCTCTGAAATGTATAGGCCGCGGCAATCCCCTTCGGGCACCACGAACACGCTGTACTTGTCGGTGAGCACGGCGGCGGAGAAGACCGGGTCGAGCGCCACGTCGGCGGCACCGTCCACCAGGCCGGCGGAGCCGAAGTCCTCCAGCCAGCACTCGGGGCTCGCCACGGAGTAAAGCGAGCGCATCGTGCCCAAGAAGGGGAAACCGGAGACGACGACACTGGTGGTGGCCAGCCTCCCCTTGCACAGTAAGCCGAAGCCCGTCTTGGTATTGCCCGTCTGAGCGAACACGCCTACCGAGCGCCCGGTTTTGGCGGCGTTGACCCCGACCAGGCCAAAGCCGTCCGGAGATTTGGTCGTGCCCTGCGCCCCGACGGCGGTACCGCTGGTGGCGATGTTGGCCCCGAATACACCGTGGCCGTCGGGGGAGCGGGCCTCGCCGTACACGCCATCGGCCGCGCCGCTCGTGGAGGTTTCGAGCCCTTCCACCCCCGACCCAGCGGGGGACGTGGACTGGCCGAACACACCTACGGCGGCGGCGCCGCTCGTGGCAAAGTTGAGACCCTCCACCCCGCACCCGTCGGGGGAGGAGGACTGGCCGCCCACACCGATGGCCCCGACGCCGCTGGTGGCGTTGTTGAGCCCGACCACGCCGAAACCGCTGGTGGCATTGACCGTGCCCTGCACACCCGTGCCTTTGTCGGAGTCAGAGGTGCCCAACACCCCCATGGCCGGGCCGCTCTTGTCTAGGTTGCGCCCGACCACGCCGTACCCTTCTGGGGCACTAACCGTGCCTTGCACACCAGTCCCGCTGTCAGACGCGGAGACGCCGGCCACGCCGACGGCCGAGCCATCGCCCAAGGCGAACCCTCTCACGCCTATCCCGTCGTCGCCGTTGGCGCTGCCGTACACACCGATCCCCGCGCCGCCCAGGCTCGCGCTCACCCCTTTTACCGCAGCTCCGCCCGGGGATTGCTTGGTTGCCTGTACCGCTGCACCCGTGCCCGTGCTCACCGCCGATACAGCAGGCGTCGATGTGCCGGTGCTGAAGGCGCCGTTGTCGGTGCTGGCTCCGGCGGGAGCTGGCTGGCCGGCGAGCACGTTTCCCGCACCAACAGTTGCCGCCACACCCATGGTCTTTAGCAGCCTGCGCCGGGACACTGCCTGCTCCTCCTGTTTGGGCTCGTTGCTTTGAATCTCGCTCTTATGCTTAGCCAAGATGACCTCCTGAGACGCTGCCAGCCCGTGTACGTGCCGAAATCCTAGGGTGATCTCGGCCTTACCTCGCGGCTCCTCCCGCACAAACGCCCTGTTCAGCGCCTCGCCAGCCGTCTTGACATCTCCGCCCGTCCTAATCCCCACGGCCCCCCTTTTACCCTTGCCCCTCGGCCTTGACAGCGGCACCTCGCCGTGGTGGGCAGTGGCTCCGAGCGGCCCGGGCGCTCAGTAACTTCCGCGGGCAATCTGACGGGCCCGACTAGTGGGCGGCGGGCAGACCTCGGCGCGACAGATCACCCTGATATGGGTGACTGGAAAACGCTTGCGTTTCAAGGGAAATGCGTACGCTTCAAAGTTTGAGGTGTGAGCCAAAAAACAAAGAGCACCTTCGTCATCACCGACCCTAGTGAGATCCTGAGAGCGCTCGTCGGCCTGAAAGACGTGCGCGTCCTGCGGTACGAGCGCCACGCCCGCGACGTCGAGCTTGTCGTCGAACAGGTGGTGGGGGAACTGCGCTGCCCCACCTGCGCCGGCCCGTCGTCCCCGAGCGCCCTGTGGTGCACTACGTCGACCTTCCCGTCTACGGCACCCCGATGTCGCTCGGCTGGAACAAGCAGCGCATGGCTTGTCGCTCCTCAGGTTGCCCGACGTGCACCTGTGTGCTCGGCGACCACCGCATCGCGCCAAAGAAGAGCTGAAGGCCTCGAAAGGCTCGGGTGCACGTCTCGGGACGTTGTGGCTAATCCTAACGTTGCCCTGCAAAATTCTCTCATCACCGGCCGGTTCGCAGTACGGCACCGACTAGTTGGACCGCCCCGGCCTCGCAGGCTTTGCCCGGCAGACTGGGCACCCCTCGCTGGTCGGTTGCAGGGCAGAGCGTGACTCTGACGCCATCCAGCTTTACGGCCGTGCCGTAAGGCACGGCCTCGATCGCCGGGCTGGTCGTTAGGGGCTTCATGGTGCGGGTCGGCCCCCCATTGCCGACCAAGGGCCCAAGCCGGCTCGCTCCTTGCCTGGCGTCACCTCGCCCACCGTTCAGGCAACTGTCGTTATTGCCGACCTCGAAGCCCTGGTCGGTCCACTTGGCGCCCTGGAGGGTGCACACACCGGCGAAGATGTTGGCGGCCACCCAGGCGGTCGCTCCCGGCGCCGCGTAGACTGGCCTGGCGGTGGAGAACGTCGAAGACCACAAGGACAAATGGCTGGCGCCATTGGCGCCAAGGGCGCCGGGGTCGAACTTTGCCCCATCCGCCGAGAACGTTGACACGGACACGCGCAGTGTGCCCTTACCGATCAGACCGATGGCACCACCGGAGAGCTTGGCCGTGTCCCCGGTGAACGTCGAGGCCGCCACAGTGCTGTCCCCACCGGTATAGATTGCCCCTCCCCCCCCTTGTGCCGCGCTATCGCCAGAAAAGGTGGACGTCGTAGCGCTCAGCGTCCCGGCTGAGCCGTTGTAAATGGCGCCGCCGTCCCCTGGGCCCGTGTCGAGCGGCCCGCCGTCGGTTTGTTCGACCGACTCAGTTGCCGTGTTGTTGGCGAACGTTGAGCTCGACACGTGGGCGACGCCGGGGCCATTATCCGCATTGTCAATGGCACCACCGTCGCCCTGGGTGCTGTTCGCCGTGAACGTCGAGCGGGAAACAGAAAGGGTGCCAATGTTGAAGATAGCGCCGCCATAGCTGGCATTATCGCCGGATAACGTAGAGGTAACAAGAACGAGAGTACCGCTATTGTAAATGGCCCCTCCGTTACCGCTGAAGAGAATATAGTCGCCGGTTATGTGGTCGCCGATAGCCGCCGCGTCGGAGGAGAACGACGAGCCAGAAACCGTCAAGGTGCCGGTATTGTAGATAGCGCCGCCGGCACCGTACACCGACGTAATGTCAGCTTCCAGGTTGAGGTTGGATTTGGCCGCCTGGTCTTTTGTGAACGAGCACCCGGAAACCGACAGGTACCCCGCATTGTTGACGGCGCCCCCATCACCGTCGGTGGTGTTATCGGCGGCCTTTATGGTGACGCCTTTCAGGTCCACATAGCTGTTTGGCCCCACGCCGAGCACGGCGGCGCCCGAGCCCGTTAGTACGGGGTTGCTCACACCTCGGGCGGGCTCTATTACCACCGGCACGTCCGGGTTCGTGCGCGGTGTTACTATTGTCCAGTTACCCCTGTATGGGCCCGGCGTGGCCAGCGCCACCGTGTCGCCGCTCGCAGCCAGCTCGAGAGCTTCGGACAGGTCGCACCGTGACGCCGTTGCGGTCGTATTCGGGCATCCGTTCCTGCTCCCCGGCGCCGCGGAGGCGTAGGCGAACAACGTAACCGGATGGCTCGGGGGCGGGAGGATCTGCAGCTGTACAGCTCCCGAGTTGCAGGCCTGGCCGGGCGGGCTGGTGATCCCCCGCTCGTCTCTCGCCGGACAAAGCGTGACCGTCGCTCGGTTGAGCTCAACCTTGGCACCAAAGGGGATGTCGCCCAGAGCGTAGTTGCCGGCGAGAGGCAGGATCGTCTCGGTGGAGCCTCCATTGGCGGCCAGAGGGCCTAAGAAGCGAGAGACGTCGGTCTGGTGCTGGTCGCGAGGGCCGCCATTGAGGCATCCATCGTCCGCAGCGACGTTGAAGCCTTCGTCGTGCCAAGCGCCCAAGTTTGTGCCCAGGTTTGCACAGGCGTCGTAGGAGGATGACCCCCCGAAGATGTCTGCCGCTGCCCACAAGTCGCCGGTACCTTCGTCGTTGCCGTTGTCGATGGCACCGCCGTCTCCTGATGCAGAGTTGCCCGAGAAGGTCGAGGCCGACACAGTGACAGTACCTGAGCCGCCGTTGTCCCCGTTGTCGATGGCGCCGCCGTCGTCGGCCGTGCTGGCGTCGCTTCCGGCGACGTTGGCTGAGAAGGTGGACGCTGAAACGGTAAGGGTGCCAGTGCTGACGCGGCTACCGGCGCCGTTATCCCCGTTGTCGATGGCGCCGCCATCTTCTGAGGCAGAGTTACCCGAGAAGGTCGAGGCCGACACAGTGACAGTACCTGAGCCGCCGTCGTTGCCGTTGTCGATGGCACCGCCATCTCCTGAGGCAGAGTTGCCCGAGAAGGTCGAGGCCGACACAGTGACAGTACCTGAGCCGCCGCCGTCCCCGTTGTCGATGGCGCCGCCATCGGCGGCGGACCCGGGTTGCCCCTTCGCGGTGTTATCCAGAAAGACAGAGCTTGACACGGCTAGGTCGCCGCCGACGTTGTCGATGGCACCCCCTCTAGAGCCGGTTGTATCGTCGGCATCCCGGATAGTCAGGCTGTCAAGGTCTACATGCACCCCTCGACCGACGGTCAGCACCGGCCCAGCACAAGTCTCCGTTGAGCATCCCGCGGCCTTGCCGTCGTTGCCGTCCAGGGTGGGATTGGTAACGCCGGGAGCTGGCTCTATCGTGAGCGGCGCCGACGATGTAGTGCCGGATTGGTCAATGCTCCAGTTTCCTAAGTAAAACCCGGTGCGCCCGGGCGTTGCCAGCGCTACCACGTCACCGGGACCGGCCTGGGCCAGCGCTTGGGTGAGCGTGCACCTCTCGGAGAAAGTCGTCGTCTCGGGGCAGCTGCTGGGCGGGGAGGCGCCCCCGGGCGCGTAGGCGTACAACCTGACCCTTCCAGTCGCGCCCGCCGGGGAGGCCGTCCCGATCAAGCCGAGGGCGCTGGCGACTACGACCAGAACAGGAACTGCGGCGGCAACCCAGCTCCCCGCGCCCCTGGCGGTTACGGCCAACCCATGCGCTGATCTAGACAGCTCGCTCATAGCAAATCCTATCCCTAATGAAAAAGCGTCGACGCGACGATCGAATGGTCCTGGTATGCACGGGCTGCGGTCGCGCTGTGGGCGCCAACACAGAAGGGAGAATCGTTGATCTTCGAGACGTAGGCGGCCATCATCTCACGGTCCCCCACTGACCACCCTGACGGTCCGCGCATGGCCTCATGGGTGCACTTCTTCGCGAGCCTGCCGTAGAAGCCGGGCCGGTAGAAGGTTAGTTTGGCTGCATCCGGCATGGGACGTCCCGAGAAGAGGCGCACGAGCGCGAACAGCATCTTCGTGGTTGACCGGTAGCCGCGATCGAGGACGGCTGGGCGCATCAAACGCCTCGCGGCTCGGCCGTGGCTTCAGCCAACGCAGTCAACCCGGCTTCGTACTGCCGGTAAGCCTGTCCGACAGCGGCGCAGATCACCAGCTCGAACAGCTGGTCGTCGTCGAAGCCAGCGCCAGCCGCCTCGGCGAAATCGGCGTCAGTGATCTGCGTCGGGTGGGCAGCAACTTTGTCGATGAGGCCGCGTAGTGGCGCTGGGACGTTCTCGTTCTTGAAAGCACGAGCCCGCAGGTCGTGGGACGCCTTGCCCGTTCCGTTGAGGATCCGTTCCACTAACGCGCGCGGAGTGCCCCAGGACTCGCGCACGGCCTGGTTAGGCGCTGGCAATGTGCGTCACCCAGGCGGCGGGCCCCAGAGGGGGCGACGAAGCCTGCGGCGTCCTGGGTCGGTCAGGAACGAGGCATACCATCCCCTCGCTGAACCCCGCAGAGCCGATACCGAAAGCCGCGTTGAGACGGTTGAGGTTGACGAGCGTCAGATGAACGGTGATCTCGACCATCTGCTTCTCCGTGAAGTGCTGCTTCAGTCGGGCGAATAGCTCGTCGGTCACTTCCACTGGCGTGCGCATGACGGCCACCGTGTAGTCGAGCGCGACCTTCTCGCGATCGCTGAACAGGTGACTGGAGTGGTAGTTGGGCAGCGCCAACAGCTCTTGGTCGCTGAGGCCGGACTTTCGGCAGATCTGCGAGCCGAGGTCGACGCAGAGTAATTGTCAAATGTTGTGGACGGGCTCTCGCAGTTAGGCGGCAACGGGCCCAGTCTCTAGACCCTCTGGTGCCCTCCTTTCTTGTAGCTTGCCGTCAATGAAAGTGGCGCCAGCTCGGACGAGGGGTACCAGCTGGGG
>DATJST010000566.1:0-8401 GCA_035503975.1 Acidimicrobiales bacterium | reverse complement strand
TTGCTGGCGTGCCGCGGCCTCCGCGGGCCCTCCTGTACGAGGGCCGGCGCGGCCCGCGGTCAAAGTCACCGTCGCACCGTCCGAGCGACCAAGTGCACGAACAGCTCGATCGTGTGGGGGCCCCATTGTGAAGCGACCGAGTCGTTCACGCCGATCACGTGGTGCAGCTTGACAGCCCGCAATGCCGAAAAGCCGGGTCGCCGTGCGAAGGTGGCCGGACTTTGCCGGCAGCAGACCGTGTCGGCCAGAAAGACATAATCGGGGTCGGCCTTCAGGACGTACTCGGGCGATAGCGCGGGGTAGGCCGACCCGTGGCTCGCCGCGTCGGCAATGTCGCGCATGCCGAACAAGGAGAACTCTGCGCCGATGAAGGTTTTCGAGGTCGCCGAATAGTAATACGCCGGGTCGAGCTCGACGTAATAGCTCTCGCCGCGGCCACCCCCGTCGGCAGTGCGGACGTCGCTCGCCACCTCGGCCGCCAGCAACGCATTGACATGGCGTGCTCCACTCCGGTGCCCGGTAAGCGCGCCCAGCTCGGTTATTTGAGCATAGACACCGGGCAGCCCGGTGGCCGGTGGCAGCACCAACGAAGGCACTCCGAGCAATTTCAGCTGCTGCACCACGTTGCTCTGGAAGGCGAAGACGACGAGGTCCGGGTGTAGGTACAGGTAATCCTCGGCGCTGGTCTCGTAGCCGGTGAACTTTGTGCGCGGCGCGTATGGCGGCCAGGTCGAGTACTTGTCCACGCCGACGACGTCGTGCCCGGCCCCGATCGAGTAGAGCATTTGGGTTGCGCTGGGTGAGAGCGACAGGATACGCGTCGGGTACGCGCTATGCGCTGGCCCGCCCGCCACTGCCATCGGTGCCGCCGTCGGTGCCGCCATCGCGCCCACAGTGCCCAAAGCGGCCAGAGCCGTCAGCCAAACGCCCAGTAGGGCCGCGACGGCGGCGAGTGCCGTAGGAACTTGCCTGACCCTGCCCCGCACTGCCCGCATGCCCGACCTTTCCTGGGATGGCGAGGACGCTCCGGAGGCAGGGGCTACCCTGCGACCAGCTCGTTACCTCGACGCGCTCGGTCGCTTCCCGCTGGCCAGGCGACCTGGCTTGCCCATAGCCGGCGTACCGGTCGGGACAACAGTTGCGGGACAGCGCCGGCTTCTCACCGGACTTCGCTGAGCCAGCAGGATGCTAGGCAGGACTCTAGATCTGGTTGGGCGCAGTGGGCAAAGATTTCTCCGCGCGAGGTCGCGAAGTGCTCAGACGCCGGCAGTGAGCGCCGCCGCCGCGCGGTCGGCCTCGGCTAGCAGCTCGGCTGAGATACCTCGCCGCGGGGTGATCACCTCGTCGATGAGCCCGTAGTCTTTGGCCTCCTCCGCCGTCATGAAGTAGTCCCGGTCGATGTCGCGCTCCACCTGTTCGAGGGGCCGTCCGGTGTGGAACGAAATGATCTGCGCCATGCGCTTGGTCGTCGACAGCACCTCACGCAGGTGGATCTCCATGTCGCGTGGCGCGCCCCTGGTCCCCGCCGTTCCTTGGTGGATCATGATCTTCGAGTTGGGCAGGGCAAGGCGCTTGCCCTTGGCACCGCCGCACAGGATCATGGCCGCCGCGGACATGCCCATGCCCACGCAGACCGTAGACACCTCCGAGGTGACGTGCTGCATGACGTCGTATATGGCCATCCCTGCGTAGGAGAGCCCGCCGGGGGAGTTGATGTACAGGGCGATGTCTTTTCCCGGATCGGTGCTGTCGAGGTAGAGGATCTCTGCCACCAGCAGGTTGGCGATCTGGTCGTCGACTTCTTGGCCTAAAAAGACGATGCGCTCGCGCAGCAGCAACGAGTAGATGTCGTAGGCACGCTCGCCCCGGGCCGACTGGTCGAGGACGGTGGGTATGACAGACATGGGACCTCCTTGGGACGAGGGCCGGCCTTCAGGCTCGCCGGCGCAGTGGCTACTGTGCACGTATGGGCACCTATGAGTTGCATGGTATCTCTGAAATACGATATCATTGGTAGTATAGAGCCAGCACCGAGATGAGCGAGCGCAGGCACGACCCGGTCTTCCCGGGCTTCAAAGAAATGGCCGAGCAGCGGCGTTCGCTGGCGGCGGCCCTCTCGGCCAAGCGGCTCGAGCTGGGCCTTTCCCAGACCGAGGTCGCAGCGCGCATGGGGACGTCTCAGTCCGCCGTCGCCCGCCTCGAGTCCGGCGAGGCCGATCTGCGGTTGTCGACGCTCGAGCGCTACGCGGCCGCGATCGGCCAGCGGCTCGACTGGAAGCTCTCGCTGAAGGCGTGGGACGAGTAGATGCCTGTCCCTCCCTGGTTACCGCCGGGGCCCGGCGGGCCCGGCCCCTTCGGTGTGCCTGGGGACCCGCGGCCGGGACTGCCGGGCCAACCGGGCCTGCCGGGACGGCCCTCACCGTCCGAGCCGCACCCCGGGGGCGCTCCGGAGCTTCCCGCCCGACCCGGTGGCCCGAGAGGCCCCGAGCCGCCTGATTACCTGGCTGCGCAGCTCCTCGAACGCCGCGTGGTGCGCATATGGGGACCGCTCGACGATTACACGGTCAGCCGGACGTGTGCCGAGCTCATGGCGCTTGATGCCACCGGCGACAGTTCTGTGCAGCTCTACGTGGGCTCGAGTGACGGCCCGCTGCAGGCAGCGCTGTCGATCATCGACACCATCGACTTGCTCGGGGTGCCCGTGAACGTCACCTGCATCGGTCGCGCCGAGGGCGCGGTCGTGGGCATCGTCGCTGCCGGGGCCAAGCGCGTCGCCGCACCTCACGCGCAGTTCCACCTCGCCGAACCGGAAGTGACGGCGAGCGGCAACGCCAGCCAGCTGGCGGCTTGGGCAGAACATCATCGCTCTCAACTGGAACGCTTCGTTGCCCGCCTGGCCGAGGCGACCGGCCGGCCCGCCGAGCACCTCGAGGCGGACCTGTCGATCGGCCGCTGGCTGAGCGCCGAGGAAGCGCAAGGCTATGGGCTCGTTGACGAGGTTTGGTTACCGGGGCGCACCGGTGCTGGCCGCACCGGCGGGCCCGGGCCGGATGGGCGCTGGCTGGGCGGCGACCCGCCTGATGGCGGCCCACCCGGCCCCGAGCGGCCGTTCGGGTTCCGGCCCTCCAGATAGGGCGGCCAGCTACCCCCGCTCCGGCGCTCGCCCGCCTCAGCTGGGCGGTAACCTCAGGTGGACGGGGAGTTGGCAAATGAGTGAGCAATTAGTCGCCAGTCGTGGCGTGATGGTCAACCGCCAACAGCTCGACGTACGCATTTCGCAGCACCCCGACGAGCGCTTTTGGCGGGTGGACGTTCGCCACCCGGCAGGCTCGGCGACGACGGGCACGACGCTCGACGACGACAATTTCCTGTGCCGCCTGATACTTTCGGCCGTTGCCGGAGAGGGCTATGCCTGGGAGAGCCTGGCCCACTGGGGCCACCGTCGCATCAACCACTCCATTTGGTAGCGCACCCGCTGGTCCTCGTTGCTCCCGAGCGCGCCGGGTTTGCCGTCGAGGCTGTGCGTTCGGGCGGCGGCAGTGTCGTCGAGGCCGGAGAAGACGCGGAGGCCCTGGTCTGGTGGGGCGGGGACGCATCCCACCTAGCCGACGTGCTCGTCGCCCAACCGACGATCAGCTGGGTGCAGTTACCCCAAGCAGGGATCGAGCGGGTGGTCGCAACGGGCGTGCTCGCCGACCCGCGCTGGTCCGGGATCACCTGGACGTGTGCCAAGGGAAGCTACGCCCGGCCGGTTGCCGAGCACGCCCTTTTGCTGGCGTTGGCGGGGCTCAGGCACTTGCCCGAGCGCGCCCGCGCCCGTTCGTGGGGTTCCCCGGCGGGCACTTCGCTTTACGGGGCCAAGGTCGCGCTCCTGGGCGGTGGAGGTATCGTCAGCGAGCTGCTGCGCTTGCTGGCGCCGTTCGACGTGAGCCCGACGGTCGTGCGTCGCAGTGCCTCCCCGGTGGCCGGAGCTGCCCGCACGGTGGGCCAGGACGGGCTACACGAGGCGATCGCGGGCGCGCTCGTGGTCTTCGTGGCCCTTGCGCTGACCCCGGAGACAACGGGCATCATCGGGGAGCAGGAGCTGGCGCTAATGGGCCCCGGCTCTTGGCTCGTGAACGTCGCACGGGGCCGCCACGTCAACACCGACGCCCTCGTGCAGGCGCTCAGCAGGGGCGATATCGGGGCGGCGCTCGATGTCACCGAACCCGAGCCTCTCCCCGACGGGCACCCGCTGTGGTCCATGGCCAATTGCCTCATCACGCCCCACAGTGCCGACACTCCCGAGATGGTGCGTCCCTTGCTCGCTCTGCGCATCAAGGAAAATGTCGAGCGCTTCGGTGCGGGCCTACCTCTGGTTGGCACGGTCGACCCGGCGACAGGGTACTGACAGGCTGGGTTCCATGGCCCCCATGAGCTTCGCCGAACTTGGGCTCGGCGCCTTGCTGGCCGAAGGCGGGGAGGGGAGGGTGTTCGAAGTTGCGCGGGCGCCGCGCTCACGGCTTGGCGACGACGCCGACCTGGTCTACAAGCAACTTCGCCGGCCCCGGCCCATGCTCGAGCTCGAACCCATGGTTTGTTTGCCGTCTGTCCTGGCCGCCGTCGACCCCCGTCTCGCTCACCGGGCCCGGTCGTCGTCGGCGTGGCCAGTGGCCGCCGTGGTGGGCACGGACCCGGGCCTGGGGGTCGGCCTGGTGCTGCCGCGCGCGCCCGGGGCGTTCTGGCTGCGCCATCGCGACGGGGCCTTGCACCTTGCGACGCTCAGCTACTTGGCGGGCGACGCCGACCGCATTGCCGTGGCATACGGCGTACAGGTGCCGCCGCCCGCTGCGGCCGAGAGGGTTGCGCTCGTGTACGCGCTCTGCCGGCTGATGGCTGCATGGCAGGCGCCCGAGAGCCCAGTCAAGGTGGCCCACGGTGACCTTTCAGCCAAAAACGTGTTGTGGTCGCTCAGCCCTGTCCCGGCTGTCTATGTGCTGGACTGCGATGGCTCACGAGTGTTCTCGGCCGCCGGCGACGCCTACCCCGACGGGGGTCTGGGCCACCTGCGGGCCACCACGCCCAATTGGGAGGACCCTGCGGTCACCCGCGGGCAGCCAGCCGGCCCTGAGGCGGACCGCTACTTGCTCGGCCTCATCTTCTTGAGGCTGGTCGGCGGCGCCCACTTCCCGGTGCAGGCTCGCCAGCGCAACCAGCGACGGGTCAGCATTGACCTCGAGCTGCCTCGCTCGTGGCGCCACCTGCCGGACATGCCGGGGTTGTGGGAGCTTTGCGAGCGCTCCCTGTCACTGGCCAGCCCGGCTGACCGCCCCAGCCCAGTGGAGTGGGCAAGGTACCTCGAACAGCTCCTCGCCTTGCTGGGCGCATCTTCCCTGGCGGCCGACGTCCGAGGCGCACAGGACCAGGGACAGGGCGAGCCGGCCTGGACGGTCGCTGCGCCTGCCGCCGCGGCCGGCGCGGCCGTGGCCGAGCTGGCTGGCGTCCTCTCGGGCGGTCACCTGACCGTGCCCGACGTCGTCGTAAGGCCGCTGCTGCGCGAGCGCGCCGTCTTCACCTGGCACTTGATAAACGCGCGCGATGTTCTCGCCGCCGGCCAAGATCCCCTGGCCGGGGGCGGTGCGGGCGGTGCTGGCCCGCCTGCCGGCCTGACACCGCGCCAGTTCGCTCGCCGGACGCTGTCCTCCTGGGGTGCTGCCCACCGGCTGGCAGTGCGCCTGGCGCGGGCGCCCGGGCGCCGTCTGCACGGCGCCCGGCGGATGCTCGGCCTGCTGGTCATCGACATTGGTGCCGCCTGCGCCGTGATCTTTTTGGTCGCAATGGTCGTGAGCCCCTGGGTCGGCTTGTAGCCGCCGCTGCCTCAGCTAGTCCAAATCGACTGCTTTTGGTTTGCCACACCCGTCCAGTAGCGTCGTCGCGGCGATGACCAGCGAGTACATCGACAGCGAAGAGCGCTATGCGGTCTTCCCCTTCTACCTCTGCCTGGACGTCTCCCAGTCCATGGCCGGCGAGCCGATCGCCCAGGTCAACGCCGAGCTCCCCCAGATCACGGCCTCGGTCGGCCAGGACCCGGCAGTTGCGGAGGTCATCCGCTTCGGCATCGTGACATTCAGCGACGCCGCTCGTACCGTCCTGCCCCTGAGCGACCTGGCCCTTGTAGAAGGCATGCCCACGGTGGCCGTAGAAGGCCGTACTTCGTACGCCGCGGCGTTCGAGCACCTGCGCCGGGTCATCGAATCGGACTACCACGCCGGCCGTTTGGCGGGGGAGCGGTGGTACCGCCCCGCCGTCCTGTTCGTGTCGGACGGCCGCCCGACCGACCCCGAGGAAAGGTGGCGCCAAGCGCACCGCCGCCTGGTCGAACCCTCCTGGCGCCGGCGGCCCAATATCTTGGCCTTTGGTTTCGGCGAGGCCGTGCCCGAGATCCTGGCCGAGGTGGCCGAGAACAAACCACAACGGGCGTTTGTCGCCGCGATGGGAGCCGCTCCGTCCGCGGTCGTACCCGAGCTCATGGCAGGCCTGGTGCAGTCCATTGTGAGCTCCTCAGCGAGCGTCATAACGGGCACCCCTCAGCTCGTGCCCCCGCAATTGCCCAGCATGCAGGCGATCCCGGTGGACGAACTGGAATGACCGGTGGCCCGGAGCGGGCCCGTTGAGCAGTTGGTCAGGTCCCGCGTGGGGGGAACCCTCGGGAGCGCACGGAGCGCCGGTGCCGTTGCGCACCGAGGCGCGCAGTACTGATGCCGCGTACCGGGCCGACGGCGGTGTTTCGCCGGTGTTCAGCGTGCTGGCAGCGTCCGTGGCCGGCGCCTCACACCGGCTGGCCGGGCGGCCCTGTGAGGATGCCTATGGCTGGGACGTGCTCGGTCCCGGCGCGATTGCCCTGCTCCTGGCCGATGGTGTGGGTGCGGCTAGCCGAGGAGGGGAGGCAGCCGAGCTCGCCGTCTCCGCCGCCGCTCGGTACCTGATCGAAGCCAGCCACCCCGACCGTGCCGGTGGGCGAACCAGTTGGACGGCGTACGGGGACGCCGTCCGCGGCGCTGTCCTGGCCGCTGACGTCGCCGTCGAGGCGGCGGGCGGGTTGTCGGCCGGTCTCGCCACGACGTTGGTGGTTGCCGTCCTCACCTACCCCGCTGGTGTCAGCAGTGCTCATGCCCAACTCGCCCGCGTGGGCGACAGCACCGCATTCGTACTTTCAGGCAGGGAGCACGGCGAGCAGCCAGGGGAGTGGCGGGAGGCATTCTCGGCAGTTGAGCAGGGCGGCGGAGCAGGTGACAACGTCACAAACGTCGTGCCCCTTGGCCGCGCCCGGGCTCAAGAGATTGAGCAGGTGCCCGCCGAGGTGCCTGTCGGCGCGGCGTTGGTGCTGGTCAGCGACGGTATTGCCAACCCGCTGCGCGACGGGCCGGCCACCGTCGCTCCCGCGCTGGCGACAGTTTTGGCCGGCCGTGACCAGCTCTCGCCGCTGTCGCTCGCCCGGGCCATCGATTTCAGCCGGCGTGGCGCGCTCGACGACAGGGCCCTCGTCATTGCTTGGCCCAAGGTGCCGCCCAGCTAGCGCCCGGCGCCCGCCTGCTCAGCTTGGCCGGCGTCCCCGCCGGCATCATCGCCTTCCGTCCCCTGCCCTGCAGCAGTTCCGTCGGGCGTCGTCCCCGGACCGGTGCTCGTTGCCGTGGCCCGGTGGGCCAGCGCGCCGTTCGGGTGCTCTTCGGCCGCATCGTGATCGGTTGTCCCCTCGCTGCCCTCGCCAGCAGGCTTGGCCGTCGCGCTGAGTAATGGCTCTGGCGTTGCCTCGGCCCCGACCGCCTCGGCCCCGACCGCCTCGGCCCCGGCCGCCTCGGCCCCGACCGCCTCGGCCCCGACCGCCTCGGCCCCGGCCGCCTCGGCCCCGGCCGCCTCGGCCCCGGCCGCCTCGGCCCCGGCCGCCTCGGCCCCGGCCGCTTCGGTCGCCGGGTCGTCCTTGCACGTGTCGTCTGTGGCCGTCGCGGCCGCGGTCCCGGGCTCGGCCGCGGTCCCGGGCTCGGCCAACCCGGGCTCAGCAGCGCCCGGGCTGGTCGGGCCAGGCGCGGGTGTGGCCGGGTGGGCGTCCTGAGAGTGGAGGCCAGCGCCCACGTGGGGCGCCAAGCGCTGGATGTCGGCGGTCTGGCTGGCCCGTGCCCGCTCGTGCGCCAGCACGGTCTCGGGGAGCGGGTCGCCTACCAGTTCGACGGGGGCCGAGTGGGCAAAGTGCCCGCTGGGCTCGGGACCTGCCGAAGGCCGCCCCTTGGCGAGCAGTACCGTGGCGGCCGCGGCGAAGACGGCGATACTCGTCCAGTCATTTAGCCGGAGCCCCAAGTAGCGGTGCGCAGGGTCGATGCGCAGGTACTCGGTGAAAAAACGGCCGAACGTGTAGAGTGCGGCGTAA
>DATJST010000565.1:0-2783 GCA_035503975.1 Acidimicrobiales bacterium | reverse complement strand
GCTTCGCCCCGGGCAAAAGAGCCGAAGACCACCAGGCTTGCCGGTGACGGCTCGATCTTGGTCGCGAGCGCTCGGAGCTGCTCGATGGCGTCTTGGCGAAGGTGTGCCAGCCTCTGCATTGCCTGGGCCGCGAGGTTGTCCCTGGCCAAGCGGACAAGAGCGACCGGGGGCACGTCTCGTCTCTCGGCCACTCCCAGCTCCACGAGCCGCCCCAAGACTACTGACGCTTGTTGGGGGCTCACGCCCGCCAGCTCGGCGACGCCCCGCATGGTCAGGTCGGTCTCGGTCCGGGCCAAGACGGCGAGCACTCGTCCCTGCACTCCCGGGACGAGCGCCTCGATGGGGCGTGAGTAGTCCACGGGGACAGGCTACCACCGAAAAAACGGACATATGTCCGGTCCAGTCCAGAGCGACGTTCGTCAGCATGGGGCCTGGGTCATCCCGAGCGAACGACGTTCGATCGCCGCGTTTTAGTGCGCGTGCAAACGATTTGCCGCGTCCGGTACAACGCACTAACCCGTCGATACGCGTGGATCTCGTTTGTAAATCGCACGTTTTTAGGGCGCACATAACGGGGCGTTCGGAGCAGGGCTCACGGCGTCACCCTCAAGACGACCTCGCCGTACAGGAAGCCACCGGCCTAGTCTCAAGCGGTGCCGTACGACGTCCGCTTGATCTGTGGTCAGTGCTCCGAGATCTGCGACGAGTGCGGATTCGACGGCAGCTTGCTCAGCGACGTCGAGGTCGTCCGGCGCTGCCAGGACTTGCCGCGCCAATGGGACCTCCTCCTCTCCCAGGGTGAAGAGGCTCTACTGCGGCGAAGACCAAAGCCCACGATTTGGTGCGGTTTCGAGTACGCACACCACATCGGCGCCGGCCTGCGCTGGTTGGCCGACATGCTCCAGGGGACGGTGACCCCGGCACCGGCGCCGCCTACCGATGACCCGAACGGCCATGAGGACCCATGCCGGGAGTGGACACGAGCCGTGGTCATCGAGCACATCGAGACGGGCGTGAGCGCCGTGTTGCCCTTTGCCCGCCGCCACGAAGCAGGCGAAAGGCCAGGACCAAGCGCGGTATCTTTTGGGGCGTTCGAGCTCGGCCTGGGTACTGCTCTCCGTCACGGCGTACACGACAGCGAGCACCACGTGCTCGACGTCCGCCGGGGCGTGGCGGCGCTCAAGCTGACCCTGGGGCGCGGTGCGCTAACCGAGCACTTCTCGAGCTGAGGCCGGTCGACGCCGACCACGCCGAGACGACTTCGGCTCGCTGAAGTGAGAACCGGACCAGGCAGTCCGACATGGACAATCTGCACTCGCGTTCGAGACCTACTGGGCGGCCACAGACGACCGGCTCCGGGGGCGCCCGGTGGCCTGTCGCCATGTTCGGCCGACTTGGCTGCTAATGAGAGTAGGCTGCAGGCACTAGAGCGGCGTGGGCCCAGAAAGGGCCTAAGCGGCGCGAAGGAGGGCAGCGGTGCGTTCGACCCGCCGAGCTGTGCCCAGGCGACCGGTGAGGTCCCGTCCCTTATCGGGTTTCGGCCCCGTCTTTGTGTGCACCTGCATCGCTTTGTCGGTTGTGCTCTGCACGTCGGCCCCGGCTATTGCCGCTTCTGTCGCTTTCCCGCCGGCGCGACCGGCGCTGGCACCGCTCGTGGGCGGGGGCGCAAGGGCTAGCACCAAAGCCACGCCAGCAGCCATCGCCAGCGCCGTGCGGGCGGTCTTGGACCAACCGGCGTTCCCGCTCGCCGGTCTGTCAGTGGGGGCCAGCCGCGGCGACGACGTCTTGTTCTCCAGGAGCTTTGGCGTGGCCGACTTGGCCACCAAGGCGGCGGCGACGGCCCAGACCGTTTACCCGATCAGCTCGATGACAAAGACCTTCACCGCCGCCGCGGTCATGCAGCTCGTCCAGGCAGGCCAGCTCAAGCTCTCCGACCCGGTCGCCCGCTACGTGGACGGCCTGCCCTGGGGCCAGAAGGTGACGATCGCCGAGCTGCTCGACCACACCTCCGGCATCCCCGATTACATCAATTCGCGCCCGTCTTTGCTGGGCAAGGACTGCCCGGCGCCCTCGGGCTCCACCGCCGGCTGCACCAAGCTCAGCTCAAGCCAGGTCGTGGGCTGGATATCGGACCAGCCGCTCGGGTTCGTACCAGGGACGCAATTTTCCTACTCAAGCTCCAACTACTACTTGCTCGGGCTGGTCATCGAGCGCGTCAGCGGCCAGTCGTACCTCTCCTACCTCAAGTCCCACATCCTCTCTCCTTTGGGGCTCACCCACACCGGGATGTGCCCGGCCAGCCCGCGCCCGCCCCAGCTAGCCGTCGGCTATGTGCCGAGCTCAGCCTCGCCCCCGGTGTGGACCAACCTGGGCGAGGGGGGCATCCCCTCCTCTGACGGTTTCGCGGCTGGGGAACTGTGCTCCGATGTCGGTGACTTGCTCAACTGGGGCAACGACCTCGCTCATGGGCGCGTCGTGTCGGCCGCCTCCTATGCCCAGATGACCACCCCCGTCCGCCTCGCCGGCGGGACGACGTCCCCTTACGGCTACGGCCTGCAATTAGGAGGCCCCCAAGGCGGGTTTATAGGCGAGTTCGGGGACCAGCCCTACGTCGGCCACACCGGCGGGCAGCCTGGGTTCACGTCCGTGCTGGTGCACTTTACGGACCAGAACCTCAATATTGTCCTGCTGTTCAACAGCACCCTCACCCAGACCGAAGGTGGCTCTTTACCGGCTGGCGTCGTCACCGCCCTGCTGGCCAAGGTCGACCCAGCCGCCTTGAA
>DATJST010000564.1:0-29851 GCA_035503975.1 Acidimicrobiales bacterium | reverse complement strand
GCCGGTTGAGCTCGTTGAACGCGCTCTCGGTCATGTATATCTCGCCCCTGACCTCGAGTACTTCGGGGGCGTGGGGGCCGAGATCCCGCGGCACCGCGCCCACGGTTGCCACGTTTGCGGTCACGTCCTCACCGACCTCGCCGTTGCCCCGGGTGGCGGCCCTCGCCAAGCGGCCGCGCTCGTAGAGCAGGGACATGGCCAGCCCGTCCACTTTGAGCTCGCAGTTGAACTCGACCTCGCCGGATATGTAGCGCTCCATCCGTTTGCCCCAAGCGAGCAGCTCGTCGTAGCTGTTTGTTTTGTCGAGCGACATCATCGGGGTACGGTGGCGCACCTCGGCGAAAAGACCGAGCGGTACACCGTCCACACGCTGGGTCGGCGAGTCGGCCGTCACCAAGTCCGGGTGGTCGCGCTCTATGGCGGCCAACTCGCGCACGAGCTGGTCGTAGTCGCCGTCGCTTATCACCGGGTCATCGAGATCGAAATAACGGTGGTTGTGGTAGGCGATCTGCTCGCGGAGCTCTTCGGCGCGCTCCGCCGGAGATGTGTCAGCCATCGCCCGCCACGCTACTGACTAGCTGGGACACCCCCACCAGAGCGGTGGTCGGGCCTCGCTCAGGCGTCGGGCAGGCGCTGGTCAGGCTCCAGCCGGGGCGCTGCGACGGCGGCGGTCCCGCCGCCGAGGACAACGTCGCTCTCCGGCGCGGGACCGTAAAGCACCACGGCCTGGCCGGGTGCCACCCGCCGAGCCGGAGCGTCGAGGACGACGCAGCCCGTGCTGCGGCCACCCTCGCCCAAGGCGCCGCGCCCTGCTCGCGAGTACCACGTGGCGGCCAGTGGCTGGCCGTGAGCACTCAGTTGCACCTCGGCTCGGTCGCCGCTCGGCGCGGGCCCGCGCGCCCAGCGCACGCCCTCCACCAGGACCTCTCGGACAAGCAGGTCGTCCAGGCGCCCCAGGGTGGCCGTGCCCAGGTCGAGGTCGACGTCTACGACATAGCGGCGCTCGGGCAGGCTGTGGGCGGACTGGCCGAGACGGCGTCGCTGGCCGACCGTGACCAGTTCGAGGGCCGCGACCTCGCCCAGCTCCTCGCCGCCGGTCCCGAGCAGACGGCCCGGGTGCAGGGGGGTGCGGGCGCCGATGAAGGCCTCGCGGCCGCCCTGGCGCGATATGAAACAGACATCCTGGCTGTCCGGCTTCGCCGCCGTTCGCAACCCGAGCGCGGCGGCCAAACTGCGCACTGCTTCTTTGGTCATCTCGCCGACCGGCAGCAAAAGGTGGGCCAGCTCGCTCTGGCCCAGCATGTAAAGCACGTAGGACTGGTCCTTGGCCCGGTCCCGGCCGCGTCGCAGTTCCCAACCTGCTGCGCCGCGCGTCACCCTGGCGTGGTGACCGGTGGCCACGGCGTCGAAACCAAGCTGGAGGGCGCGCGCGAGGAACCGGTCGAACTTCATGTGGGCATTGCAGGATATGCAGGGGTTGGGCGTCAGCCCCGAGGCGTGCGCGCCCACGTAAGGAGCCACCACGTCCCGTTCGAACTCCGTCGTGAAGTTGAAAACGTGGTGAGCGATGCCAAGCTGCTGGCAGACACGCCGGGCGTCCTCCACGTCGGCGACCGAGCAGCAACCTGAGTCCGAGGGCCCTCCCCACAGCTTCATGGTGGCGCCCACGACCTCGCAGCCCTGCTGGCGCAACAAGGCCGCCGCCACGGAAGAGTCAACCCCGCCCGACATTGCCACCAGCACACGCGTCACGACCGCACCCCAGCTGCCAGAGCGGGACGGCGCCCGGCCCCGGCACGCAGCCGGGCCACTGCCTTGGGGATGACGTCGAGCGCGAGCTGCACGTCCGCCGCGCCCGACGAATGGCCGAGCGTAAGGCGCAGGGCGCCGAGTGCGGCAGCCTCGGGCTCACCCAGGGCCAGTAGCACGTGGCTCGGTTCCAGGGCACCGCTGGCGCAGGCGGAGCCCGCCGAGGCGGCCACGCCCCCCTCGTCCAGTAGGACCAGGAGCGCCTCGCTCTCGACCCCGTCTATGAGCAGGTGGCAGTGGCCAGGCGCCTTGGCGCGCCCAGGTGCTGTCTCCCGGGCACCGGGTATGCCGGCGAGCAGCCCAGCCCGGAGCTGGTCGCGCAAGCGCCCTACGCGCTCGGCACCGGCAGCACGCTCCGCGGCCGCGGCCCGCAGAGCCGCGGCGAGGCCGGCGATGGCGGCCACGTTTTGGGTGCCTGCGCGGCGCTCACGTTCTTGCGGGCCGCCGTAAGCCAAAGGCTGGATGGCAACGGGCCGCCGGAAGGCGAGTGCACCGGCGCCCTGGGGACCACCGAACTTGTGCGCGCTGATGCTCACCATGTCAGCCCCGCCGGCCAGCGCGGCAAGGTCGTACCACGCGACACCCTGCACGGCATCGGTGTGCAGGGCCGCTTGCGGCGCCCGGCGCCTGACGAGACGTGCCACGTCGGCGAGCGGTTGGAGCACCCCGATCTCGTTGTTGACCAGCTGCACGGAGACGACGCTCACCGACCGGTCGAGGCACTGGGACAGAGCCGCCAGGTCGACCACACCTGCGCTGTCCACCGGCACCGTGCGGACCTCTCTGCCCGCCAGCCGCTCCGCCGCTCCCGCGGCGCGCAGCACGGCATGGTGCTCGACAGCGCTCACCACTACTGGCCCTGGCTGCGCCAGGGCGCGCCCGAGCACCGCCAGGTTGGCTGCCTCGGTGCCGCCGGAGGTGAACACGACGTCCCCCGATGCGGTGCCAAGCAGCTCTGCCACGATGTCCCGAGCCTCGTCAACGACCTGGCGAGCGGCGCGGGCGGCCCAGTGGGAACCCGACGGGTTGCCGGCCTGGCCGGGCACCAGCCATGGCGCCATTGCGTCAGCCGCGGCCGGGCCGACGGGCGTCGTCGCCGCGTGGTCCAGATAGGCACGCACGTTCGTCTGGCTCCGGCTACAGCTCTGTCGTAGCCGAGGTCGTTGGGGCGACCGTCGTGGGGACCGTTGTCGAGCTGACGGTGGCCTGCGACAAGGCGGTGGTCGTCGTGGTCGATCCCACGGTGGTTGGGTTCGTCGGGAGCGTGCTCGGGGCCGTGCTGGTCGTAGTGGTCGGCGCGGTCGACGTCGTCGTGGGCGCCGTCGTAGTGGTCGAGGACGAGGAGGTGGTTGTCGGCGCGACGGTGGCTGTCGTCGTGGTTGCGACCGTGGTGGTGGTCGGCGGCAGGGTGGTCGTGGTCGTGGTCGTGGGCCGGGTCGTCGTGGTGGCGCGCGTCGTGGTCGTGGGCCGGGTCGTCGTCGTGGTGGCGCGCGTCGTGGTTGTAGCCCTCGTTGTCGTGGTGGCCTGCGTCGTCGTGGTGGCCTGGGTCGTCGTAGTGGCCCGGGTCGTCGTAGTGGCCCGGGTCGTGGTAGTGGCCCGGGTCGTGGTGGTCCGCTTGACGGTCGTCGCCGGCTGGGCGGTGGTTTTCGCTCGAGCCGTGGTCGGGGGGGTCGCCGTGGTGGTGGTCGGCCGAGTTGTCGGGGTGGCGGTGGTGGTCGTAGCGATCGTGGTCGGCACGGTTGTCGGCAGTGTCGTCGCCACCGTCTTGTGGGATTTATTGACGTCGCCGGCGCTGGGCACCTTGGCGTGGTGCGGATGATGCTCCACGACCGCAGGCAAGGTGGTCACAACCGGAGCGGTGCTCGTCGTGGTCACACCCGGGGCACCGGGTGGAGGAGGCAAGGTCGTGGTCGGGATGGTGACGACGGGCGTGGTGTCCAGGGTCACGCGAGCCGGCGTCCAGTCGACGTCGGACGCAAATGACCAGTCCATCACGCCGTGGTCACCCATCACGGGCGCCCGAGGGCCGTCGGCGATGATTATTACGTCACCGACCCGGCTGAAGTGGAAGAAAGCCATGGCCCGGTCGGGGCTCAGGTTGACGCAGCCGTGCGACACGTTTTCAAAGCCTTGCTCGGCCACCGACCACGGGGCGGCGTGGACGTACTCGCCGCTGTCGGAAATGTGCACGTCCCAGTACACGAGCTCGTTGTAGCCAGCAGGGGAGTGGACTGGAATGCCCACCGAAGACGAGATCATGTGGACCACCGACTCCCGGTCGAGCACGATGTGGGTCCCGTTCATGGTGGGCCACTGGGGAGCGCCGGCGCTGATCGGCCAGTCGTAGAGCACGGTCCCGTTGTCGGTGACGGTCATCTCGTGCGTCGCCAGGTTTACGTAGGAGATGTGCCGGTCGCCGATCACGAAGGCAGTCGCGAGCTGCCCCTTGCCCCAGGCACCGTTGCCCGCATCCCAGCCGTTGAGGTTGGCGTTCACCCTGACCTGCTCGCCGACGGGCCAATACTGCGTGGGTCGGAAGTGCAGCTCGACCGAGCTGAACCAGTGCCAGCCGCCCGGGACCGGTTGGCTCATGGAGATGCGCAGGTGGCTGAGCACGGCCTGCTGGGCGGCATAGGTGATGATGGGCTGCGAGAAGGTGAGCACGATGGGCTGGCCTACCCCCACCACGATGCCGGGAGTGGGGAAGACGCTCGCGGTCACGACCTCAGCCGGAGCCTCGGTGACGAAAGTGCTCGAGCCTTGCGCGGTGAGGCCGCCCCGTCCGGCTACCTCGTAGTTGACGCGGTACTTCGTACCGGGCATGAGGGACGCCGTGGAACTCCACACTTCGGTCGTCTTGTCGAAGTGCCCGGCGAGGACGACGCCGAGAGGACGGGCGACGACCCGGACGTGCTCGAGCACCGACCCGCGCGCCCGCACGAAGACAACCGAGTGCACGCTCTCGTCCTTGGTCCCGTTAGGTGGGTAGAGGGTGACGGTGGAAAGCAGGGCAGCCTGGGCCTCGGCTTTGGTGGTGGTGGACGTGGTGGCCTGGCTCGTCCGCGTCGCCGCTGTGGTGGTAACGCCGGCTTGGCGGTCGCTGGCGTCGTCCTTGCCGGCCGAGAGCCCGCCGACGATGGCGATGGCCAGCAAGCCGCCCACGACGGCGGTACCAACGACCAGCACGAGCCGGCTGGTCGGGTTCAGGCCATTGCGAAGTACCGGGCGCCGCCCGGGACGCGTGCTTGTCACGCTTTAAAGGTAGGAGCAGACGGCCCTCTGGCGCAGGCACCGCCGCGCCCGAGCGATGGGCAGGTCTACCCGGCCGACATCCTCGGCCGGGCTAGCCGGCCGGGGCGAACCAGAGCACGGCCAGAGGCGGCAATACCATTTCCGCCGAGTGGGGCTGGCCGTGCCAGCCGACATCCTCGGCCCACACCTCACCGGCGTTACCGATGCCGCTCCCACCCCACTCGCGCGCATCGGTGTTGAGCAGCTCCAGCCATCGGCCCAGCCGGGGCAGCCCGACACGGTACCCCAACTGGGGCACGGGCGAAAGGTTCGCGATGCATACAACCAGGTCACCGACCGGGACCGGAGGCCACGAGGCCTCTCCGGCGTTGGCTCCGCTGAGGCGCCGGCGCCGGCGGTAGAACGACAGCACGTTGTGGTTGGCGTCGGAAGCGTCGATCCAGCGGAAGCCGTCCGGTACGAAATCCTGCTCCCACAGCGCCGGTTCGGCGCGGTAGATCCGGTTGAGCTCGGCCACCAAACGCCGCAGGCGCTCGTGGTCGGCCCACTGGTCGAGCATCCACCAGTCCAATGGCCGTTCGTTGGACCACTCTCTTTCTTCACCCAGCTCGCCGCCCATGAACAGCAGCTTCTTGCCCGGGTGGGCCCACATCCAGGCGTACAGGGCACGCAGGTTGGCGAGCTGGCGCCACCGGTCGCCCGGCATCTTGGCCAGCATCGAGCCCTTGCCGTGCACGACCTCGTCGTGGGAGAGCGGCAGGATGAAGTTTTCATAAAAGGCGTAAAGCAAGCCGAAAGTCAGGTCGTTTTGGCGGTACCGCCGGAACAGGGGGTCCACCTCGAAGTACTGCAGGGTGTCGTGCATCCACCCCATGTTCCACTTGTAGCCGAACCCGAGGCCGCCCAGGTAAGTCGGCCGCGAAACGCCGGGCCACGACGTCGACTCCTCGGCGATCATCGTCGCCCCCGCGCAGCTCCCGAAGATGGTCTCGTTCAGCTCCTTCAGGAACGAGACAGCCTGCAGGTTCTCGTTGCCGCCGAACTCGTTGGGCTGCCACTCTCCCGCCTTGCGGGAGTAGTCGAGGTAGAGCATCGAAGCTACGGCGTCGACACGCAGGGCGTCCACGTGGTACTCGTCGAGCCAGAACAGCGCGTTGGCCATGAGGAAGTTGCGGACCTCGTGACGGCCCAGGTTGAACACCAGGGTGCCCCAGTCGGGGTGAGCACCCATTGGGCCGCTGTGCTCGTACAGCGCCGTCCCGTCAAAGTGCGCCAAGGCGAACTCGTCGCGAGGGAAGTGCGCAGGTACCCAATCGGCGATCACGCCGATACCAGCGCGGTGCAAGGCATCGACCAAGGCCCGGAACTCATCGGGCCCCCCGTAGCGGGCGGTCGGGGCGTAGTAGGCGCTGACCTGGTAGCCCCACGAACCCCCAAAGGGGTGCTCGGCCACCGGCAGGAACTCCACATGCGTGAAGCCCATTTCCGAGCAGTACTGGGGCAGCTGGTCGGCCAGCTCCAGGTAGGTGAGCGGCCTTTGGCCGCCTTGGCCGTCGTCGGTCCAGCGCCAAGAACCCAAGTGGACCTCGTAAACGGACATGGGCTTGGCCAGGGGGTCCCCCTCGGCCCTTTTTTCCATCCAGGGGCGGTCGGACCAGACATGCCTGGACTGTGCTGCGATGACAGAGGCGGTACCCGGCGGGACTTCGGTGGCCCGGGCGAATGGGTCGGCTTTGAGCACGAGCCGGTCGTCTGAGGTGATGATCTCGTACTTGTAGCGCGCACCCGGCTCGGCGGCTGGGATGAACAGCTCCCACACGCCCGAGCTCCCGAGCACCCGCATCGGGTGGGTGCGGCCGTCCCAGAAGTTCCAGTCGCCGACAACCCGTACTGCCTTGGCGTTCGGCGCCCACACGGCGAACGCCGTGCCCGCCACACCTTGGTGGGCCCGCGTATGGGCCCCCAGGACCTCCCACAAGCGCCGGTGACGGCCTTCGTTGAACAGGTGGAGGTCGAGGTCGCCCAGTGTGGGCCAAAAACGGTAGGGGTCGTCGAAGACAAAGCTCGGCGCACCTTGCTCGCCGTAGAGAGCTTCGAGCCGGTAACCGGCCGCCGCCCGGTCCAGGGCGCCCTCCCACAGGTTCGGCGCGACCTGGCGCATCGGCGTGCGCGAGACAATTTGCTGGTCAGAGCCGCTCTCGGTCTGCAGGATGTACATTTCATCGGCTTCGGGGCGGAGGGCACGCACGACGCCGCCATGCCGCCCGAGCACGGAATGCGGGTCATGGTGGCGACCATGCACCAGCCGGTCAGCATCAACGGGGTCAAGCGCAGGGGGTGCGCCCGCGTCCTCGACGCGCCCGGCGGCGTGGCTGCCCCCTGTCCTCGTGCTGCTCCCTGCACCACTGATCGTGGGCGCGTCGTCCACAGTCGGTTCGTCCGGGGCCGCCTGGGCGGCCGCCCCACGCTTCTTGCGCGCACTGCTGCGCGCTTGGGTACCTGGCATGGCGGTGGTCTTACCCTCCTTGTCTCGCTGCTCCCCCTCAGGCATCGTGAGCGGCGCCCACTCGGGCATGCTGTTCGACGTCGGCGGCCTCTTCTTCGTTAGGCCGGCGAGGGGCCAAGAGCACGTCGAGAGGCAGCGTGAGCAGCCGGCGCAGCGCGGCCTCGGGGATGGGGGCCCAGCCAGGGCGGAACGACCGCTCGTACTGGACCTCATAGAACGCTTTCTCGAGCTCGAAGGCGGCCCTCAGGGCCTCCCTGTCCTCGAGGTCGGGCGGGAGCAGCTCCTCGATGGACTTGGTCTCGTAATAACCCCGCATGAAGGCGGTCGAGTTGCGGTTCTCCCACGCTATGGCCAACGGCTCCAGGGTGCCGCCGTCGACCTCGGCCCGCTCACCCAAGGCAAACCGTGACGCATAGTGCAGCGAGCGCAGCATCCCGGCGACATCTTTCATCACCGAGGACGGCCGGAGCCGTTCCTCCACGGGCCGGTTGGGCTCGCCCTCGAAGTCGAGCACGTACCAGCCACTGTCACTGCGCATGACCTGCCCCAGGTGGTAGTCGCCGTGGACGTGCACGGACCGGCCCAGGTTGCTCACCGCCCGGAGGCGCTCGAGCAGCGGCCGTCCCGACGCTGCCAGCTCCGGGCCGAGCCGCTGGACCTGCTGGTCGAGCGTGCCCACCAGGCCTTGCCAGTCTTCTCCCAGCCCGTCAGAAGTGCCGTAAGCCTCGGCCATGGCCAGGTGCATCTCGCCCGTCATGTGGCCAAGCCGGGCGGCCTCGGAAGCGAAGTCCCCGCCCGACTGCTCCGGGTCGGGAGGTGCTTCGGCTCCCGCGCAGCCGTAGTAATCGCGCAACGAAGTGAGTGCCAGAGCCCAGCCGTCTGTGCCCCCGGCCAGGAACTGCTGCCCGAAGGCGAGGTCGCGGCCCTCGCGTTGCCAGCGCACCAGGGGTGAAGCGATATGGGTGAACCCGGTCGATGCCAAGCTTGCTGTCACGTCGGCGTCGGGGTTGGTGCGCGTCGACAAGCGCCGGAACACCTTCAAGATCAACCGGTCGTCGTAGATGATCGACGTGTTGGACTGCTCAGCCACCAGGGGCCGCGCCCGCGCCGCCCGTTCGGTGCCACCGCTGGCCACTTCCAACAGGAGCAGGGCCATCTCGGGGTCCACGGTGGCGTCGTAGTAGGCGCGCCCGCCGAGGTTGCCGATGATCGCCTCGTCATGGCCGCGGGCCGCCTCGGCGCCCTCAGCGCCGGGGCGCGACGCGATGACCAACTGGTAGTCCGAAGTCCCGTCGTTGACGATCGCCCAGAGCAGCTCGCAATGGTCCGGGCCTGCGGCGCGCGCCGAGCTGACGACGTTCAGCTGGGCCGGCACTCCATCGCCGGCGAACCAACGCTGGTGCGCCAGGTAGGGCCCGAGTAGGTCCCCCAGACCGGCGGGGAGTTCCTCGGGCACCAGGTCTTGTGGCATTTCATCCTCCAGTCGGGCTCACCGGCCGGTCGACCAGGCCGAACCAGTAGAAGCCGTACGGCGGCAAAGTAATGAAGTACGGCTGGGCACCGATCACAGGGAACGGGACCCGGCCGATCAGCTCAATAGGAGTCATACCCTCCCACCGCTCGAGAGGAAGCTGCGCCGGCTGGGCGAAACGGGAAAGGTTGGCCACGCACAGGACACAATCGGGTTGGACAGCAGGCTGTCTGGGTTGGACAGCAGGCTGGCCGGCTTCGGGGGGCTCTCCTACAGCCAGAGCGCGGACATAGGCAAAGACCGAGGGGTTCTCGTTGGAGACCACTTCCATGGTGCCCATGCCGAACACCGGGTGCTGACGGCGCACCTCGAGCATCCGGCGCATCCAATGCAGCAGCGAGCTCGGGTTGCGCATCTGGGCCTCCACGTTGACGGCCTGGAAACCGTAGACCGGGTCCATCAGCAGCGGCAGGTAGAGCTGGGCAAAGTCGGCCTTAGAGAACCCGGCGTTGCGGTCCGGTGACCACTGCATCGGGGTGCGGACCCCGTCGCGGTCGCCCAGGTAGATGTTGTCACCCATGCCAATCTCGTCGCCGTAGTAGAGCACCGGAGAGCCCGGCAGGCTGAACAAGAGCGAGTGCAGCAGCTCGGCTACCCGGCGGTCGTTGTCCACCAGCGTAGCCAACCGGCGCCCGATCCCGATGTTGCGCTTCATGCGCGGGTCCTTGGCGTACTCGGACCACATGTAGTCGCGCTCTTCGTCGGTGACCATTTCCAGGGTCAGCTCGTCGTGGTTACGCAAGAAGATCCCCCAGCTGCACCCATCTGGTATGGGTGGCGTACGGGCCAAGATCTCGGTTATCGGGAACCGCTGTTCGCGCCGCACCGCCATAAACATGCGCGGCATGAGAGGGAAATGGAAGCACATATGGCACTCATCGCTGTCGCCGAAATACTGCACGACGTCCTCGGGCCATTGGTTGGCTTCCGCGAGCAGCACCTTGCCTGGGTAAAGCGAGTCCACCTCTTTGCGTAGGCGCTTCAAATAATCATGCGTCTCCGGCAGGTTCTCACCGTTAGTGCCGTCGCGCTCGAACAGGTAGGGTACGGCGTCCAGGCGGAAACCGTCGAGGCCGATGTCCAGCCAATAACGGACCACGTCCAGCATCGTGCTCGCGACATCGGGGTTGTCGTAGTTGAGGTCGGGCTGGTGGTAGAAAAAGCGGTGCCAGTAGTATTGGCCTCGCTGGGGGTCCCAGGACCAGTTGGAGCGCTCGGTGTCGACAAAAATTATCCGAGCCTCCCCGTAGCGTTGGTCGTCGTCGCTCCAGACGTACCAGTCGGCCTTAGGGTTGGTCCGGTCCTGGCGGGACTCGATGAACCATGGGTGTTGGTCGCTCGTGTGGTTCATCACGAGGTCGGAGATAACCCTTATCCCCAGCCGGTGAGCCTCGTCTACGAGCGCCGCAACATCTGCGATCTGCCCGTACTCGGGAAGTACGCTCCAGAAATCCGAGATATCGTAGCCGCCGTCACGCAATGGCGACTGGTAGAACGGCAGCAGCCAAATGCAGTCGATGCCCAGCCAGCTCAGGTAGTCGAGCTTGGAGATAATGCCGGCCAGGTCGCCTGAGCCATCCTGGTTGCCGTCGTAAAAACCGCGAACGAGGACCTCATAAAAGACCGCCCGCTGGTACCACCTGATGTCGGCGCTAGCGGTACCGGATACCCTCGGGGGCGTAGTCATATTGTCCTAAATCTTGTCCTAGATGCCCGCCGGCGGGCGGATGTCGAATATGTGGGCGACGCGGCGGTACGGGTCCAGCCTGACAAAGGGGTGCAACCCCCATGAGTACTGCTCTCCCGAGAGCTCGTCAACGACGTCGAGGGTGCTGCTGCCGGCGCGGCCGAGGTGCACCGGGTCGAGGTGGAGCACCGACTCCTGGGCGGAGTAAGGGTCCAGGTTGACGACCACAAGCAGGTTGTCGCGGCCGTCACCGGACGTCTTTGAGTATGCCACGATCGCGGGATTGTCCGACGGGTGAAAGTGAGTGCCGCGCAACGAGGCGAACGCCGGGTGCCGGCGGCGGATGCCGTTCACCGCTGAGAACAGCGGTGAGAGCGAGCCCGGGCGAGAGAAGTCGCGGTGCTTGAGCTCGTACTTCTCCGAGCCCAGGTACTCTTCGTTGTCAGGCGATGCGGGCACGTTCTCACAGAGCTCGTAGCCGCTGTAGACGCCGTAGAGGGGTGAGAGCGTGGCGGCCAGCACGTAGCGCAACGCGAACGCGGCCGGCGGCCCCCCCCGCAGCGGGCCTGACAATATGTCCGGCGTATTGGGCCAGAAATTAGGGCGCATGTAATCCGCCAGCGGCCCGTGCGCCAGCTCGTCGATGTACGCCCATATGCCTTCGGGCCCATGCTGGGAAGTTCTCCAGGTGAAGTAGGTATAGCTCTGGGAAAAGCCGATTTCGGCGAGACGGGCCATCACCTTGGGCCGGGTGAACGCCTCGGCCAGGAAAACAGTGCTTGGGTACTCCGCCTTGACCGCGCCGATCACCCATTCCCAAAAGGCAAAAGGTTTTGTATGTGGGTTGTCAACACGGAAGGTACGCACGCCATGGCCGATCCAAAAATCGAAGATCTCCTTGCACGCCACCCATAGCGCTTCCCGGTCAGGTTCGTGTGCCGGCCAGAAGTTGAGCGGGTAGATGTCCTGGTACTTTTTGGGCGGGTTTTCGGCGTACGCGATGGTGCCGTCGGGGCGATGATGGAACCATTCCGGGTGCTCTTTGACCCAGGGGTGGTCTGGCGAGCAATTGAGCGCGTAATCGAGCGCGACCTCCAAACCGTGCTCGCGGGCCGTGCGCACGAGGTGGTCGAAGTCGTCCAGCGTACCCAGGTCGGGGTGGACGGACATGTGGCCGCCCTCTTCGGAGCCGATGGCCCACGGGCTCCCCGGGTCATCAGGGCCGGCCTCCATGGCGCCGTTGCGCCCTTTACGGGCGGTGTGCCCTATGGGGTGGACGGGCGGGAGGTACAACACGTCAAAGCCGAGCTGGGCAACTCGCGGCACTTGGCCGGCGGCACCGCGCAAACCGCCGAAACTACGCGGGAAAAGCTCGTACCAAGCGGCGAAACCCGCGCGCTCACGGTCAACCCACAGAGGCACCGACGCGGCGGTGAGGTCGGCTGCCAGTTCCGGGCCGGCCAGCGCCCGGGCGACCGGAGCCGACAAGGCGGCACCGATGCGTCCCGCGTCGTCGGCGCGCTCGTCGGCCAGACGGGCGAGGGCCTGCTCCAGCTCGGGGTCGAAGGCGCCGCCCGCCCCTTTAGGGGTGCGCTGCCACTGCCTGAACAGGTCTTCGGCCTCGGCGATCTCCACCTGCACATCCTGTCCGGCAGCCAGCTTGACAGTTGCCTTGTGCGCCCAGGTGGCGTAGCGGTCCGTCCAGGCCTCGACGCGTAGCTCATAGAGGCCCGGCTCGCGCGGGCCGACCTCCCCTGTCCAGGCGTCGTTGCCGGTGGGCACCATGGGCGAGCTGCTCACGACCGCGCCAGCGCTGACCAGCAAAGCCCGGGCCGCGAGCACGTCATGGCCGTCCCGGAAGATGTTCGCGAGCACGGCAACCCGTTCGCCGACGATGGCCTTGGCCGGGTAACCGTGCGGGGTCGACGGCCGTAGGTCCTGGACCACCAGCCGGTCGAGGCGGGTCTGTGCACCCATCGGTCCTAAGCTACCCAGCTTCGCCACCCTCGGGCCGGCCCGATCGCTGCCTTGGGGCCCGATCGCTGCCTTGGGGTTCCCGTCGGCCGGCGCCGGGGCGGCGGAGCGGCCAAGCCGGCGAGGCTGGCAAGGCGGGCACCGGCGAGGCTGGCAAGGCGGGCACCGGCGGGCGCGCCCCCAGCGTGCAGCCGCCCCGTGCCCGCCGGGCGGCCGCCGCTTGCTACGGTGGCCGAAGATGAAAGCCTTTAGGAGCTTCACCGTAAGGGCCACATTGCCCGAACCCCTGTTGCCCCTCCAGGAGCTGGCCTTCAACCTGCGGTGGTCGTGGGACGAGCGGACCCGCGACGTCTTCCGCTGGGTCGACCCGCACCTCTGGGAGCGTACCCAGCACGACCCCGTCCAGGTGCTCTCCCTGGTGGCGCGCGAACGCCTGGAGGCGTTGTCCAGGGACAACGCCTTCATGTCGTTCCTCGGAGAGATACACGCGGACCTTCGGCGCTACCTGAGCGTGCACCGCTGGTTCCAGAACCGCGGGCGCTCAGCCCTCGTCAAGGTGGCCTACTTCTCACCTGAGTTTGGGATCGCCGAGGCGCTGCCGCAGTACTCCGGCGGTCTCGGCATCCTGGCCGGCGACCACCTGAAGGCCGCAAGCAGCCTCGGTGTCCCGATGGTCGGCGTAGGGCTCCTCTACCGCGAGGGCTACTTCCGCCAGCGCCTCAACGCCGACGGCTGGCAGGAGGAGCGCTACCCGGTGATGGACCCGCACGCCATGCCGCTCACCCTGATGGAGGACAAGCGCATCACCATCGACCTGGCTGGGCAGGTGTTGACGGCCCAAATCTGGCTAGCGGCGGTTGGGCGGGTGAGGCTGTACCTGCTCGACGCCAACCTGGACGAGAACTCCGACGAGCTGCGGAGCGTGACGGACCGGCTCTACGGTGGCGGCACGGAGCACCGGCTGCGCCAGGAGATCCTGCTCGGCATCGGCGGCGTGAGGGCGCTCGCCGCGCTCGACGAGCACGCCCAGATCTTCCACTCCAACGAAGGCCACGCCGGGTTCCTCGGCCTCGAGCGCATCCGCCAGCTGGTGACCACCCAAAACCTCACCTTCCCCGAGGCGATAGAGGCCGCCCGCGCTGGCACCATCTTCACCACGCACACGCCGGTCCCGGCCGGCATAGACCGCTTCCCGGCCGAGCTGATGGAAAAATATTTCTCGAGCTGGGCTCACGACTGTGGCGTCGAAATAAGCGAGCTCATGGCCCTCGGCCACGAGCCCGGGCAGCCGACCAATGCCCCGTTCAACATGGCCGTCATGGGCCTGCGGCTGGCCAGCATGTCCAACGGCGTCGCCGCGCTGCACGCCAAGACGAGCCGAGCCATGTTCCAATCCCTGTACGTCGCCGTTCCCCAGGAAGAGGTGCCCATCATCTCGGTGACCAATGGAGTGCACGGCCGCACGTGGGCGTCGTCGGCCATGAACGACCTGTTCACCAAGTACATCAACCCGTCCTGGGAGGACGCCGGGCCGGCGGACTGGGCGCGCATCCACGAGGCGCGCGATGACGAGCTCTGGCGGGCACGCGAGCAGGGCAAGGAGGCGCTGGTCGGCTTCGTGCGTAACCACCTGAAGTCCTTCCTCGTGGAGAAGGGCGTCTCACCGATCGACGCCGCTTGGGCGGAAGACGTGCTCGACCCCACCGTGCTCACGATCGGCTTCGCTCGTCGTTTCGCCTCCTACAAGCGGGCGACACTGTTGCTGTCCCAACCCGAGCGGTTGCGCGCGCTCCTGCTTGACAGCAAGCGACCGGTCCAGCTGATATTCGCGGGCAAAGCGCACCCGGCTGACGACCTCGGCAAGGAAATGATCCGCCAGATCGTCCACTTCGCCCGTGAGCCGGCGCTGCGCCACCGGATCGCGTTCATCGAGGACTACGACATCGCCGTCGCCCGGATGCTTCTCCAGGGCAGCGACGTCTGGCTGAACAACCCGCGCCGGCCTATGGAGGCCAGCGGGACGAGCGGCCAGAAGGCCGCCCTCAACGGCGCGCTCAACTGCTCGGTGCTGGACGGGTGGTGGGACGAGATGTTCGACGGTAAGAACGGCTGGCAGATCGCTTCCGCCGAGTCCTACGCGGACGTGCGCCGGGACGAGGTCGAAGCCAACAGCCTGTTCGAGATCCTCGAACGCCAGATTGTCCCCTTGTACTACGACCGGGGCGGCGACCGCTTCCCGCGCCAGTGGGTGGCCAGGATCAAGGACTCGCTCAGTACGCTCGGCCCCCGGGTCCAAGCGTCGCGCATGGTGCGCGACTACGTGCGCCAGATGTACGAGCCCATGGCCAAGCGCGCGGAGGCCCTGGGCGCTCACAGCTTCGCCCGCGCCAAGGCCCTCGCGGCATGGAAGAGGACCGTGGTCGCGGGCTGGGACAAGGTGTCGGTGGTCTCGGTCGACATCGACTCGCCGGCTCTGGTGACCGACCTGGGTGCCACCCGCCGCGCCACGGCAGAGGTCGCGCTCGGCGACCTCGGCCCGAGCGAGGTCGCGGTCGAGCTACTGCACGGCCCGGTAAGCGGGGGCGACGACTTGTCCTGGGAAGAGGTGCAGAAAGTTCGGATGCAGCTCGTGGGCGAAGCCGTCCCCGGGGAGCCCTCGGTGTGGCAAGGCAGCTTCGTCTGCGACACAGCTGGCCGGCATGGCTTTACCGTGCGCGCCGTGCCGTCACACCCGGACCTGACCACCTTCGCCGAGATGGGCTGCATCGCCTGGGCCAAACCCGCCTAGGGCGGCCCGCGAGGTCCGAGTTGATAGACAAGGTCGACGTCGAGGCCCTGGTGGGCCTGACGCGAAGCTTCGTCGAGGTAGCCACCCCCAACCCGCCCGGCGGCGAAGCGGCCATGGCACCCCCGCTCCGTGCCGCCCTGGAACGGTGGCGGCCCACCTGGTCGGAGGTCGAGCCGGCACCTGGACGTCTCTCGCTCGTTGCTCGCATCGCCGCTCCCGTCGCCGCTCCGGGCCGCGCGGCCGGGCCACGGCCCACGCTCATAGTCAACGGGCACACCGACGTCGTCCCCGTTGTGCCCGAGCGCTGGGCGCACGACCCGTTCAGCCCCGTCGTCAGGGACGGTCGGCTTTACGGCCGAGGTGCCGCAGACATGAAAGGGGGGCTGGCCGCGGCCATCTGCGCTCTGTCCACGTTGGAGGCGGCGGGTTCGGCCCCGGCATGTGACATCGTGTTCCAGTTCGTGGCCGACGAGGAGCGGGGGGGCGCGGTCGGCACCCGGGCTTTGCTGAACGACGGGCTGATCGCGGGCGACGCCTGCCTCGTCCCCGAGCCCACCTCTCTCGCCGTGTGCGTCGCCGAGCGCGGCCTGCTGCAGGGCGGGATCACCATAAAGGGCAGGCCAGGGCACGGGAGCAGGCCTCGTGACGGCGTCTCTGCCGTCGAGCACGCCGCCCAGGTGGTGCTCGCGCTGCACGCCGCCGACTTCGGCGACCCTGTGCACCCTCTGCTCGGCCAGCCAACGGCGAACATCGGCACTGTGCAAGGAGGCAGCGCGGTCAACATCGTGGCCGAACAGGCGCGGGTCGGCTTCGACCGCCGTATCCTGCCAGGGACGACCTTCGACCAGGCCGTGAGTGGCATCCACCAGCGCCTGAGAGATGCCGGCTTGGAGGGCATCGACTACGAGATTGAAGTAGAGGACTTCGGCGAGGGCAGCGAGATGGACGCCGGCCACCCCTTCGCCGCCCTGGTGCGCCGGTGCCTCTCCAGCGTCATGGGGCACGAGCCACGGACCATAGGGATGACTTTCACCACCGACGCCCGTTTCGTGCGCAACCAGGGTGGCATCCCGGCCGTCGTGTGCGGCCCCGGTGACGTGGCTCAAGCCCACGGCATCGACGAATGGGTGGCGGTGGACCAGCTCGTGCAAGCGACCGCGGCGTATGCCGAGCTCTACCGCTCTTTCGGGCCCAGCTGGTCGTTCGCGCCCGGCTCCGAGCAGGGCCAGCACGTCTAAGACCCAAGTCGTACGCCCGGGCGAGCGCAATTCATGCCCGGGTCGCTCGACCCTGCGGGCCTGACGTCCTTACCCTGATTGATGTGAGCCCTGTTCGACGCGCTGTCAATGTCCTCAACCGGCAACCCGCGGCGGCCAAGGTCCCCGAGGTGACGGTTTTGTTCTGGCTGGCCAAGCTGTACGCCAAAACTGACCGTTATCGGAGTGCGGATAGCCTGCATTGGTTGGCCAGTTGTCGTGCGCGCCAGCGCCGTCCCGCGGTGGACGTTCTTCCGGTTGGCCCTTATCGTGACGCTGGCACTCTGGCTACTGGACGGGTACATCCTTCACCGGGGACAACCGCCGAGGGCCGTGGGTGTCCTTTTCGCCATGCACCAGGCCATAGCCCTGGCCACCTACAACGTGGTGGTGCAACTTGCCCCGCCCCGACCGGAGCGCCGCCACCTGCGGCCGGCCGTTGGCCAGGCCGGCGGTTCTGCCTGAGCGCGGGCTGATGCGAGCTCCACTCGTGCCTCCCAGCTAATGCTCGTCGCGGCTGTAGCGGCGCTAGCCTCGGCGGCGCTTTCCGCACTGGCGCTGGCCGCCCTTCACCGGTCGGCCGGGATGGTGCGGGACCTGCCCGCGCCCGCCGGCCTGGGCCGCTTCCTTGTCGGCAATACCAAGCACCCACTTTGGCTACTCGGGATGACGACGGCAGCGGTCGCACTTGTCCTGCACGCGGTCGCGCTGCACGACGGCCCGCTCACCCTGGTGCAGCCTCTAATGGTGAGCGGGATCGTTTTTGCCTTGGCTTTGCGCCAACTGATCGAGGGTCGCCGCCCCGCACGCAACCAGCTCGGCTGGGCGGCGACCCTGGCCATAGGCCTGATGTTGTTCCTGCTGGCGGCCACCCCGGGCCAGGGGCCGCCGCAGCCCCCAGATACAGGGCCAACGCTCGTTTTTGTGATCGCCATCCCCACTGGCATGGCCGTGTGCGCACTACTAGGACGCGGCGCGCAGGGGAAGCGAGCGGCAGCCCTACTCGGCGCGGGCGCCGGGTTGGCATTCGCGGGTGCCGCTGCCCTGCTGAAGGAGGTGACCGACCAAGTAACCCACGGCCTCGGGGCGGTATTCGGCGCATGGCCGGTCTATGCGTTGCTGGTCGCCGGTTTCTTCGGGCTGGTGTTCAACCAACTCGCCTTCGGCGCGGCACCGTTGCCGGCCAGCCTTCCGGCCCTCTCGACGGTCGACCCCCTGGCGAGCCTTGCCATCGGTGTTTGGGTGTTCGACGAGCCGTACCGGTCGGCCGCCGGGGCCGTGGTGACCGAGCTCATCGGTCTCAGCCTCGTTATGGTGGCGGTGGTCGCTCTGTCCCGCCATGCCACGACGGAGCCGCGGATTTAGCACCCCAACGCCCCCGCGTGTGGGGGTCTCGCGCCACCTGTCCGGCAAGCTGGTCGGGTGACCACCAAGCTGGTACGGGCGACCCTTGGCCCTAGGGCGGCCGCCGCGGTAGTCCGGCCGCGGCACGGTTTGGTTTTGGAAGCCCCCGTGGGCACGTCGCCGCCGCGCGGCAAAGACACGGGCAGCAAAGACACGCGCAGCAAAGACACGCGCAGCAAAGACAAAGGCGTCGGCTGCGGCGGCGGCGCGGCGGGCGGGATTGCCTCTGGTGGCGGCCCCGGTGGCGGCAGCGCGGGTCGCGGCGGTAGCAACGGGCTGCCGGCTGGCATAGGCGGGGACGCGGGCAACGGGGGCGTCGCGCCTCCGGCGGAGGGCGACCGAGCGCTCTTGGTCGACCTGCAGGACGCGGGGCCGGGGCCAGGGCACTGGATTTTTCAGCAAGCCGAAGGCCCTTTGGCGGGTTACCGGCGGGAGGTGGTCCTGGAGCGTTCCGGCGAACCCAGCGGGTACTGGGTGACCCAGGTGGTCGAGCTGAGGTTGGGCGTGCCGTGGTGGTCGTGGCTACTGGTCCTTCCTCTGCGCGCTCATCTCGGGCGGGTCACGAGCACCGGCAACGGGGGCACGCCGTGGTGGGCGCCGCCCGCGCGGCTCGACCGGCGGGCCGCGCTCGTCGTGGCCACCCTCGCAGCGATGGTCGCGGTCCAAGGCTTCGTGGCCGGCGTGCTCCCCGAGACCCTGACCTACGCCGCCCGGGAGGCCCATACCGGCACGTTCGGCCAAGGTGTGGTTTTTGCCGCCGTTGAGCTCTCAGCACTACCGGCGCTCGCCGCATTGGTGCTCGCCGACCGCCGCGGTCGCCGCGGAGTCGTGGTATGGGCCACTGCCGGGGCTGTCGTGTGCACGGCCGCCGGCGCCGGCGCACCCACGCTGTCCCTGCTAGCCGCCACCCAGGTGGCTGCGGGAGCCATGGTGGCGGCCGCGGGCATCGCCGCAGTGGTTGTTGTTGTCGAAGAGGTTCCCGCAGGGTGCCGTGCCTGGTCGGTGGGCGTGCTCGGCCTGGCTGGCGGGTTCGGTGGCGGCGTGCCTCTCGCTCTGCTGCCCCTTGCCGGCCTCGGTCCCGGCGGGTGGCGTTGGTTGTTCGTCATCAGTCTGATCTGCCTGCCCTTTGTCGCGGCGAGCGCCCGGCAGCTTCCCGAGAGCCGGCGTTGGCAGCCGGCCCCCGTCGCCGCCCGTCCACGCGCCGGAGCTGCCGCCGCTACCGGGGCTGTCGGGGCTGCTGGGGCTGCCGCCGCTGCCGGGGCTGCCCGTCTAGCCGAGCGAGGTCCGCAGACCACTGCGGGGAGTAGCGGCTGGAAGTGGTCGCGCCGCCTTGCCCTAGTGTGTGCCGGAGCCCTGCTGCTGGCTCTCTTCGCCACACCGGCAACCCAGTTCGAGACCCAGTTCCTGCGCCAACAGCGCCACTACAGCCCGTTCGCCATTTCGCTGCTGGAGCAACTGGCCGGCACTCTAGGCGGCCTCGGCGTCCTGGCCGGGGGCCGGCTGGCGGACACCCGCGGGCGCCGCCCAGTGGCGATGGCGTGCGTCGCCGGTGCGACGGCAACGGCACTGGGTTCCTACCTCTCCCACGGCTGGCTGATGTGGTTGGCGGCCGTTGCCAGCCAGTTGTTCTTCTACGGGAGTGTCCCGGTCCTGGGCGTGTACGGGGCCGAGCTCTTCGCTACCCCCGGTCGCGCCCGGTCGGCGGGCATGGTGTCCGCCGCGGCCGCCCTGGGAGGGGTGGCCGGGTTGTTGATAACGGGAGCCCTCGGCGATGTGTTCAGCACGCTCGGGCCTGCCCTGGGCGTTGTGGCAGTGGGGCCTGTGGTCCTCGTGGTGCTGCTCGCCCTCGCCTACCCCGAGAGCGCCGGGATCGCGCTCGAGGAGCTCGCCGCCGAGCCCGCGCGCGCGAAAGTTACCATCCACTGGCCAGAAAACGGGTGAGTGGAACAGACCTTTTGCACGTCGCCACTTGAGCGCTGACAAGTTGCGCACGCATACGATGCGCAACTGCTCAGCGCTCCGCGATGGACATCGCTGAGCGCGCGAAACATGCATACGGCTGGCTTCGCGCGGGGTGAGCCATGACACGTTGTGCGTGCTTCGCCCCCGGCGCGGCCCGCGTGCCTCTCCAACTGCCTGGCTGAGCCGCGGGACCGCCTACCCGCGGGACCGCCTACCCGCGGGACCGCCCGCCCTCCGGACCACTCCGGACCGCCAAACCCGCGTGCCGCCTAAGCCCTCGTGCCGCGCGCGCCTCCGAGCCTCAGTCCCTCTCGCGCCGCCAGCCAACTCACCACGAGGCCGGCTACCTCGCCGTCGCGCCGGCGCAGGCCGTGGTCACCTCCCTCGAGCCACTGGACGCTAACGGGACCGGGTATCGAGCCGAGGGCCGTGCGCAGCTCCTCGGGGGTGCCAAAGGCGTCCTTGCTACCTGAGACAAACAGACATGGCATCGTCAACTGAGCGAAGTGCTCGGTGCGCAACCGCTCGGGACGGCCCGGCGGGTGCAGTGGGTAGCTCACCAGCACGAGCCCGGCGGTTGCCAAGCCGCCGGCAGCCGCCATGGAACAGATCCGCCCACCCATCGAGCGCCCACCGAGTACGACCTCTTCAGGCCGCAGGCCGGCCTCCTCAGCCAGGGCGGCGGCCTCATTGGCGACCTCTGCCATAAGTACCTCGGCCCGGTCCGGCGCCCGCCGGCCCTCCCTGTGGTACGCGAACTCCATGCGCCGGACAGCTACACCGGCGGCGCTCGCGGCAGCATCAATGGCGACGAGCGCCGGCTGGTCCCGGCCAGCGCTCGCGCCCGGTGCTAGCAACAGGCCGAAGCGGGCCGCGCGGCTCCGGCGCGGCAAGGAGCCTCAGACCATTTCGTGGAGCATTTCGGCGAGCAGAGCCGCTTCCCGGGAGATCTCTTCGAGCCGTGCTTCGTGCTCCAAGGCGGCGACCAAGGCGTGGCCCTGGCTCCGGACCCGCCACCAGTAAGCGTCATCCACGCCGACGGGCGTCGGCTGCTCGACTGCCCCTACCGTCTCCAGGAACGCTTTCTGGCGCTCCTCGTTGGCAGGGTCGTTGGCCAGTCGGTCAACCGAGCCGAAAAGCTCCTCGATGGCGTGGTAACGCGCCTCGTCGTCCTCATCAACCAGGCCGTGGACCTGCTCGAACAGCCCGTCCACCTCGATCTCGTAGGTCTCGGCCACTGTTAGGTCGGTGCCGTCCCAGTTGTAGGCGATGCCCGCCGTTTCGAGCAGCATCGACAGTTCGACGCGCTGTTCGGGCAGCCACTCGCCGAGCTCGTAAACAAGCTCGCCGGTGCCAGCCTCCTCGTCCTCGTCCTCGTCCTCTTCTTGCTCGTCGTACTCGTCTTGCTCGTCCTCGGGCTCGTCCGCCTCTGCACCGAGGCCGGCCAGCCCCGCACCCTGACCCGCTCCGGCCCCGGCGACCGGGCCTCCCGCGGTTGCCAGAGGCGCCTGGGCCGCAAGGTCCCCGGCTCGTGCGAGCGCGGAGGGGCCCCCGCCGCCGGCCTCCGTCCCAGCCGCTTGCGCCGCCGCCAACTCGGCCGCAGCCGCTTGCGCCGCGGCCAACTCCGCCGCGGTGGTTTGGCCCGTGGCGGCGCCGCTGGAGCCGGTCACCCCGAGGTCGCTGTCGGCAGTAAGCCCATCTCCTCCCGTGCCGACTTCCCCCGCGCGGGCTTCTCCCGCGCCGGCTTCGCCCGCGACGTGCGCCAGCAAGGTCGAGGGCATCTCGCCAGCGGGAGTGACCTCGGACTGGGGCAATTCGACCAACCGGCCCGTCTCGCGGGCACCGGCCTCCAAGCGTTGGCGGGCCTTCTCGGCCTCCGCTCGAGCCACGTCCTCACCCGCGCTGGGCGCCACGAGGCGGCACAGGACCTCAGCCTGGTGGCGGATCTCGTTCTCCAACGCCTCGTCGGATCCCAGGGCGCCAAGGAGCCGCCGGGTGACCCGTCCGACGGCCGCCATGTCGGCTTCGTCCAGGTCGGGCAGGTAGTCAACGGCGAACACGGCTGCCGAGGCCTCGCCCAGGGCAGCATCTGCCTGCATGTCCGTCGGGTCGTCGCGCAGGCGCCGGGCGGCGTCGTAAAGCTCGCGAGCGGCGTTCGCATCGCCTCGCACCGGTGCCCCAACGGCATCTTCGTCACCGTCCTCGTCGTCGGCATCCTCGTCGCCCCCACCTCCTGCCAGCCGCGCCACGATGCCGTCGACCGCCGGTTCGTCCTCGGCCAACACGACCAGCTCTTCTTCCTCGAAGCGATGTTCGATGCCAGCGGTGATGAGCGACCGGATGAGCTGTGAACGAGTCAGGTCGTCCCATTGGTCGAGCCGGTACCCGACCTCGTCGTCGTCCGGTCCCGACTCGAGCTCGGGAAGGGGCGAAGCGATCAGCCGCTCGCCGCAACTGTGGCAGCGGCCACGGCTGGTGACTTCGTAGCCACAATTGGCGCAGTACCAGACCTTCGTGCTCATCGCGCCCCCCCGCTCGACCATTTGGGCAATACCGGAGCGGAGCGGCCGGAGCTCGCCCGGCCCGGGGCCGCGCTGCCACCTTCAGGGGTGTGGGCGGACCTCATTTCTTCGTGGTACTCCTCCTCCACGTTGACAGACCATACGTCATGGCGTGCACCGATGAGGTTCTCGACGGTAAGCATGGCCGTGTACATCGAGTGGTCCTGGTTGTTGTAACGGTGCATGCCGTTGCGTCCCACTGGGTGAACGTTGGGCACATTTTCGGCCAGCCATCGACGCACTACTTCGACATTGCTCTTGTAGTCAGCGTCGTAATAAGGATAGGCCTTGGGCATGCGCACGGCATAGCCGGCCTCTACGGCCGCGGGGTCGACCAACCCGAGGAGACCGAGCTCGCGTTTGCCCATCCGCACGAGCTCGTCGTCGGGCATCGACCAGATCTCGTCGCCCTCGAACACGAAGTACTCGAGCCCGAGGCAGGCCCGCCCGCCCTTGACCATGTCCGGCGACCAGCGGCCGAAGTTCTGTATCCGCCCCATCTTGACTGATGGGTCGTGAACATAGACCCAGTTGTCGGGGAAACTGGCCGACTCAGGTACCACGAGAGCCACGGTCACATGGTCCCGGTAATGCAGCCCGTCAGCGGCAGCCAGGATCTCGCGGGGCGGGGGTGGGTCTATCGCGCGGGCAAGGGCCGACAGCGGCATCGAAGAAATCACTGCACTGGCCAAATGTTCGGTCACGGCGCCCTCGGTCGTGGAGCTGACCGAAATCGCCCGCCCTCCGTCCCGGCGGATACGGGTCACCGGAGCCGACATGTAGACCTTGGACCCGGCGGCTTCCACCTTGTCCCGGCAGTGCTCCCACATCATGCCCGGGCCGAGCCGAGGGTACTCGAACTGGTCGATCAGCGTGGTGATTTGCCGTTGGCCCTTCTTGGGGAACAGCGCGCTCCTAACTGCATTGAACAAGTTGAGGTTCTTGATCCGCTGGGCAGCCCAATCCGCCTGTAGCTCCGATCCCGGGTAACCCCAGACTTTTTCGGTGTAAGTCTTGAAAAAGTGGTTGTACAACCGCCAGCCGAAGCGCGCTGCCACCCAGCCCTCGAACGTTGTCTGGTCCTTTGGTGGCTTTACGCGCGCCCAGGCGTACGAGGCGGCGCAGCGCAAGGACTCGACCAAGCCCAGGTTGCGCAAGGCATTGAACGGCTTTAGCGGGTAGTCGTAGTACTTTCCCTGGTAGTAGATACGCGATAGGCGTGGGCGGAGCAGGAACTCCTCGCCCGGCAGGATTTCGTGCCAGAACTCCTCGACCACCTTGACCTTGGTGAAGAACCGGTGGCCGCCGATGTCAAAACGCCAACCGTCGCGCTCGACGGTGCGCGATATACCGCCCACCTGGTCGTCGGCTTCCAGCACCGTACTGGTCTTGCCCATGCGGGCGAGCTCGTAGGCCGCGGTCAGCCCGGCCGGTCCGGCGCCGATGATGACGACGTTATCGGCGTCGCCACAGCCCGCCGTGGGGGTGCCGGCCTCGCTGCGCTCCGGTGCCGGGCCGTCGGCGTGGCTCAGGCCCGGCGCTTCAGCCAACAGGTCGCTAGCCACGCTGCCCACCACCGGACCGAGGCCGCCCTCGCGCTTCACTGACTGGCCTCCGCTGTCAGGGCGGCGGTATGTGCGCATAACACCAAAGCTCTCCTGGAAGATGGGCCGAAGCGGTCAGGGCTGCCGGCAGCTCCGGCCTCCCATTCTGGCCTCAACGGGGCCCTCCCGGCCAGACGGCGGCCGCCACCATGCCGTAGTCAGCTTCCAAAGACGGTGAGGTTCTCATATTCGTAGTACTGGCGCGACTCGGGCACCACCGTTTCCCCCCCCGGCAGGTACCACGCGAGCCACATCTCGAGGCTGCCGCAGCTACCGCCGAACGGTTGGTAGCCGTTCCGCCAGACGAGCCACAGACGGGCACCCGGGCTGAGCTTGGCGGCCAGCTCTTGGGCCACGGTGGCCGGGTTGGTGTCCTCGATCCTCGACACGTAGTCGACCCAGTCAACGCGCTGTGGCCCGATCAGGCGAGGGTACGTCAGCTCGGTCACGTCGGGTACGTTCAGTAGGCGGTCGACGGCCGGCCCGAGCTGGTCGGGGCAGTAAACGACCATGTCGCCTGGCTGGGCCTCTTGGTTGAGCACCGCGGCGACCTTGACCGCCTCGGTCCGGGGCTGCGAGTCCCATTGCTGGGCGGAGAAGAAGCCGGCGATGCACGCTACCGAGAGCACGCCGGCGTAGAAGGCCGGCGACGCGAATGTGGTCAGGCCGAGCGCCGCCAGCAGGATGAACAACGGGAACACGACGGCGATGTAGCGCTGGTCAAACGCCGCGCCGGTGAGCGCACCTACGCCCACGGCCAGCACGAGCGTGCCCCCGAAGAGCAAGGTGACAAAACGCGTCGCGGGTTGAGGCCAGAGCTCGAGCACGACACTGGTCGCTCGGGCGCCGGGGCGGGCGAAGACAGCCAACGCGATCAGAGCGAACAAGGTGAGGCCGAGGAGTTTGCCCCAGGCTCCCTGCCCGGAGAAGGAGCTGACCACCGAAAGCAGGTTCGCCGGCCCGGGCGGCGCGCTCCAGGGCGTGCCGGTGTGCAGCACCTGAAAAACGAACACGGGCGACCAGGGCAGGAAGGTGACGCCTCCGACCAGCATGGCAACGGCGAGCCGGCGGGCCGCGCCCGGGTACGTCCCGGCTTGTACTCGCCTCCTCCGCGCCTCGCTCCCCCAGCGCCAAAGCACCCACAGGCCGACGACCCCGAGCAGGTACAGGTCCCAGTAGTGGGTGTACAGCAATGCGGCGGTGACAGCGGCCACACACGCCAGCCGGCCACGGCTCGGGAGCTCCATGGCACGGCGCCAGGCCAAGAAGCCGAGTACAGCCTCCAGGGCCATGAGCGAGTACATCCGCGTATAGGAGCTGTAATAGATCGCCCATGGCGAGCTGGCCGCCAGCAGCAACGCCGCCCAAGCCGCTCGAGGGCCACCCAGCCGGCGCCCGGCCAACCAGATAAAGGGGAGCGCCGCCACGGAGAACAGCGCCGACATGGCCCGAACAGCAAAGTCGCCCTGGCCAAAGACCAGCATCCACCAGTGCAGCAGGAAATAGTAAAGCGGCGGCGAGCCGTCCTGGACGAGCGCGCCGGGCATCTGGGAGAGGGGCAGGCGAGCGATATTGACCGATAGGGCCTCGTCCAACCACAGCCCGCCCGGGGCGAGGAAACGCGCCACTAGGCCGGCCCCGACGACCGCCAAGCACAACGCAAAGGCGATCTGCGTGGTGGCGCGCCGAGGCCTGCTTGGCGCTGGTCGCTCGGTGCCAAGCTGCCGGTCGGGCTGCAAGACCGAGGGAGGCGGCGTAACTGCGGTCGCCACGGGCACATAGGTTACAGGGCCCCCCGCCGGGCCTCACAGCCGGAAGAGGGCCTCGGTACACCTACTCATCAGGGATCAAGCTGGGCCCGCGCCCAGGGCCCGGCGCGAGCAAAGAACTCTGCCGGCCCCCAACCCACGGCCCCATCGGTGGCCCAACCGGCGGCGCGCGCCCTGTCCTCGAGGGCAGCCAACAGGGCGCGGCCGACACCTTGGCCGCGGGTGTCGGGCCGCACGACCACGCCGACCTGCACCTGCGTGCCCGCCTCGGGCCCGAGCCAGGCCAGAGCGCTCCCTACGACGGCTCCCTGGCGCCGGCCGGCGAGCACGATGGTGCTCGCCGCTCCGGCCGCAGGCAGTCCACGGTGCGCCCCGCCGGACGAGCTGAACAGGGCGCTCACCTCCGGGCCTGGAACGCGCCCTTCGGAGATCTCGAGCTCCAGTCCGCCGCGCCCCACGACCCGGCGTGGCCCGAGGACCACATCGTCAAGCGGCACCCATCGCCGTTCGGATTCCTCGAGCAGCACCACCCGCTCCAAGACGACCTCGGCCTGGTAAGACGCCAGTGCCGCCGTCGCCGCAGCGATGCGCTCGGGCATGGCCTCGTCGGCCAAAGTCACGTGCGGTACCCACGGCCAACGCGCAGGACGCCCAAGAGGCCCGGCGCCCACTGCCCTGTGCAGCCGTTCGAGTTCGGTGCTTGTGCTCGCACAGGCACCGGCGACGGCCAGGTACACGACCGGAGTTACCGGCCAAAATGTCGCCACCGGGCCGAGGACCACGGATAACGGGCCGTCCTGGCCCTGAGCCGCATCGCGGAGCACGGCGAGCACGTCACCCAGGTCGCTCTCGCGCACGTTGAGCGGCGGCACGAGCGTGAGATGAGGCGATATTGCGCCCAGAGATGGGTCACCGAGAGCGCGGCGCAGGCCGTCTACCTCGGCGGCTACCTGCCCTTCGAGCAGGAGGACAACGCCCAGGCGCCGGCGCGGCGTCAGCGGGCCGGCTCGACGGCGTCGCAGAGCACGACGACGCGATTGGCGTTCACCTCGACAAATCCACCCCCGACTTCGAAGCGCAGTTCGTCCCCGTTGCCCTCAGGCTGCACAACACGCACCGGGTGAGCTTGCAGCACGCCGACGAAGGCCATGTGGTTGGCCAGGAAGGCGATATCGCCGCCCGCGGTACGGCACACCAGCATCTGCGCCTGACCGGAGAACAGGGTGCCTGCGGGCGTGACCACGTCGACCTGGGTTGTAGCCAAGCTCAGGCGCCCTTCTCGAGGTCGCGCGCCTTGGCCATGGCGCTCTCGGCCCCCCCGACGCTCAGGAACGCCTGTTCGGGCAGGTGATCGAGGTCGCCGTTGACGAGGGCTTCGAAGGACTCGATCGTCTCGGGCACCGGTGTGTAAACACCGGGTATACCCGTGAAGACCTCGGCCACGAACATCGGCTGGGACAAGAAGCGCTGGATCTTGCGTGCCCGCAGCACAGTCGTACGGTCCTCCTCGGACAGTTCGTCCATACCCAGGATGGCAATGATGTCCTGGAGCTCGCGGTTGCGCTGGAGCACCTGTTGCACGCGGCGGGCGACCTGGTAGTGCCGGTCGCCGACGACCTCCGGAGTAAGGATGTTGGACGTCGAAGCCAGGGGGTCGACTGCGGGGTAAATGCCTATGGCGGCAATGTCGCGCGACAGCTCTGTCGTCGCATCGAGATGGGTGAAAGTGGTGAACGGCGCTGGGTCCGTGTAGTCATCGGCGGGGACGTAGACCGTCTGGACCGAAGTGATCGAGTGGCCCCGCGTGGAGGTAATGCGCTCCTGCAGCTCGCCCATCTCGTCGGCAAGGGTCGGCTGGTAACCCACCGCGGAAGGCATCCGGCCGAGGAGTGTCGATACCTCAGAACCGGCCTGGACGAAACGGAAAATGTTGTCGATGAACAGCAGCACGTCCTGGTTGCGCACGTCCCTGAAGTACTCTGCCATGGTCAAGGCGGACAAGCCCACGCGCAGGCGCACGCCGGGGGGCTCGTCCATCTGGCCATAAACCAGGGCTGCCCGCTTCAGTACCCCTGACTCCTTCATTTCCAGCCACAGGTCGTTGCCCTCGCGTGTGCGCTCCCCGACGCCACCGAAAACCGAGACACCCCCGTGCTGTTCGGCCACCCGGTGGATCATCTCCAGGATCAGCACGGTTTTGCCGACGCCAGCACCCCCGAAGAGGCCGATCTTGCCGCCCTGCACGTACGGCTCGAGCAGGTCGATGACTTTGATGCCCGTTTCGAACATCTCCGATTTAGGCTCCAGAGCGTCGAACGGCGGCGGAGGACGATGGATTTCCCAGCGTTCATCGATCGCGTCGAGCGGCTCGGAGTCGAGCACGTCCCCCACCACGTTGAAAACGTGGCCGAGCACGGCATCGCCCACAGGTACCGTGATGCCGCGACCAAGGTTGCGCACGGGAGTGCCCCGGCGCAGGCCGTCCGTGGGCTTCAGGCAGATGCAGCGCACCCGCCCCTCACCGATCTGGAGCGCTACTTCGGCGATAACACTTGTATGCGTGCCCTCTAGCTCGATGTCCATCTCGACGGCGTAATTAATCTCGGGAAGGGCGTCGGGCGGGAACTCGACGTCCACCACCGGGCCGGCAATGGCCACGACGCGGCCGTCGCGGGTCAGGCCATCGCCTGAGAAGGTCGAGATGTTAGGTGTAGTAGTCGTGCTCACGTTGGCTCCAGTCAACTTGCCTCGGGGGTGACGTATACATCGGCACGCCCGGACGCCGCTCCGGCCGCGTCGCTGGCGCGCAAGGCTTCGGCGCCGCCCACGATCTCCATTATCTCGGTCGTGATGGAATCCTGGCGGGCGCGGTTCATGTCCCGGCGCAACGTTTTGATGAGCTTGTCGGCGTTGTCGGTCGCGGCTTTCATCGCCCTTTGCTGGGCCACGTGGAAAGAAGCAGCTGATTGGAGCAACGCCATGTAGATCTCGGCTTCGAGCCAGCGTGGTAGCAGGGTGTCCATGATCTCGCCCGGGCCAGGCTCGAACTCGAAGGCGGCCGGGGCAGTGCCGGCTTTACGGTCCTGATCGCCCCTAGACGGTTCGCCCGGCTCGATGGGCACGAGCCGGCGGGCAACCGGCCGCTGGCTGCCTAGGCTCAAAAAGCGTGTAGAAACAAGGTGAATCTCACCTACGCCGTTCTGAGCGATCAGTTCGCTCACTGCCGCCACGATTTCCCTGGCGTTCTCGAAGTGGGGCCTGTCGGCGAAACCCCCGAAATAAGCATCGAGGTTGACCCCTCGGAACCGGAAATAGGCGCTCACTTTTCGGCCGGCACCGACCAGGACGGGGCGCCGACCGCGCTCTGACAGCCGGCGCAGCAACTCCTCGGCGCCCCTCATGACGGACACGCTGAACGCTCCCGCGAGGCCCCGGTCGGCCCCGACCACGATCACCATGGGCCTGTCGCCGGTGCCGGCAAATACCCAGTGCCCGCGCGCCTCGGGGGTGCCGGCTAGCTCCTCTACCACGTGGCGCATGTCCTCGGTGTACGGGCTGGCCGCGTTTATCGCCTGCTGGGCGCGGACGATCCGAGATGCCGCGATCAGCTCCATCGCCCGGGTGATCTTCTGGGTCGACTCGACGCTGCGGATGCGGCGCCTGAGAGCCCGCTCCTTGCCGGCAGGCATGCCTAGGCCCCTGCACCCTCACTGGCCGGCCCGCTCTCCTTGGCCGGCACGCTGTCCTC